>NZ_DATFAN010000164.1:0-5101 GCF_035254525.1 Ideonella sp. | reverse complement strand
AGGCTGAAATCCCAAGACGCTTCGTCGCAGTCGAGGATGGAGCCTTCGTGCACGAAGCCGGCGCAATTGAACAGGCCGTCCAGCGGCGGCAGCTCGGCGGCCAGCGCGGTGATGGCGGCGGGGTCGCGCACGTCCAGCCGGCGGGTTTGAATGCCCGCCGTCCCGGCCAGCGTGGCGAGGCCCTCGGCCGCGATGTCGGTCGCGAACACTTGCGCACCCTCGCGCGCGCAGGCGATGGCGCTGGCGCGGCCGATGCCTTGCGCCGCGGCAGTGATCAAAAGCGTCTTGCCCTGCAGTCGTCCCACGCGCTCGTCTCCTGGGGGGTTCTGGTTTCCACCATCAGTTCATATACGAACATGATGTTCATGGATGAATACTGTAGAGTCACTGCCGAGCCGCGGCCGCCCGTACTAACCCTTGGTCGGCCCCACCCTTGAACGCCCAACCGCCATGCCTGCCTGACGTGAGCACCGAAAACGACGCTGCCCCGGACCGCTACCGTGCCCCCGCGCTCGACAAGGGCCTGGACATCCTGGAGCTGCTGGCCGAGCAGCCGCTCGGCCTGACGCGCGCCGAGATCGTCAAGGCCATGGGGCGAAGCCAGAGCGAGATCTACCGCATGCTCGAGCGCCTGGTCGCGCGGCACTACGTGACCCGCTCGCCCGAGGGCGATCGCTACGCGCTGGGCCTGAAGCTGTTCGTGCTGGCGCACCGGCACCCGCCGCTCGACCGTCTCGTGGCTCGCGCCCAACCGGCGATGGACGCGTTCGCCAAGGCGGCCGAGCAGTCCTGCCACCTGGTGGTCTACGACCGCGGCAACCTGACGGTCGTCGCCCAGGTGGCCAGCCCGAACAACTGGGGGCTGTCGATCCGGCTGGGCGTGCGGGTCAACCTGGTCGACACCGCCTCAGGCCACGTGATGCTGGCCTTCCAGTCGGATCAGCGGCGCAGCGAGATGCTGGCCGAGCACGAGGTGCTGGAAGGGGAAGTGCCCTTGTCGACGGGCGAGTTGGCGGCCGTGCTGGCGAAGGTGCGCGCGCAAGGCCATTGGGAAGGCGACAGCCAGCAGGTGTTCGGGGTGTCGGACGTGTCGATGCCGCTGCTGGACCCCTACGGCCATGCCTTGGCGGTGCTGACCTGCCCGTTCATCCGGCGCATCGACCGCCATGTTGGGCCCGACGCGGCCGCGGTGCGGGCACTGCTGGCCCAGACCGCGCAAGGGTTGTCGATCGGGGGCTGAGCCCGGCCGGCCTCAGGGTGCGGGGGGCGGCCCGTCGGCTTCGTCGCGATAGGCGCGCCAGCGGCCGACTGCCATGCGCATCACCGCCACCTGGCGCACGAAACGCGGGCAGGCGGCGCAGATCGCCAGGTGCATGCGCAGACGCAGCCGGTCCGACCACGACAAGGCCTGGTCCTCACCCTGCAGCACCAGGTGCGTGGCCTCCTTGCAGTTGATCATCCACTTCATGCCTGCCCTCCGGCCTTGCCCACGGCGTTGAACCACGTTGCTTGCAGGCAATCGCGCAGGCGCAGCCGGGCGCGGTGCAGCAGCACCCACAGGTTGGTCGTGGAGATCGCCAATTCCTTGCAGATCTGCTCGGTGTCGAGCTCCAGCCACTCGCGCATCATGAAGACGCGGCCCTGCGTCGCCGGCAGCTTCTCGACGCAGGCGTCGAGGACGGCCAGGAATTGGCGCTGGCCGCACAGCGCCTCGGGTTGCTCGCTCCAGTCGACCGGCACGTCGCGCCAATGGCCGGTCTCGTCGAACAGCACGGCGTCCAGGTCTTCGCCGTCGTCGCGGTCGAGCACGGTGGCTTCGCGCGCATGGCGACGCAACTGGTCGATCAGCTTGTGCTTGAGAATGCCGACCAGCCAGGTCTTCAACGCCGAAGCGCCGGCGAAGCCCTGCGGCTTCTCCAGTGCGGCCAGCAGCGTGTCGGACACTGCGTCCTCGGCCCAGGCATCGTTGCGCAGCTGGCTGCGTGCGTACCGCAACAACTGGGGTCGCAAGGCTTCGACCTGCTGCGCAAAATCCGTCATGCGGGCGGTTCTCGAGATGGCGTTGGGCGGCAGTGTAAGGAACTTGGCGGCCCATCGACCCATGCCTGTCCCATTCATCAACCCGATCCAGGAGATACCAACCATGACCCAGCAGCGCCAGATCGTCGCTTCTGCCCTCGCCACCGTGATGGCGCTTGGCCTGGCCAGCGCCAGTGCGCATGCCGAAGACAAGGCCAAGGAGAAGTGCTATGGCATCGTCAAAGCAGGTCAGAACGATTGCGCCAACCTGAACGGCAGCCACTCCTGCGCCGGCCAGGCCAAGACCGACATGGACCCGAACGAGTGGAAATACGTCGCCAAGGGCACCTGCAAGGACCTGAAGGGCCTGACGGCGGACGAGGCCAAGACGAAGATGAAGAAGTGAGCCGGGCCTGACGCGCCGCCACAGACCCGCCATGCCCGCTCTGCCCGAAAGCCTCTCGACCGCCCGCATGGCCGGCATCGGCTGGCGGCAGCCGCACTATCGCGAGCTGCTCGAGCGGCGGCCGGCCCTGGGCTTCATCGAGGTCCATTCCGAGAACTTCTTCGCCGAGGGCGGCGCCGCGCTGGCGCTGCTCGGGCAGGCACGTGCGCACTACCCGGTCAGCCTGCACGGGGTCGGCCTGGCGTTGGGCTCCGCCGCCGGGCTGGACCCATGGCACCTAGACCAGCTCGCCGCCCTGGTCGAGCGCGTGCAACCCGTGCGGGTGTCCGACCATGCGAGCTTTGCCCGCGTGGCGATGCCGGGCGGCGGCCCCGTGCTGCATGGCAGCGACCTGCTGCCGATCGCCTTCACCGACGCCTCGCTCGACCTGATGGTGGCCCACGTGCAGCAAGTGCAGGATCGGCTGAAGCGCCCGTTGCTGATCGAGAACATTTGTGCCTACCTGCGCTGGGAAGACGACACGCTGGCCGAACCCGAGTTCTTCAATGCGCTGGCGCAGCGCAGCGGCTGCGGCCTGCTGCTCGACGTCAACAACCTCGTCGTCAACAGCCTGAACCGCGGCGCGCCCGATGCCGTGGCCGATGCCTGCGCCTGGGTCGATGCGCTCGACCCCGGCATCGTCGGCGAGATCCACCTCGCGGGCTACAACGACAGCGGCGTGCTGGTGATCGACGACCACGGCTCGCCGGTGCATCCGCCGGTGTGGCGGGTCTTCCGCCACACGATCGAGCGCCTCGGGCCGCACCCGACGCTGATCGAGTGGGACACCGAGCTGCCCGCGTTCGACGTGCTGCTGGCCGAGGCGCAGCGGGCCGAGGATGTCATGGGGGAGTTCGCCGCTTCGGTCGGCCGCGCGGGGCTCGCGCGATGAGCCGCGCTGCCGAATCCGAGCGCCAGCAAGGCCTGCTGCAGGCCTTGCGCGCGCCCTGGCGCGAGGGCCTGCCGATCGGGTGCGTGGCGCTGCCGGGGCGGGGCGCTGGCGTGCCGCACAAGCTTGCCGGTCTGCAGGCGTACCGTGCCAACGTGCAGGCCGTGGCGGAGCGCGCGCTCGTTGCCGCCTACCCCGTGCTGGCTCGCCTGCTGGGCGACGAGACCATGGCCGCGCTGGCGCGCGACCTGTTGATCCACCACCCGCCGACGCGGGGCGACCTGGCCTGGTTCGGCGCCGAGTTGGCCGCGTGGATCGCGAACGTGCCGGAGCTGGCCGATCTGCCGTGGCTGGCCGACGTGGCGCGGCTCGAATGGGCCGTGCACCGAGCGCACACGGCGGCCGATCCACCGGATGCCCCGCCCGACCTGCAGGCGCTGACTGGCGAAGACCCGGCGACGCTGCAAGTGCGCTTCGTCGCCGGCAGCGCGCCGATCCCTTCGGCCTGGCCGGTGCTGCTGATGTGGCAGGCGCACCAGGTGCCGCCCGATGCCGAGCCCGAGCTGGCGCCGGTGCGAGCGGCACTCGCAGCGGGCGAGGGCAGCGTTGTGTGGGTCTGGCGACGCGGGCATCGCGTCGAGCTGGCGTCGCTCGGCGCCGACGAACAGACCTTCCACGACGAGCTGCTGGGCGGCCGCCCGCTCGGCGCGGCGCTGGCGGTCACGCTCGATCGCCACCCCGATTTCAGTTTCGAGCGCTGGCTCACACGCGCCCTGCGCGAGGGCTGGCTGGCCGAGATCCGGCCCGATCCCGATCCAACCTGAAGGAGAGTGTTCCATGTGGACTGCGCCCCCTGTGCTGGCGCGCGCCTGGCTGCGCGTCGTCGGCTGGCTCGAGGCCCTGCAACCGCTGGCCCTGCTGGCCGCGCGGCTCTATGTCGCGCGGGCCTTCTTCCTGTCCGGTCTGACCAAGATCCGCGACTGGGAGACGACCCTCGCGCTGTTCGCCGACGAGTACCATGTGCCGCTGCTGCCGCCCGAGCTGGCCGCGGTGGCCGGCACCACCGGCGAGCTGGTGCTGCCGGTGCTGCTGGCGCTCGGCGTGGCCGGCCGCTTCGGTGCGATGGGCCTGTTCGTGCTGAACATCGTCGCGGTGCTGAGCCTGCAGGAGATTGCCGACGCCGCGCTGCAGCAGCACGTGTTCTGGGGCAGCCTGCTCGCCGGGCTGATCCTCTGGGGCCCGGGGCGCTGGTCGGTCGATCGGTTCATCGCGCCGCGGTTCCTCGGGGCGGCCGATGCCGCGCTGCCGATGCCTAGGACTTCGGGAAGCGCGACACGCTGAGCACCATCGGCGAGGGCACGCGGCCATTCTCGTCACGCGGCAGCATGGCCGTCTTCTCGATGGCGCGGATCACCGCGTCGTCCCATTCCTTGACGCCGCTGGGCTTGACGATGTCGGATTTGGTGATCGTGCCGTCCGGCATCACGATCAGGCGCACCTCCGTCGTCGGGTTGCCCGAGACTTCGAACAACAGCTGGATGTTGGGTCGGATGCGCGCGACGATGCGGCCCGCATAACTCGCCGACGGGCCGGCATCGCGCGCGGCCGTGCCGGTGCTGGTGGGCGCGCCGCTGCCGCCGAGCTGCTCGTTCATGCGGCGCAGCTGGTCCTGGCGGGCCTTCTCGCGCGCGGCGGCCGAGGCCTGCTCCTTGCGCTGCTGCTCCAGCTTCGCCTTCTCGCGTTCCTTG
>NZ_DATFAN010000163.1:0-41682 GCF_035254525.1 Ideonella sp. | reverse complement strand
CGTCGAAGTCGCGGAACAGCCTGATCTTGCGCATGCCGTCCGGGCTCACCAGAAGATTGGAGTTTGCGGCCGTCCATTGCTCCAGGGCCGAGCTCTCCACCAGTACCACGCGTCGGTCGAGAACGTCGATGCGGACGGTGCTGCCGTTCTGCATGTCGTAGACACCCGTCACCTCGCGGGCCAGCAACCGCGGGTTCGACGCATGGGCCGCGCTGGAGCCGAGCACCGATGCGATAAGAGACAGGGTCAGAGCGGCAAACTTCAGGGTCGAGCCAGGGGTCGAGGAGGACATGTGGAGTTCCTTTTGGGTTGACGCCCGCTCGTGGCGGACAGTCGACCCAGTGCAAACCCTATGCCAGGGAAAACCCTTGTCTAACTCCTGATTTCGAGGCGTTCCTGCACCACGTGCGTGATTCAGCGGCGCCTGTCGCACCAGTTCGCTGCCGGGCTTTGCAGTGACCCATCGCTGCCGCTGGAAAGGCCGGAAGTACCGATCTTTTCCTGGCTTCACCCGCGCACGGGCTGTCTAGAGTGGCACGTACCGGCGCTCAAGCCGGTGCTTCGCCCACGCCGCCATGAACCTGCCGCTCGTCCACCTCGCCATCATGCAGCCCGCCGGCTATGTGCACTCGCTGGGCTTCCTGGACCAGGCGCGCTACTTCCGCTACCAGTTCCGCCGCATGGGCGCCGAGGTCACGATCTCGAAGAACCGGCTGCGCGAAGACGCGGTGAACTTCGTGTTCGGCGCGCACCTGGGCTTCCCGGCCGAGTGGACGCGGCGCCACGCCTGCATCTTCGTCAACCTCGAGCAGCTCGGCCAGGGTGGCGCCCAGGTCAACGCCGACTACCTGAACCTGTTGCGCCGCAATGCAGTGTGCGACTACGACGCCGACAACCTCGCGGCCTACCTCGACCCCGCCGCCGACCCGGCCGACATCCCGCTGTTTCCCTTCGCGCACGCGCCCTACCTGCGCGGCGATGCCTCGCCGGCGCTGGAAGAGCGGCCGATCGACCTGCTGTTCTTCGGCAGCATGAACCCGCGCCGCCGCGCCTTCCTCGACAAGATCGAGCAGGCCGGCTTCAGCGTGGCGAGCTTCGACACCCCCGTCTACGGCCCCGAGCGCGACGACTTCATCCGCCAGGCCAAGGCCGTGCTGAACTGCCACTTCTACGAGAGCAGCCGCTTCGAGCAGGCGCGGGCCTTCCAGTGCCTGTCGCTGGGCACGCCGGTCATCTCGGAGCGCACGCCGCGCACCCGGCCCGGTGCGGCCTTCGAAGACGCCGTGTTCTGGCTCGACGGCGCCGACCCGGCCGCGTTCTTCCGCGAGCAGTTCAACCAGCCGGCCTTCTTCGACGCGGCGCGCGCCAAGCTCGACGCCTTCACCCGGCACGACCCGATCGAGGCCTACGCCGACCTGCTGGCCTTCGCCGCGGGCTTCCACCAGGCCCACGGCCAGACCCGCGGCAGCGAGCCCTGGCGCCCGGCCCGCATCAACCTTGGCTCGGGCAAGGACTACAAGCCCGGCTGGCTCAACATCGACATTCTCGAACGCGCCGAGCCCGACCTGGTGCTGGACCTGGGCCAGCCGGTCAGCCTGCCGCTGGCGGCCCCCACCTGCCGCGGCGGCCACGTGCAACTGGAGGCGGGCCAGCTCGAGCTGGTTTACGCCAACAACGTGCTCGAGCACGTGCCCGACCTGCCCATGCTGATGGGCAACGTGCTGGCGCTGCTGAAGGAAGGTGGCCAGTTCATGATCGAGGTACCCTACGAGCACGCCCCCACCGCCTGGCAGGACCCGACCCACCTGCGCGCGCTGAACGAGAACTCGTGGCTGTACTACACCGACTGGTTCTGGTACCTGGGCTGGTTCGACCACCGCTTCGAGATCGCCGAGTTCAAGTGGCTGGACCTTCAACTCAAGCCCTGCGCCAAGGAGCAGGCCGCGTTCATGAAGGTCAACCTGCGCAAGATCGCCACCTCGCTGCGCGAGCGCACCACCGCCCGCACGATGCGCGCCGATTTCGGCGGGATCGAGGCCGACGATGTCTGGCAGGTGCCGGACGACGGCGCCACCGCCGGGACGGGCAGCATCGCCGGCAGCCCCGCCGCCGCGACCAATTAGTGGTTGTGCCCGTCGCCGTGCGGGTGGCCGGCGCCCGGCACCACCGCGTGGCCGTTGGCTGCGCGCAGGTTCAGCGCGCGCTGGCGACCTGAGGCGGTCGTCACGGCGGCGCCTGCCGTCTGGCCGAATGGCGCCTTCGCCATCACCACCTGGCCGCCGACCATGGTCAGCAGCACCTGGTTGCGCGCCAGCTCTTCGTCGGGCTGTTGCATGAAGTTCTTGTCCAGCACGATCAGGTCGGCGAACTTGCCGCGCTCGATCGAGCCGACGTGCTGCTCCAGGCGCAGCTGCCAGGCCGAGTTGATCGTGATCGCGCGCAGCGCGTCGGCGCGGGAGAGCGCGGGGTCCGCATTGATCTTGCCCGCGAAATCGGGGCCAAAGCTGTTCGGGCTTTCCGGGTCGCCCGAGCGGGTCACGCCGATCTTGAGCGCCAGCATCTCGTCGAAGGGGTCGATCGGCCAGTCGCTGCCATAGCCCACGCGGGCGCCGGCGTTGTGCAGGCTGCCGAAGGGCTCCATGCGGGCGAAGCGGTCGGGGCCGAGGTGGGCTTCGGTCTCGCCCACCGAGTACGGCGCCTGCTGGGCCCACTGGAACGAGAAGCTGGCCATCACGCCCAGCGCCTGGTAGCGCGCGTAGTCGGCTGTCGCCACGGTCTCGTTGTGGGCGATCACCGGGCGGAAGCTGGTCCCGGGCACCTGCTGGCGGGCGTATTCGTAGGCATCGAGCGCCTGGCGTACGGTGCGCTCGCCGGTGGCGTGCACGTGCGGGTCCAGGCCCGACTTGGCGATCTCGGCCATCAGCGGCTTCCAGACCTCGGGCGCGAAGTAGACGCTGCCCAGGTTGGTGCCCGGCACCCAGTTCGGCGCGGTGTCGGTGCCGGCATTGGTGTTGTAGGGCGCCAGCAGGCCGCCGGTGTCGGCAGGCGCGTTGACGACACCGTCGCCGAACATCTTCACATGGCGCAGGCTCACGCCCGGCGCGGGCTGGAAGGTGCCCTGGTCGTAGCGCGCGGCCAGCGCCTTCACCGCGGCCACGGCGTCGGCCGGGCTGGCGGCGGCCTCCTCGACCGAAATCGTGGGCGCGAGGAAGGCACGCGCCGTCAGCTCGCCGGCCTGCTGCAGCGCCGTGAAGGTCTTGGCCTGGTCTTCGCCCGAGGCCGCGTCCATGAAGCTGGTCACGCCCTGCAGCCGCATCGCGGCCAGCGCCGCGCGGCCTTGCGCGAGGCGGTCCTCATCGGTGTCGGGCGGGATCATGGCCGAGACCATCCAACCCGCCGCGTCCTCGCAGATGCCGGTGGGGTTGCCCTGCGCATCGCGGGCGAAGCTGCCGCCGGCAGGGTCGGGCGTGTCCTTCGTCACCCCCGCCAGCGCGAGGCCGCGGGTGTTGGTGAGCACGGTGTGGAAATCCGACGAGCGCACGAGGATGGGCCGCGAGGTCGTCAGCGCATCGAGCGTGGATTTGTCCGGGTCGGCATCGATGGCCTGCGTGGCCTGGCGCACCCAGTTGACCACCTCGAGCCAGGTGTCGGGCTCCTTGTCGCTGCTGTCGTCCAGGCAGGCCTGGATGGCCGCCTGCATCTGCGTACGGCTCAGCGGTGCGTAGTTCAGGTTGCATAGCAGCAGCGCACGGCCGCCGGCCAGCGGGTGCAGGTGGCCGTCGACGAAGCCGGGCATCAGCATGCGCCCGCCCAGATCGATGACCTGGGTGCGCGAGCCGACGAAACGGTTCGCGCCCTGATCGCTGCCGACATAGACGATGCGCCCGTCGCGCACCGCGACCGCCTGTTGCACCGCGTCGTTCTCATCCACCGTATAGACATAGCCGTTGCGCAGCACGGTGTCCGCATCCGGCTCGGACCCGCCGCAACCCACGGCCACCAGCACGGCACCCAACACCGCCGACATCAGCGCCACGCCGCCCCACCCTGCGCGCCGCAGCGCCCCTTTCGCCCCTCGCATGCCAACCCCTTTGAGAAAGATGGACTGGCCGCGAGCCTATCGAGGCGGCGCGAGAAACGGTCCTCCGCAAATGCGGAGGGGGTGGGTTCAGGCCTGCGTAGGGGCCAACCATTCATTCCTGGGTCAGCCGGGCCCCGAGCTCCACCTTGTTGCGCACGCCCAGCTGCAGGTAGGCATCCCGCAGGTAGGTGCGCACCGTCGCGGGGCTGAGGCCGAGCCGGGCGGCGATCGCCTTGTAGGACTGGCCCTCGGCATACAGCGCGGCCACCGCGCGCTCGCGCGGCGCCAGGGCAGGCCCAGGCCCGCTCGGCCGGCCGCCCCAGGACAGGGCGAGCAGATCGCCGCAGGCCGCCAGGCCGAGCGCCCGCCCGCCCAGGCGCAGCGTGGCGGGCAGCTCGCGGGCCGGGCGCACCAGCGCCGGCGGCAGCCATTGCCCCTGCCAGCCTTCGAACTCGCCGCTCAGGGCCTGGGCAAAGGCGCTGTCGAGGTAGACCACCCGCCCCGAGGCCTCGGCCAGCGCAAAGCCCTCGCCGCCCTCGCCGCCCACCCGACCCGGGCGCCTCAGCAGTTGCTGCAGGCGGCGGTGCCAGATCTGCCGCAGGTGGACACAGAACGCCTGGAAGGCGGCCGCCTCCAGCGCATCGAAGGCCGGCTCGCCTTCCCCGCGGTACAGCGAGACGAAGAACATCAGGCCGCTGTCGGGCAGCTCGAGCGTCACGGCCATCGCGTGGTAGAGGTCGTGGCGGCGCGAGAAGCCCTCGATGGCCGGGCCGGCGGAATCGTGCCCGCTCGAGCAGCAGGCCTCGCCCAGCCGGCCCATCGACGCGCGGGCGAACTCGTCGGCCGAGCCGATGGCGTTCCACTCCTCGGCGAAGCTGGGCGCCAGCCCGATGCTGCCGTGCTGCCAGTTCAACGGCGGCTCGCGCTCATCGCCCGTGGAGCATTCACCCCACCAGGCGCGCTCGAACGGCACGGCGGGCCGAAGCGCCTCCAGCGCATGGGCCACCCACTGCATGCTCAGCGGCTGGTCGGCCGATGCGTGCAGCGCGAGCAGGCAGCGGCTCAGGCCGGACAGCGCCGCGACGGCTGGCGCGTCGGCGACCGGGGCAGGCGGGGGTGCGCTCATGAGGCGGCATTCTGGCGCCTCCCCCGGGCGCGCGGATGGCCGTGACTTCCGGCCCTTTTCGCCGCTTCGAGCGCGGCGCCACTCACTAGAGTGTCAGTCACCGGCGCTGGGCGGGTGCATCGCCCCTGCCGCTCGACAAGGAATGCAACGCATGAACGCGCTCGCCATCGCGATGGTCAAGAACGAGGCCGACATCATCGAGGCCTCGATCCGACACAACCTCGGCTTCGTCGACCTGATGGTCGTGATCGACAACGATTCGAGCGACGGCACGCGCCAGATCCTCGAGGCGCTGCGCCAGGAAGGGCTGCCGCTGCTGATCATCGACGACCCGGTGTTCGGCCACTTCCAATCCGAGAAGATCACCCGCGCCTACCGGATGGTGGCGCCGGTCTTCAACCCTGACATCGTCTACCTGCTCGATGCGGACGAGTTCCTGCGCGCACCCAGCCGCGCCGCGCTCGAGGGCGTGCTCGGCGCGCTGCCGCCTGGCGGCAGCGCCCTGCTGCCCTGGATGACCTACGTGCCGCGCGCCGAGGTCGACCCGGCGCAGCTCCTGGCCGACCCGCTGGGCGCGGTGACCGAGCGCCGGCGCCGCGAAGAGCCCGTCTACTACAAGGCCGTCGTCCGGCGCGACCCGGCCGACGACCAGCGCCTTGTGGTCGAGCAGGGCAACCATGCGGTGCGCCGCGCCGATGGCGTGGCCGTGCCGCAGGTTCGCATCGACGGCGCCGCCGTGGCCCACCTGCCGGTGCGCAGCGTGGCCCAGCTCTCGGCCAAGGTGATCAACGGCTGGCAGGCCTGCCGGGTGCGCAACCGCACGCGCAACGTGCCGGGCGAGGCCTACCAGTGGCAGCAGCTGCACGACCGCATCGTCGGCGGCGAGGACCTGAGCGCCGCCAACCTGGTCGAGACGGCGCTGAACTACGCCCAGCAGCCGCGCCCCGGCCGCCACCCCGATACCGATCTCGTGCGCGACCCGGTCGCGGCCGGCTACGGCCCGCTGCGCCACCTGGCGCTCGGCCGCCACAGCGCGCTGGCCAAGGTCGCCCTGGGGCTGAGCGCGATGACCGAGCCGCAGCCCGCCCTGAAGGCGGCACCCGGCCAGGCCCTGGACCTGGCGCCGGCGCTGGACCTGTGCACCAACCTCGGCGCCAAGACCGCGATCGTCATGGCCGGCCCCGGCTGGGCGGATGCCCTGGCCACCGTGCGGCCGTCGCTGGTCCAGCACGTGCCGGTGGCCGACGAGCCCGACATGCCGGTCGACCTGCTGTTCGCGCCCGGCCTGCCGGCCGGGCTCATCGAGGAAGTCTCCGCCGCCGCCAGCCCGCAGGCCATCGGCCGCATCGCCTTCTGGCCGGCGCGCCCGCGTGGCGCCGGCGAGCTCGAAGGCGAGCTGTTGCGCTGGTACCAGTGCGGCTGGGAGCCGGACATGATGCGCACGATGAGCTTCCGCGCGCTGTCGTCCTACGGCGACGCGCGGCGCGGCGCGCTGGTGCTCGGCCCGGTCGACCCGGCGCGCGAGACCCGCGCGGCCGCCGTGCGCGGCGTGCTGTGTGCGCTCGACACCGCGCCCACCGATTGGACGGACCCGCCGGCGATGGCCATCGTGCACCCGCTACAGCCGCTGGCGCTGGGCGAGGCCCCGGCACCATCCCCCGCCACGGGCACGGCCACGGCCGCACCCGTCGCCGCCCGGCCGGCACCGCCCAAGCCCCGCTCGGTGCTCATCTGCGGCTCGGGCCGCAGCGGCACGAGCTGCCTGGCCGGCATGTTCGGCCCCGACACCCACCGCCATGCGACGGATCTGTACGCGCCCTCGCCGTCCAACCCCAAGGGCTTCTTCGAGAACCGGCAGATCAACGACCTGAACGAGGCCATCCTGATGCACTCGGCCGTCAGCCACCTCGGCACCGACGGCACCCGCGCGCTGCTGCAGGGCTTCACGCCCGGCCAGCTCTGGCTGGCCCGCTTCCCGGATGCGATGCCCGCTCGCTGGAACGACGGCCACCGCGGCGGCATCGCCGGCGCCCTGGCCAAGAGCCCGTTCTGCCTGAAGGACCCGCGCTTCTCGCTGACCGCACCGGCCTGGCTCGAGCAGGTGCCGGAAGCGGCCGTGCTGTGCATCCACCGCGCGCCGGCCATCACGGCCGAGAGCGTGCTGAAGGAATGCCGAAGCTCGCCCTACCTGCGCGACTTCCGCATCAGCGTGTCCGACGCCTTCGCCGTCTGGCGCCAGATGTACCGCCGGGTGATCGAGCTGTACCGTGACGGCGCCGACGTGATCTTCCTGCGCTACCAGGACCTGTTCGATGCCGAGCGCCTGGGCCGCCTGGAGGCCGCGCTGCACACTCCCCTGCGCCGGCAGTTCGCCGAAGGCAGCCTGAACCGCACCCAGGCCTCGCTGACGCCCCCGGCCGAGTGCCAGGCGCTGCACGAGCTGCTGGAGCGGCTCGCCGAGCGCACGTTCGACGGCGACCGCGCCGGCAATGTGCGCCTGATCGAGCAATTCCTCGCCGCTTGGCCGGTGCGTGGCGGCACGGCCGCCACCGCCATGCAAGACATGACCGAAACCGCCACCGCCTGACGCCGCCCGGCCCCACACCATGAAGATCGACAGCCTCGAATTCCTGCGCCCGCTCGTCGGCTCGCGCGACCGCACCGACCTGTGGACGCGCATCCTGCGCCAGCTCGCGCCCGCGGCGATGGCCGAGATCGGCGTCTGGAAGGGTGACTTCGCGCGCGACATGCTCGCCGCCTGCCCCAGCATCCGCCAGTACCACATGATCGACCCGTGGGCCAGGTTGCCGGACTGGAACAAGCCCTTCAACGTCAGCCCCGAGGCCTTCGACGAGGTGTACGCCGAAGCGATGGCCAAGACCGCCTTCGCGGCCGACAAGCTCAACGTGCTGCGCGGCCGCACCAGCGAGGTCATCGATGCGATCCCCGACGGCTCGCTCGACTTCGCCTACGTCGACGGCGACCACACGCTGCGCGGCATCACGATCGACCTGATCCGCCTGCTGCCCAAGATGCGCGAGGGCGCGATCATCGGCGGCGACGATTTCACCAACACGCCGTGGCAGCACGACCCGCGCTTCGAGCCGACGCTGGTGTGCCCTTTCGCGATCTACTTCGCCGAGGCCCACGGCCTGCCGATCATCTCGCTGCCCGGCGGACAGTACGCGATCCAGAACTCCCGCCAGGGCGGCTTCCGCTTCTTCGACACCGTCGGCGAGTACGCCGACGTGTCGCTGAACCGCGCCATGGCCCGCTGAAACCCGACGGGCGCGCGAAGCGCCGCCCCCTTCAAGTGGCGTGCGCGGATCCGGCTTCGCCGGGCCGCTGCGCGAGCCCCCTCCGGGGGCAGCCCCCGGAAGGGGGCGTGGGGGTCAAGGATGCGCGCGGAAGTAGGCCGGGAGGCTGCATCCGCTCAGGCGCTGCACGTGGGCCATGTCGCCCGGCTGCAGGCGGCGCACCCAGTCGAGCAGGCGCTGCGTGGGCAGGCCCTGCTTGGCAAAAGCCGGCGGCGCCTCGCCGACGGCGCGGTACACATCCGCCCAGGTGCACAGGTAGTTGACCGTCACCCCTTCGGTGCGGGCCTCCTTCAGGCCCTCCTCGCGCAGCGACGACAGGTAGAAGCGGTCGCCCCACATCGCCATCGGGCGCGGCATCAGCAGCCAGCGCGGCACGGTGTGGAAGGCGCCGAACAGCAGGAAGTAGCAGTTGCTGTCGACGTGGTCGCCGCGCACATCCTCGCCGTAGCGGACCGGCATCACCGAGCCGTCCTCGCGCACGAAGCGGCGCTGGGCGGTGACCACGTCGGCCCCGGTGCGCAGCGCGACCTCGATGCACGATTGCACGTGCCTCGGCTCGAACCAGTTGTCGGCATCGAGGAAGGCGATCGCGTCGTACTGCTCGGCGATCGCGAGCTGGCCACCGATGGCGCGCGGCGTGTTGCCGAAGTCGCCATGCGAACGGTCGAGCTTCAGGTGGCGCACGCCCGCCGAATCGACCCAATCCTGCGGATGGCCGTCGGCCACCAGCAGGTGATCGCAGGGTGCCGTCTGGGCGCGCACGCTGTCGATGCAGCGCTGGATCCAGGAGCGCGGCTCCTTGTAGTACGGGGTGACGATGGCAACACGCATGGCAAGGGCTTTCCGGGCGGGTGCCGAGGCGCAGCGCCCCGACCATGCCGACCACGATAGCCCGCCTGGCAGAAGGCCGATTCCCGCATCAGCCACACTTCGACGGTTCAAATCGTGCGGCAGCAGACTTTGTAGGAATTTGCCTTACAGGCCCCGCAGAAAAAGCCGGACTTCAGCCGCGGAAGTGAACTGATGTTTCCGTCTTGTTTCCGTCCTTACAGTTCATTCCAGGCCGAGACACAAGTCTCTACACCGATCAGCCACCGAACCAGCTAAGGAACAGACCCATGGACACGAACCAGATCCTCGCCGAGATCCGCGAAGCCAACCTGTCGTACCTGATGCTGGCGCAGAGCCTGATCCGCGCCGACCGTGAACAAGCCCTGTTCCGCCTGGGCGTCTCGGAAGAAACCGCCAACCTGATCGCCACGCTGACGCCGGCGCAGATGATGAAGATCGCCACCGGCAACACGCTGCTGTGCCGCTTCCGCATGGACGACGACCTGGTCTGGGGCCTGCTGACCAGCCACGGCAAGTCGGCCGCCAACGACAGCGTCAGCCGCCTGCACGCTTCCATCCTGATGGCCGGCCGCCATCAAGAGGCCGCCTGATCCCGTCACAGCCAACTCGAAACAGCACCCGGAGGACAACATGGCCCGCAGCAAGAGCATCCTGACCGAAGCCCGCCAGATCGAGCGCGCCGTCACGCTGATCAACCTCGGCGCCCGCCTGCAGGTGCTGGAGTCGGAGACCGACCTGTCCTACGAGCGCCTGCTGCGCCTGTACAAGGAAGTCTCGGGCAAGTCGCCTTCGAAGGGCCAGCTGCCCTTCTCGACCGACTGGTTCATGACCTGGCAGCCGAACATCCACGCCAGCCTGTTCCTGAACATCCACGAGTACCTGAACAAGACTTCGGAGCTCGAGGAGATCGACACCGTCATCAAGGCCTACCAGCTCTACATGGAGCAGACGGCCGCCCAGGGCCTGGAGCCGATGCTGTCGGTGACGCGCGCCTGGCGCCTGGTGAAGTTCGTCGACAACGGCATGCTGACGATGACCAAGTGCACCAAGTGCGGCGGCCACTACGTCACCCACCCGCACGAGATTGCCAAGCACTTCGTCTGCGGCCTGTGCAACCCGCCGGCGCGTGCGGGCAAGGGCCGCCAGGCCGGGGCGCTGCAGATGCCCAGCGCCGCCAGCCGCCAGCTGGCCAACCACGCCGCGGCCTGAGTGGCGGGCTGTTTCGAACGCTTACGTATTTCGGCCCCGGTGCAGTGGCGGGCCACTTGAAACCCTGGCGGGCCGGCCGATCACTCACCTTGTCAGCTTGAATTTGTTCATGCTTGTCTCCTCCTAGCACAACCCCTGTGCTTTCAAGCGGACTCCTCTTCATCGAGTGAGTCCGCTTTTTTCTTGTGGGGCCGCCCGGCCATCGCAGCCTCAAGCTGAGGGCGAACCCGGCCGATATCCCCGCCAAGGGCTGCGCTGACGCGGCCTGCCGTGAACGAGACGGGAATCCCCTCACCATGTTTGTCATCGTCGGTTGGCTGGTCGCCATCAGTTGCATCTTCGGCGTGTTCATCGCGCACGGAGGCAACATCGGCGTCGTGCTGCATGCGCTGCCGTTCGAGCTGATCACGATCTTCGGCGGCGCCTTCGGCGCCTTCGTGGCCAACAACCAGCCCAAGGTGCTCAAGGCCACGGCCAAGGGCCTGGGCGCGTGCTTCAAGGGCTCGAAGTATTCGAAGGCGCGGGCGATGGAGTTGCTCGCCCTGCTCTACGAGATCCTGCAGAAGGCGCGCAAGGAAGGCCTGATGTCGATCGAGAAGGACGTCGAGGACCCGCACAACTCGCCGCTGTTCCAGAAGTTCCCGGTCGTCGGCCACGACCACCACGTGACCGAGTTCATCACCGACTACCTGCGCATGATGGTCTCGGGCAACCTGAACGCCCACGAGATCGAATCGCTGATGGACAGCGAGGTCGAGACCCACCACGCCGAGGCGCATGCCGCCGCCGCCGCACTGACCCGCGTGGCCGGCGGGCTGCCGGCCTTCGGCATCGTGGCCGCGGTGCTGGGGGTCGTGAACACCATGGGCTCGGTCGGCCAGCCGCCGGCCGTGCTCGGCGCCATGATCGGCTCAGCGCTCGTCGGCACCTTTCTCGGCATCTTGCTGGCTTACGCCTTCGCCGAGCCGCTGGCCGGCCTGCTGGAGCAGAAGATCGACGAGGACGGCAAGGAACTGCAGTGCATCAAGACCACGCTGCTGGCCTCGATGCAGGGCTACGCGCCGCAGGTGGCCATCGAGTTCGGCCGCAAGGTGCTGTATTCGACCGAGCGCCCGAGCTTCCTGGAGCTCGAAAGCCACGTGAAGAAGAAGTAAGGAGCTGACCCGTGGCCGGCGACGCAAAGAAACTCCAACCGATCATCGTCAAGCGCGTCAGGAAGGGCGGCCATGCTGCCCACGGCGGCGCGTGGAAGATCGCCTACGCCGACTTCGTGACGGCGATGATGGCCTTCTTCCTGCTGATGTGGCTGCTCGGCTCGACCACCGAGGGCGACAAGAAGGGCATCGCCGACTACTTCTCGTCGCCGATGAAGGTGGCGCTGGCCGGCGGCGCCGGCTCGGGCGATGCCTCGCACGTGGTCAAGGGCGGTGGCGAAGACCTCACCCGCTCCGGCGGCCAGGTCAAGCGCGGCGACGTCGATGCGCAGAAGAAGTCGATCAACCTGGCCGCGCTGAAGGCCGAGCAGCGGCGCGCCGAGATCTCGCGGCTGCAGGAAGTCAAGAACACGATCGAGGAGAAGATCCAGGCCAGCGAGCGGCTCAAGGCGATGTCCTCGCAGCTGAGGCTGGACATGACGCGCGACGGCCTGCGCATCCAGATCGTCGACGAGCAGAACCGGCCGATGTTCGACTCCGGCAGCGCGATCGTGAAGCCCTACATGCGCGAGCTGCTGCAGGCCATCGGCGCGATCCTCACCGAGGTGCCCAACCTGCTGACGCTCGAGGGCCACACCGATGCGAACCCCTTCCAGGGCGGCGAGCGCGGCTACAGCAACTGGGAACTCTCGGCCGACCGCGCCAACGCCTCGCGCCGCGAGCTGGTGGCCGGCGGCTTGGCCGAGAACCGCGTGCTGCGCGTGCAGGGCCTGGCCTTCAGCCAGCCCTTCGATCGCAACGACCCGAGCAGCGCGGCCAACCGCCGCATCAGCATCATCGTGATGAACCGCGAGGCGGAAGACCGCGTGTTCCGCACCACGATCGAACCGGAGGATCCCGGCCCGCCGACGGCCTCAAGTCCTGCCACCCCCTGACCGATAACGCCTCATACCGCGACCGCTTCCCCGAAAAGCACAGCCCGAAAGACCGCCATGAACCAGAGTGACCTCAAATTCCTTGTCGTCGACGACTTCTCCACGATGCGCCGCATCGTGCGGGGCCTGCTCAAGGAGATGGGCTGCAACAACTGCGAAGAAGCCGAAGACGGCCAGGTGGCGCTCGGCATGCTCAGGGCCTCGAAGTTCGATTTCGTGGTCAGCGACATCAACATGCCCAACATGAACGGCTTCGACCTGCTCAAGGCGATCAAGGCCGACGACACGCTCAAGCACCTGCCGGTTCTGATGGTGACGGCCGAGGCGCGCAAGGAAGACATCGTGCTGGCGGCACAAAGCGGCGCGGCCGGCTACATCGTCAAGCCGTTCACGAAGGCGACGCTGGAAGAAAAAGTCCAGAAGATCATGCAGAAGATCGCCGCCACGGCCTGAGGCCAAGGGAGCACGACCATGAAGATGGAAGATCTGTCCCAGTTCGCACCGGCCGAGCCGATGATGGTCTCGCCCGAGGTGTTCCAGCAGCTCGGCAGCATCACCCGCCTGCTGCACGACACCATGCAGCAGCTCGGCGTGATGCCCAAGCTGCAGACCGCCGCCGACGGCCTGCCCGACGCTCGCAGCCGCCTGACCTACATCGCCAACAAGACCGCCGACGCAGCCAACAAGGTGCTCAACTCGGTCGACCTCGCCAAGGCCGAGCACGCCCACATCAACGCGGCGACGCGCACGCTGGCCCAGTCCATCGTGGCCGACCCGGTGCGCACCGTGGCCAGCGGCGCCGTGATGAACTTCGTGCAGGACGTCGAGCAGCGCACCGCCCGCATCGACAACCACCTGACCGACATCATGATGGCCCAGGACTTCCACGACCTGACCGGCCAGGTGGTGGCCAAGGTCGTGACCCTGGCCAACGACCTGGAAGACAGCCTCGTGAAGCTGCTGGTGCAGGTGGTCCCGCCCGAGCAGCGCGAGAAGGTCGACCCGTCGGTGCTGCAAGGCCCGGTGGTCAACCCCGAAGGCCGCACCGACGTGGTGGCGGACCAGAGCGAGGTCGACGATCTGCTGGCAAGTCTGGGGTTCTGAAGGCCGCTGCCCTCGGATTCGATTCACGCAACGCGCCCTCCGGGCGCGTCGTCGTTTCTGGGGCCCTCAAAACGCCGTCTTCGTCACCCGTTGGTGCGCCTCGTTCACCAGCATCAGCGCCGCCGAGCCGTAGTACTTGTGGTACTCGGCGACCATCTCGCCGTTGATGATGACCGGGTCGGTCGCGACCAGGGCCTTGGCTTCTTCGATGTCTTTCACGGCGAAGACGAACATGCCGCGCCAGCCGTCCACGCCGTCGAAGGGGCCGGCCAGTGCGAGCTTGCGTTCGGCGGCCAGGCGGTTGATGTTGGCAAAGTGGCCCTTGAACATCGCATCGCGCTCGGGGCCGGCGGGCATTCGGTTGGGCCCCGTCTTCAGCACGACCAGCACATAGTTGCGCATGCCGTGCTCGTCGGCGCCGACCGAGGTGGCCAGCTCGGCGTCGAACGCCGGCTTCGCGCTCTCGGCCACCGGCTCGGCGCCGGCCGTGCCGAGCAAGAGCAACGGCGCGAGGCCGGTCGCGAGCAGCAGGTGTCGGAGCATGGCGGTCACCTCTCGATGGTGTGGTGGCGGGTTCAGGGGCTGGGGCGGCTCTCGCCGCCGATGACGCTGTAGACGACGGGCCCGGGCTCGATGGGCTGCGACGCCTGCACCGATTCGACCACGATCACCCCGGCAAGCCGCGCCAGCGCCGCGTCGGCGTCGGCCTCGCTCGCTGCATGCACCCACGCGAGCGGCTGGCCGCGGTGCACCGCCTGGCCGGGCGAGGCCACGTCGGCCAGGCCGACGCGCGGGTCGATCGGGTCCTCGGCTCGGCGCCGGCCGCCGCCGAGCTCGAGCACCACGAGGCCAAGCGCGCGGGTGTCGAGCGCGCCGACGTGGCCGTCGATGGTCGCCAGCAGCGGGCGGCGCACGGGCGCCGCCGGCAGCTCGTCATGGCCGGGTTCGAGCACGGCCTTCGGCCCGCCGAGGCCGGCCACCATGCGGGCGAAGGCCTCGGCCGCGCGGCCGCTGGCGAGCGCCTCGCGCGCCCGGTGCTCGGCCTCGGCCACGCTCGCGGCCAGCCCGCCCAGGTGCAGCAGCTCGGCCGACAGCGCGAGCGTCACCGCCAGCAGGCGCGGCTCGCGCGAGCGGGCGGTGAGGAAGTCGATCGCCTCGTGCACTTCGAGCGCATTGCCGGCATGGCGGCCCAGCACCTGGTTCATGTCGGTCACGAGCGCCCGCGTCGGCAGGCCGGCGCCGCGCGCCACGCGCACCAGCGCCTGCGCGAGCGGCATCGCCTCGGCCAGGCTGGGGCAGAAGGCACCGTTGCCGACCTTCACGTCCATCACCAGCGCCTGCAGCCCGGCAGCGAGCTTCTTCGACAGGATGCTGGCCACGATCAGCGGCAGCGATTCGACCGTCGCGGTCACGTCGCGGATCGCGTACAGGCGCTTGTCGGCCGGGGCCAGCGCCGCACTGGCGCCGACGATCGCGCAGCCGGCGCTGCGCAACACGCGCTCGAGCGCGACCGCGTCAGGTGTGAGCTGGTAGCCGGGCCAGCTCGCGAGCTTGTCCAGCGTGCCGCCGGTGTGGGCCAGGCCGCGGCCCGAGATCATCGGCACGAAGCCGCCGCAGGCGGCGACGATGGGCGCCAGCAGCAGGCTCACCTTGTCACCGACGCCGCCAGTGGAGTGCTTGTCGAGCACCGGGCCGGGCAGCTTTGCCGCGGCCCAATTCAGCCGCTGGCCGCTGTCGGCCATCGCAGTGGTCAGCGCGACCGTCTCGGCCTCGTCCATGCCGCGCAGCAGCACGGCCATCGCCATCGCGGCGCACTGCGCATCGCTCCACTGGCCCGAGGTCAAGCCGTCGACGAAGGCCTGGATCGCCTCGGGCGCAAGGGCCTGGCCGTCGCGCTTGCGGCGGATGATCTCCTGCGCCAGCATGGCCGCCATCTCAACGGATGCGCGTGACGCGCTCGTCGTCGACCGGTGCCGCGCCGGCCGTGATGTAGCGGGCCAGCGCGTCGGCATCCAGCTCGCCGACCACGCGCTCGCCGCCGCGGGCGAAGGTGTGGACGGCATCACCGCCGCTGGCGAGGAAGCTGTTCACCGTGACGCGCAGCCGATCGCCCGGCGCGATGCGCCGGCCGTTCAGCTTCAGGCTGCCGGGCAGCACGCGGTGGCCGCGTGGGCGGCTGGCGTCCCAGGTGTAGCGCAGGCCGCGCGAGACAGGCAGCACATCGGGCTCGTCGGGGTCGTTGAACTGCTGCTCGAGCACAGCCAGCACCTGCGCACCGGTCAGCGTCATCGTCACCAGGTCGTTCGAGAAAGGCTGGCAAGCGAACACGTCTTCGTACAGCACCTGGCCGCGGGCGCGCGGCACCAGCGGCGCGCGCAGGCCGCCGCGGTTGGTGAAGGCGATCTGCGCGCCGCCGCGCTCGGGTGCGGCCGTGGCGGCCAGTTGCGCATCGGCCACGAGGCGGCCCAGGGTCGATTCGCCGGCGTCGTTCGTTGCGGCGGTGTAGGCCTGCGGTAGCTGGCCGACCACGCGCTTGGCCAGCGGTGCGGCGAGCGCCTCGTAGCCAGCGATCAGGCGAGTCTGCGCCGCGTCCTTCGCGTAACCGTCGTGTCGCACGACCAGGTTGCGTGCGCGGGCCGCCATCACGTCGCCGCTGGCGCGATCGAGCGTCACGTCGATCTCGGTCAGCAGCGTGCCGTAGCGGTGGGCGCTGGTCACCAGCCGGCCGGCGATGCGGCAGTTGTAGGCTTGGTGGGTGTGGCCGCTGATCACCAGATCCACCGCCGGGTCGAGCTGCTGGACGATCTCGACGATCGGGCCCGAGATGCCGGGGCACTCGTCGTATCCGCCGGTCGGCTGGCCGCCCTCGTGAATCAGCAGCACGATGGCCTCGACACCCTGGCGCCGCAGCTCGGGCACCAGCGCATTGACGGTCTCGGCCTCGCCGCGAAACTCAAGCCCCGCGACGCCGCTGGGCACCACGATCTGCGGCGTGTCCTTCAAGGTCAGCCCGATGAAGGCGACCGGCACGCCGTCGTAGCGCTTGATCGCATACGGCGGCAGCAGCGTGCGGCCGCTGGCCCGCTCGACGGTGTTGGCGGCCAGGTACTGGAAGCGCGCGCCGGCGAACGACGCCGGGCCGCGGCAGCCATCGACCGGGTGGCAGCCCCCGCGCTGCAGGCGCAACAGCTCCGCCGCGCCCTCGTCGAACTCGTGGTTGCCGACGGCGGCCAGCTCCAGCCCCATCAGGCCGAGCGATTCGATCGTCGGCTCGTCGTGGAACAGCGCCGACAGCAGCGGGCTCGCGCCGACCAGGTCACCGGCCGCGACGAAGACATGGTGCGGCGCGCCACCGGCCGCCGATTTCACGGCACTGGCCAGGTATTCGGCGCCGCCGGCGGGCAGGCTGATCGTCTTGCCCGGGTGGGCCGGGTCGGGCTGGCGGAAGCCGCCGGTCGGTGGCTTGAGGTTGCCGTGGAAATCGTTGACCGCGAGGATCTTCAACTCGACGCTGGCCGATCGTGGGGCGGGCACCGCGGGTGCGGCGGGCGGCGCGACCACCGGGCCGGCTGCACAGCCGGCCAGCAGCGCGGCCGCGGCCAACGTGGTGGCCCGCATCCAGGGCAAGGGCTGCATGCTCAGTAACCGGCGCCGGCGGACAGTGTGGCGCTGCCGCCCAGCACCGCCTCGATGTCGTCCAGCAGCCCGCTCGCGCCGATGCGAAACCGCGCCGGCGTGCAGGCGGCCTCGCCGAGCGTCTCGGCCACCAGCGCGAGGTAGCTTGCCGCATCGGCCACGGTGCGCACGCCACCGGAGGCCTTGAAGCCCGCGCGGCTCGCGCGATCGGCAGCGATGGCCTCGAGCATCACGCGGGCGGCTTCGGGCGTCGCGCCGGTGGGCGTCTTGCCGGTGCTGGTCTTCAGGAAGTCGGCGCCTTCGGCCAGCGCGAGGCGGCTGGCCTCGGCGATGCGCTCGGGCGCGCGCAACTCGCCGCTTTCGAGGATCACCTTCAGCGTGAGCCCGGTGCTCGCGCGCCGCGCCGCCGCGAGCACGCGCGCGCAGGCGGCCGTGTCTCCCGCAAGCAGCGCGCGCCAGGGCAGCACCACGTCGACCTCCTGCGCGCCGGCCTCGGCGATGGCGGCGATGTCACGCAGCGCACGCTCGGGGTCGGCATCGCCCTCGGGGAAGTTCGCCACCGCGGCAACGCGGATCGAGGCCGGCAACTGCCGCCTGGCGAAGCCCGCCAGGCGCGGCCAGACGCACACCGCGGCCACCGGGCCGAAGCGCGAGCCCGCGCGCTGGCACAGCCGCTCGATGTCGGCCTCGGTGTCGTCGCCGTTCAGCCGCGTCAGGTCCAGGCAGGCCAGGGCCCGGCGGGCGGTGGCGATCGGGTCGTCGGGGGTCGTGTTCATGGTCGGTGCCGCGAGTATCTCGCAGCGTCCCGCTACGAACGGGGCTCGGTGCTGTCGACGATCACGACCCGGTCGCGCCCCTCGGCCTTCGCACGGTAGAGCGCGCGGTCGGCGGCGCGCAGCAGGGCCTGGGCCTCGGTTCCGTGCACGGGGAACATCGCGATGCCCGCCGAGACCGTCACCGGCGCCAGCGAGGCGATGCCCTGGCGCTCATGCAGTCGCCCGATGCCCAGGCGCAAGGTGTCGACACGCTGCCGGACCACATCCCCCGGCATCCCCGGGAGGATCAGCAGGAACTCCTCGCCGCCGTAGCGGCACGCGATGTCGGCCCCGCGAACCTGTGCACAGAGCAGGGCCCCGAGATCCCCCAGGAGCCGATCGCCGGCCCCGTGGCCGTTGCTGTCGTTGAACCGCTTGAAGTGATCGACGTCGAGCATGACGATGCCCAGCGGGCCGCCGCTTCGCTCGGCACGCCGGATCTCACGCTCGAGCACCTCTTCCATGTGGCGGCGGTTGAACAGCCCGGTCAGGGGGTCGTGAACCGACTGGTCGTGCAGCGTCTGCCGCAGCTCCAGGTTGCTCAACGCCAGCGCGGCGTACTCGGCCAGGGTCCGCGCCAATCGCTCGTCGAACACCGCATCCCCGTCGGCACTCGACGCCGCGGCCCCGCCGTGGCGGATCTGGACGGCGCCCACCACCTGGCCCTGGGCGATCATCGGCACGCGGAAGCACCCGCCGGGCCCGAGCGATTCGGCGCGGCCCCGGCCCGGCTCGCCCCAGCTTGCCAGCGCTTCCAGGTCCTCGGAGGACGGGCTGTGGATGAACAGCACACCCGCCGAGCCCGGGAACAAGTCATGCGCCGCGCGTGCGACGACGGCATACGCCTGGTCCTGCGTCGCGCAGCTCTGCAGGCTGTGGCTCATGTCCGCCAGCAGCCGCATCTCGCGATTGCGGCGCTCGAGTTCGGCGGTTCGCTGCTGGACGCGGAGCTCCAGCTGCTCCTGCAGGCCGCGCAACTCGGTCTCGGTGCGCTCGAGTTCGTCGATGTGGTGAACGAGCGGGCGAAACAGGAAGCGGAACAGGATCGGAAACAGCAGCAGGCCCAGGGCGATCGAGTCGACCGCCGCTTCGGCCCAGCCGCGGACCGCCAGGCTCGCCGGAAGCATGCTCAGGATGGCCATCACCCCGAATTCGAGGATGAAGGTGGCGCCCAACAGCATCCAGAGCAGGCGCCACGGCATCTGCTGCCTGGCCGTTTGCCGAAGGCGAATCATCGCGTTCGGATCGGCGGGCCCGCCCCGTCGCGGGCAGGGGCCGACAATCCGTGTCTCCCGAGGACTTAGACGTTAGGTGCCATTGTGCGCACCGGGCCACGCATCAACAAGCGTCGACAAGTAACGGCTGTCCCGTTGGCGACATCAGGCGGGCAGCTCGGCCAGGATCGCTGCCAGCAGATCGACCGCGCGGCCGCCCGCCTGCGCCGCCACGCTCAGTGTCTGCTCGTGGCCCAGGCGGCCGTCGGCGAGCCCGCACGCCATGTTCGTGATCAAGGACAGTGCGAGCACGTGCAGCCCGGCGTGGCGCGCGAGGATGGTCTCGGGCACCGTGCTCATGCCCACCGCGTCGGCGCCCAGGCGCTGCAGCATGCGCACTTCGGCCGGCGTCTCGAACTGCGGGCCCAGCACCCAGGCGTAGATGCCCTCGCGCAGGGGGCGGCCCAGGGCCTCGGCGGTGGCCAGCGCGCGCTGGCGCAGCAGCGGGTCGTAGGCGTCGGCCAGGTCGACGAAACGCGAATTCCCGGTGTCGCCGACCAGCGGCGAGCGCTGCGCGAGATTCAGGTGGTCGGCCAGCAGCATCACGTCGCCCGGCCCGAGCGATGCGTGCAGGCTGCCCGCGGCGTTGGTCTGCACCAGCGTTCTCACGCCGGCTGCGGCCAGCGTGCGGATTGCGCCCTTCATCGCCGCGGCGTCGCCGGTCTCGTAGGCATGCTTGCGGCCGGCGAGCACGATCACCGGCGTGGCGCCGACGCGGCCGACCAGCAGGCGGCCCGCATGGCCGCCGACGCCGAGCAGCGGGAAGGCCGGCAGCTCGGCATAGTCGACCACGGCCGCGCCTTCGACGCGCTGCGCCAGGCCGCCCCAGCCCGAACCCAGCAGCACGGCGATTGCCGGCAACCCGCCGCCCGCCCGCTCCTTCAGCTTCGCGACCGAGGCCTGGACCGCCACATCGTCAATCTGCATAGTCGTCACCTCGCGGCGTCAGGTGCGCCGGCCCGAAGCTCGCCGGCAGCAGCTCGCCCAGCGTGTGCTCGCCGCGCCAACCCAGCACATCGGCCGAACGCACCGGCAGGCCGCCATCGGCGAACTCGCGCAGCTTCTGCCGGCAGCCGCCGCAGGGCGTGATCGGCTCGGCGCCCTCGCCGACCACGACCGCGGCCACGATGCGCCGGCCGCCGGCCATCACCAACTGTGCGATGGCCCCGGCCTCGGCGCACAGGCCCTCCGGATAAGCCGCGTTCTCGACGTTGCAGCCGGCGTGAACGCGGCCCGCTTCGTCCAGCACCGCGGCACCCACGCGGTAGCGCGAATACGGCGCATAAGCCTGCTCGCGTGCCCCCTGCGCCGCGGCGAGCAGCGACGCCCAGTCGTCTTCCGACGGTGTCATCTCATCGCTCCTTCAAGTAAGGTTGTCCGAGCGCACGCGGTGCCCGCGCCCTGCCAATGAAGCCCGCCAACAGGATCACTGTCAAGGCGTATGGCAGGGCCTGGATCACCTGCACCGGCACGGCACCCAGCCCGAGGATCGGGGCGCCCTGCAGCCGGATCGCCACCGCATCGAGGAAACCGAACAGCAGGCAGGCGCCGAGGGCACCGAGCGGGCGCCAATGGCCGAAGATCATCGCCGCCATCGCCATGTAGCCGCGGCCAGCCGTCATGTTGGGCACGAACTGCGGGCTCTGTGCGAGCACGAGGTAGGCGCCGGCCAGCGCGCACAGCAGGCCGTTGAGCGCCAGCGCCAGGTAGCGCAGCGCGCCGACGGAAAGGCCTGCCGCGTCGACCATCGCCGGGTTCTCGCCGGTGGCCTGCAGGCGCAGGCCGAAGCGGGTGTGGCCCAGCAGCCAGGCGACGACGCCGACCAGCGCGAGCGTCGCATAGATGAGCCCGTTGTGCCCCAGCAGGCCCAGCATCGGCGTGCCGCCGCCGGGGCCGGCGAACCAGCGGGCCAGACGCAGTTCGTCCGGCAGGGCCGGTGTCTGGCCGCCCTGGTGGAACCAGGCGATGCCGAGCACCACGGTCAGGCCGGCGCAGGTCATCGTGATCGCCATGCCGGCCACGACCTGGTCGCCCCGGAAGGTGACGCAGGCCAGGCCATGCACCATCGACAGCGCAACGCCGACCACCATCGCCACCACGAAGGCTGCCGGCAGCGAGCCGCTGGCCGAGGCCATCGCACCGGCCGCGAAGGCGGTCGCGAGCATCTTGCCCTCGAGCCCGAGGTCGATCACGCCGGCCCGCTCGGACAGCGTGGCCGCCAGCGCGCACAGGATCAGCGGCGTCGCGACGCGCAGCGTGGTCGCGATCAGCGAGGCGAGCGCGATCTCATCCATGGGCGGCCACCTTCCGGCGTGCCAGCCGCGCCAGCGCGGGCACCGCCGCCTGGCCGAGCGCGCCGCAGAACAGCACGATCAGCCCCTGCAGCGTGAACACCATGTCGCGGCTGACGCTCGGCATCTCGAACGACAGCTCCGCCCCGCCCTGGTACAGCGCGCCGAACAGCAGCGAGGCCAGCACCACGCCCACCGGGTGGTTGCGCCCGATCAGCGACACCGCGATGCCGGCGAAGCCCGCGCCGACCACGTAGTCCAGCAGCAGCCGGCCGTGCACGCCGGCCACCTCGTTGATGCCGACCAGCCCGGCCAGCGCGCCCGAGGCGGCCATCGCGACCACCACCTGCCGCCCCGGGCGGATGCCGGCGTACTCGGCCGCCGCCGGCGCAAAACCGACCGCACGCACCGCATACCCGGAGGTGCCGCGCCACAGCCACAGCCAGACGACGACCACCGCCGCCACCGCGAGCAGCACCGACAGGTTCAGCGGCGAGCTGGGCCACTCGATGCCCAGCGCCGCCAGCGCCACGTGCACGCCCGGCACCTGCGCGCCGGGGCCGAACGCGCGGCTCTCGACCGTCATGTTGCCGGGCTCCTTCAACACCTCGACCAGCAGCCACGACAGCAGCGCCGACGCGAGGAAGTTGAACATGATGGTCGTGATGACGACATGGCTGCCGCGCCAGGCCTGCAGCGCGCCGGGAATCGCGGCCCAGACCATGCCGAAGGCCATCGCCGCGAGCACCATCAGCGGCAGAACCAGCCAGGCCGGGTAAGCCTCGCCCAGCCACAGCGCGACCAGCGCGGTGCCGATGCCGCCCAGCATCGCCTGGCCCTCGCCGCCGATGTTGAACAGCCCCGCGTGGTAGGCCACCGCGACCGCGAGGCCGGTGAAGACGAAGGTCGTGGCGTAGTACAGCGTGTAGCTGAAGCCGAGCAGGCTGCCGAAGGCGCCGCGCAGCAGCAGCGACAGGGCCTGCGCCGGGTCCTGCCCGGCGAGCACCACGACGAGCGCGCTGACCGCAAACGCCATCGCCAGGTTCACCAGCGGCAGCAGGCCGAGATCCATCCAGCGCGGCAGCTCGTTGTTCATTGCACGCCCGCCATCAGCCTGCCCAGCGTCGCTTCATCGCAGGCCGCGATCGGCAGCTCGCCGGCGATGCGGCCGCCGGCCATCACCAGCACGCGGTCGGCCAGCGCGAGGATCTCGTCGAGCTCCGACGAGACCACCAGCACCGCGCCGCCGGCGTCGCGCATCGCCCGCAGCCGGGCGTGGATGAACTCGATCGCGCCGATGTCGACGCCGCGTGTCGGCTGGCCGACCAGCAGCACCGTCGGCCGGTGCAGCGCCTCACGCGCGAGCACGAGCTTCTGCTGGTTGCCGCCGGAGAACTTCGCGCTCTTCAACGCCGGCGCGCGCGGCCGCACGTCGTAGTCGGCCATCATGCGTTCGGTGTCGGCGCGCATCGTGCGCTGGCGCGCGAAGCCCCGCAGGGCATAACGTGGCAGGCGGTGGTAGCCGAGCACGGCCGATTCCCAGGCGGCGAACGGCAGCACCAGGCCGCGGCGGTGCCGGTCCTCCGGCACATGGGCCAGCCCGAGCTGGCGCGCGCGCCGCGGCGTCAGCCAGCGGCCCGGCTCGAAGCGCTCGCCGGCCAGCTCCATGCGCCCGGCTGCCGGCGTGGCCAGGCCCGCGAGCAGGTCCAGCAGCTCGCTCTGGCCGTTGCCGGAGACACCGGCCACGCCGACGATCTCGCCCGGGCGCAGCGCCAGCGACACATCGGCCAGCCGCGGCAGGCCTTGCGCGTCGTGCCAGTGCAGGCCGTGCGCGGCCAGCAGCGGCGGCTCCGCCTCGTCGAAATCGGCCGGCGCGTGCCCGTCGCGGCCGAGCTGCACGCGGCGGCCGACCATCGCCTCGGCCAGGCCGTCGAGGGTCGTGTCGGCGGTGGGCGTGTCGAGCACGACGCGGCCGGCGCGCATCACCGTGACGCGGTCGCACAGCGCGGCGACCTCCTTCAGCTTGTGCGTGATCAGCAGGATGGTCGTGCCGCGCTCGCGCAGCGCGCGCAGCGTGGCGAACAGCGTATCGGTCTCGGCCGGCGTCAGCACGGCGGTCGGCTCGTCGAGGATCAGGATGCGCGCACCGCGGACCAGCGCCTTCAGGATCTCCAGCCGCTGCCGCTCGCCCACCGGCAGCGTCTCGACCACCGCATCCAGCCGCACCTGCAGCCCGGTGTCGCGCATCAAGTCATCGAGCTCGCGGCGCACGCGCGCTCGTGCCGGGCCGAGGCGCCAGCCCGGCTCGGCGCCGAGCAGCACGTTGTCCAGTGCGGTGAAGGTCTCGACCAGCATGAAATGCTGGTGCACCATGCCGATGCCCAGCGCGATCGCATCGCGCGAGTGGCGGATGCGCGCCGGCCGGCCCTCGACCTCGATCTCGCCGCTGTCGGCCTGGTAGAAGCCGTACAGGATCGACATCAGCGTGCTCTTGCCGGCGCCGTTCTCGCCGACGATGCCGTGCACCGTGCCGCGCCGCACCACAAGATCGACCGCGTCGTTGGCCCGCAGCGTGCCGAAGCGCTTGCAGATGCCGTGCATCCGCACCGCGAGCTCGGCGGCAGCAGGCGCGGCAGCCATCAAGGCGCGCAGCGGTTGGCGGCCATGTAGTCGACGACCTGGATCTTGCCGGCGATGATGTCGGCGCGCGCCGCGTCGACCTTGGCTTTGATCGCCGGCGTGACCAGCTTGGCGTTGTATTCGTCGATTGCCACGTCGACGCCGCCTTCCTTGAGCCCCAGCACGGTCAGCCCCGGCGTGGCCTGGCTGGCGGCCTTGTAGACGGCGACATCGACCTTCTTGACCATCGAGGTCAGCATCGTGCCGGGATGCAGGTGGTTCTGGTTGCTGTCGACGCCGATCGCCAGCTTGCCGGCATCCTTGGCGGCCTGGAACACGCCGACGCTGGAGCCGCCGGCGGCGCCGAAGATCACATCGGCCCCCCGGGCAATCTGGGCCTTGGCCAGTTCGCCGGCGCGCGAAGGGTCGCTCCAGGCGGCGGGCGTGGTGCCGGTCATCGCCGCGCTGATCTCGATCTTCGGGTTGGCATAACGCGCGCCCTGCTCGTAGCCGCACTGGAACTTGCGGATCAGTGGGATGTCCATGCCGCCGACGAAGCCGATCTTGCCCGTCTTGCTGGCCATCGCGGCCATGATGCCGGCCAGGAAGCTGCCCTCGTGCTCCTTGAAGACGATCGACTCGACATTGGGCAGCTTGACGACCGAATCGACGATCACGAACTGCTGCTTCGGAAAGGCCCTGGCCACCTTCTCGATGCTCGAGGCCTGCGAGAAGCCGATGCCCATCACCGGGTTGGCGCCGCGCTCGGCCATGCGCCGCATCGCCTGCTCGCGCTGGGCCTCGTTGGCGATCTCGAAATCGAGGTAGGCCTTGCCGTTGTCCTTCTTCCAGCGCTCGGCGCCACGCCAGGCCGCTTCGTTGAAGGACTTGTCGAACTTGCCGCCCATGTCGTAGACGATGGCGGGCTGGGCGAGCACCCCGGTGATCGGCGCAGCGAGCGCCAAGGCAATGGTCAAGCGGCGGAGCATGGAGATCCTGGGGTCACGGGGTGCGGGGAGGATATCAATTGTGGGCCTCGATCCGGCTAGCATCGTGCATGCTCGACGACGCCGAATCGCTGCGCCGCCTGCCCAAGGTGCTGCTGCACGAGCACCTCGATGGCGGCCTCTCGCCCGCCACCTTGTGGCGCCTGCTGCACGCGCGCGGCCTGCCCGTGCCGGCGGCCGACGAGGCGGGCCTGGCGGCCTGGTTCGAGGCCCGCGCGCACGCGGGCAGCCTGGTCGAGTACCTGAAGGGTTTCGGCCTCACCGTGGCCGCGATGGCCGAGCCCGCGGCGATGGAGCAGGTCGCCTTCGAGGCCGCCGAGCAGGCACGCCACCAGGGCTGCGTGCTGGCCGAGTTCCGCATGGCGCCGCTGCTGCTGGAAAGCGACGCCGTGCCGGCCGAAGCCGCTGTCGAAGCACTGCTGGCCGGCCTGGAGCGCAGCGCCCTGCCCTGCGGCCTGATCCTGTGCGCGATGCGCGAGGAGCCGGCCGCACGCAGCGAGCGCGTCGTGCAGCTCGCGCTGCGCTACCGCGACGACGGCGTGATCGGCTTCGACCTCGCCGGCGCCGAGCTCGGCCACCCGCCGGGCGAACATGGCGACGCGTTGGCGCTGGCGCGCGAGCACGGCCTGCCGATCACGCTGCACGCCGGCGAGGCCGACGCGGCCGAGCGGGTGCTCGAGGCCGCGGCGCTGGGCGCGCGCCGCATCGGCCACGGCGTACACCTGTCCGACTGGCTGCGCATGCCCGGGGGGCGCGAGCGCCTGGCCGAGGTGCGCGCACGCGGCCTGCACCTGGAGATGTGCCCGAGCAGCAACCTGCACACGGGCGCGGTGGCCTCGCTGGCCGAGCACCCGATCGGCGCGCTGTGGCGGGCGGGCCTGAGCCTGTCGTACCACACCGACAACCCGCTGATGTCGTGCACGACGATGTCGGCCGAGGCGGCGATCCTGCTCGCGCAGCAGGGCCTGGCGCGGGCCGACCTGCTGGCGATGGCGGTGCAGGCGGCCGAGCATTCCTTCCTGCCCGCCGCCGTGCGTGCACAGGCGCTGGCGCGCCTGCGGGAAGCGACTGCTCACGTCAGCGGTTAGAAAGTCGCCCGGAAGCTCGCACCCCAGGTGCGCGGCTCGTTGATGAAGCCGGTCAGGTTGTCGAAGTCGATGCCGCCGACGACGCGGATCTGGTTCGTGATGTTGCGGCCGAACAGCGCCGCCTCGTACTTGCCGTCGCCCCAGACGTAGCCCAGGCGCAGGCCGCCTTCGGTCAGCGACTTGCCGGTGAATTCGACGCTCTCGTAGAGGAAGAAGTTGATCCTGCTGCGGTAGGTCCAGTCGGTCAGCACGTAGAAATCGCCGCTGCCGACGGGCTGGGTGTATTTCAGCGTGAAGTTCACCGTCGTCTTCGGCGCCTGCGGCAGCGGGTTGCCGTTGATCAGGGCCTGGCCGTTGGCGTTCACCGGGTCGGTCACGGTGCAATTGGGCGTCGTGAGGTTCTGCGAGTTGCCGCAGACCGAGACGGCGAGGTTCGGGTCCTTGATCTCGGTGTCGTTGTAGCCGACGCCCAGGCTCGTCATCAGGCGCTCGGTCAGGTAGGCCTGCAGGTCGAGCTCGAAGCCGCGGCCGGTGGCCTTCTTCGCATTGAGCAGCACATTGGCATTGCCGCTGGCGCCGCCCACCGCGGTGAGCTGCAGGTCCTTCACGGTGTAGCTGAAGACGCCGAAACTCAGGCGCGCGCGGCGGTCGAACAGCTCGGCCTTGACGCCCGCCTCGTACGAGGTGTTGCTCTCCGGCTTGGCGATCGACTGGTCGTTGAACGGCCCGGCGCCCTGCACGCTGCTGGCCCGGAAGCCCGTGGCGGCGCGCGCATACAGGTTGACGCTGGGGGTCAGCGTGTAGGTGCCGCTGAGGTCGCCGTTGAGCTTGTTGTCCGAGGTGGCCGCGCTGAGTGGCCCGTGCGCCGCCAGGCCGGCCATGTCGGGCTTGCCGTTGAGCACGGCCGGCACGAACTCGTTGCTGTAGTAGTCCTCGACGGCGAAAGTCTTGCGGTCACGCGTGTAGCGCAGGCCCCCGCGCAGCTTCAGCTCGGGCGTGACGGCGTAGTTCAGCGCACCGAATGCGGCATAGGCGTTGTTCTTCTGGTGCACGCGCTCGTACTGGTCTTCCGGGTTGCCGGCGGCCGTCGAGTCGTAGCCGAAGCTTTCTATTCTGTAGTCCTCGTGGAAAAGGTAGACGCCGGCCTGCCAGCCCAGCGGCCCGGCGCCGGTGGATTCGATGCGGAACTCCTGCGTCACCTGCCGGTGCTCGGGCATGCCGTCGGCCGTCTCCGACAGGAAGGGGATGGAGCCCGGACCGCCGCCGAAGACATAGGGCGGCGCGCCGCCGTCGATGTCCCCTCGGCTGAAGGCATGCACCTGCTCGAAGCCGGTGATCGAGTGCAGCGCCACGCCTGGCAGGTCCCAGCGCAGGCGCGCGCTGGCGCCGTAGTTCTGCAGCTCGGAGTGGTTGACGCCGTCGTTGGCGATCTTCTTCGGGTCGAAGCCGTCGACGAGGTCGTTGGTGCCCGGCTTGATGATGTTGGCGCGGAAGAGCCGGGCCGAGCCGTCGAAATCGCGCCCATGCAGGTTGAACAGCGCGCTGAAATCCTTGCCGGGCTGCAGCAGCCACTGCAGGCGCACGGCGTTGTCGCTGTAGCCCTCGAGCTTCTGCGTCGGGCCGGCGTCGTAGGTGTTCTCGACCCAGTCGCCGCGGTTCTGGCTCAGCAGCGAGATGCGCAGCGCCGAATCCTCGCTGGTCGGCACGTTGACCGCCCCTTCGGCATTGACGGTCGAGAAGCTGCCGGCCGAGATGCTGCCGTAGCCCTCGAACTTGCGGGTCGGCCGCGCCGACTCGAACTTGACCACGCCCGCGGGCGTGTTGCGGCCGAACAGCGTGCCCTGCGGGCCGCGCAGCACCTCGACGCGGTCGAGGTCGAAGACCGGGAAGCCCTTGAGGATCGGGTTCTCCTGCACGACGTCGTCGTAGACCAGCGACACCGGCTGCGAGGCGTTGAGCCGGAAATCGGTGTTGCCGTAGCCGCGGATGTAGAAGCGCGGGAAGGCGCGCCCGTACGACGATTCGATGTTCAGGCTCGGCGCCCGGCCCGACAGCACCCGGATGTCCTGCCCGCTGGTGGCCAGCACGTCGAGCATCTCGGGGCTGATCGTGCTGATCGAGCTCGGCACGTCGAGGATGTTCTCGTTGCGGCGCTCGGCCGTCACGGTGATCGTCTGCAGCTTGCCGGCGTCGGATTCGGCCGGCGGCGAGGTCTGGGCCCAACTGGCCGCAGGGGTGAGCCCGGCCAGGGCGATGGCCGCAGCCAGGGGACGCACGGCGAAGTGGTGGTGCATGGGCTCTCCTCGACAGTCGTGGATGTGCAAAGGAACCAAGCAAGCTGCATGCACGGCGCGGGTCGCGCGTGCCGCCCGGCGATGCTAGCCACGCGCCGCCTTCGCATCTACCGCGCACGAACCCGGCTGTTGCGCGGATCACGCAGTCCGCTTCGCGACTACGATCGCCGCCGATGAGACTCGTCTGGCCCCTGCCCGCGCTGCTGAGCTGGGCCGCCGCCTGGGCGTTGTTCGCCGGGCTGCCGCGGCTGGGCCAGAGCGCACTGCTGGCGTTCGGCGCCGGCTTGGTGCTGGTGGCCGCCGTCGCCTGGCGGCTGGACGCACCGGCCTGGCGCAAGCTGATCCTGGTGGCGGGCTTTCCGCTGTCGGTGGTCATGGCCGGCGGCCTGGCCGGGGCGTTGCCGGCCTGGGCCTGGCTGCTGCCGCTGGCGCTGCTGCTGGCCGTCTACCCGATGCAAGCCTGGCGCGACGCGCCGGTGTTCCCGACGCCGGCACGGGCGCTGGCAGGCCTGGGCCGCGCGGCGCCGCTGGCACCCGGCGCACGTGCGCTCGACGCCGGCTGCGGCCTGGGCGCCGGCCTGCGCGCGCTGCGCGCCGAGTACCCCGAGGCGCATCTGGACGGGCTCGAATGGAGCTGGCCGCTCGCGCTGGCCTGCCGATTGCGATGCCGCCTCGGCGGGATGAACGCCCACGTCCGGCGCGGCGACATCTGGGCCGCCGACTGGTCGGGCTACGGCCTCGTCTACCTGTTCCAGCGGCCGGAGACCATGCCCCGCGCGATCGACAAGGCCGGCCGCGAGCTGAAGCCCGGCGCCTGGCTGGCGAGCCTGGAGTTCGAGGCGGTCGGCTGGCGCGCCGACGCGCGGCTGGAGAGCGTGGCCGGCAAGCCGGTGTGGCTGTACCGGGCGCCGTTCAGGCCGGTGGGCCGCACGCCACCGCCGGTCACGCCGCCTGGTCGGCCCCGAGCGACTGCAGGCCCGCGATGACCGGGGCCAGCAGGCGGCCGACCTGGCGCGCTTGCGCCTCGATGTCCGCCCCGGCGCCGGCGTCCCGGCAGGCGGCTTCGAGCGCGGTGGCCGCCTGCTGGATCTCGCTCATGCCGAGCGCCCCGGCCAGGCCCTTGAGGTCGTGCGCCAGGCGCTGCGCGCCGGCCCCATCGCCCGCCGCGAGTGCGGCGCTGAAGCGAGCCGGGAAGTCGCCCTCGCTGTCGCGGAACATGCGCAGCAGGCGGCCGTACAACGTGCGGTTGCCCTGCAGGCCGTCGAGGCCGGCCTGGAAGTCGACGCCGGGCAGGCCGGCGAGCGAATCCGCTGGCGGCTGGGCGCTCGCGGCGGCGGGCGACTCGGCCACGTGGCGCACGGCAGGGCGCACCCAGCGGGCGATCGTGGCAAAGAACTCGTCGACCCTGATCGGTTTGGCGATGTGGTCGTTCATGCCCGCCGCAAGCACCTTGTCGCGATCCCCGACCATGGCGTTGGCGGTCATCGCGATGACCGGCAGGTTCTTCCACTGCGGCTGCTGACGCAGCAGGCGGGTCGCGGTGTAGCCGTCCATGACCGGCATCTGGCAGTCCATCAGCACGCCGTCGAAGCTTTGCTGTGCGAGCACGTCGAGCGCTTCCTGGCCATCCTGCGCCACACTGACGGCGACACCGGCCTCGCTCAGCAGGTCGAATGCGAGTTCGCGGTTGATGGCGTTATCTTCCACCAGCAGGATGCGCGCGCCGCCGAGCTCGGCCCGGTGCCGGTCCTGGGCCTGCACGCGCCGTGCCGTGCGCGTGGGGCGGAACGAATCCAGGCCGAGCGCCGCGATGCAGGCGTCGAACAGGGCCGACGGCGTGACCGGCTTGGCCAGCAGCGCAGCCACGGCCAGTTGCTGCTGGTCCAGGCGCCGCAGCACCTCATCGCGGCTGAAGGCCGTGAGCATCAGCACGGCGGGTGTCGGCCTGCGCGACTCGGCGCGCCGGGCCAGCTGCCGCACGCATTCCTGGCCGTCCATCACGGGCATCTGCCAGTCGAGCAACACCAGGGCATAAGGGTCGCCCGCCTCGTCGGCGATCTCGATGCGGTGCAACGCGTCCTGGCCGTCGACGGCGGTGTCCGCCCTCAGGCCCAGCGCGCCGGCCATGCTGCAGAGCACTTCGCGGGCGCAGGCGTTGTCGTCCACGACCAGCACGCGGGTATCGCGCAGGCCATCGTGGCGCAAGGTGTCCGGCTGCACCGACGTCCCGGCCGGCAGGCCCAGGCGCAGGCTGAAATGGAAGCGGCTGCCGCGGCCCGGCACGCTGTCGACCTCGAGCTCGCCGCCCATCATGCGCACGAGGTGCTGGCTGATCGCCAGCCCGAGGCCGGTGCCGCCGTAGCGGCGGCTGGTCGAGGCGTCGGCCTGGGAGAACGGCCGGAAGAGGCTGCGCTGCTGCTCGGCATTCATGCCGATGCCGGTGTCGCGCACCTCGAAGCGCAGCCGCACCGATTCGCCGTCATGGCCGGTCACCTCGATGGTGATCACCACCTCACCCTGGTCGGTGAACTTGAGCGCGTTGTCTCCCAGGTTGAGAAGCACCTGGAGCAGGCGAGAAGGGTCGCCGAGCAGGGTGGTCGGCCACTGCGGCGGCTCGACGAGCAGCAGCTCGAGCCCCTTCTTGTGGGCCTTCATGCCGAGCAGGCTGCCCAGGTTCTCCATCACGTCCTCGAGGTTGAACGGGATGACCTCCAGGTCCAGCTTGCCGGCCTCGATCTTGGAGAAGTCGAGGATGTCGTTGATGATGCCCAGCAGCGACTCGGCCGAGGCGTGCACCTTCTGGATGTAGTTGTTCTGCTGCGGGTTGAGCCCGCTTTGCAGGGCCAGGTAGGACATGCCGAGAATGGCGTTCATCGGCGTGCGGATCTCATGGCTCATGTTGGCCAGGAACTCGCTCTTGGCCCGGGTGGCCGCCTCGGCCGCGTGCTGCGCCCGCTTCAGCTCGGTGATGTCCATCGAGATGCCGCCGATGGCGTAGCTCTTGCCGTTGGCATCCTGCAGCGGGAAGACGTGGGTCTGGAAGGTGTGCACCTCACCGCCCGCGCCGGGGATCTCGTGCTCGGCGCGCAGGATCTGGCCCTCGGCGGAGACCCGCCTGTCCTCGGCGGCCACGCGCGCGGCGATCGAGGGGTCGATCAGGTCGCTGTCGCTCTTGCCGACCAGCGACTCTCCGGCATGGCCGAGGACCGCGGCCAGGCGCGCGTTGTGGCGCAGGTACCGGCCGTCGAGATCCTTCACGTAGACGGCGGCCGGCACGTTCTCGATGATGGCCTGCAGCGCGTTGCGGCTGCGCTCGAGCTCGGTCGTGCGGGCCAGCACGCGCTCCTCGAGGTTGAGGTTGAGCGTGCGGACCTCCTCTTCGGCGCGGCGGCGGGCCGAGACATCCGACAGGACGGCCACGCCGCCGCGCGCCACCCCCGCGTCATCGGTCAGCGGGCGCGCCGTCACGCTCACCCACCGTCCCTCCTTCAGCATCGGGTTGGCCACGTAGAGCTCCACGCCGTCGCAGGATTCACCGCGGATCGCCCTGGCCAACGGCAGCTCCGCGACCGGATAGGGCGTGGTCCGGTCGGGCAGGTAGATCCCATACTGCCGGCTCCATTCGCTCGCATAGACGGAGGTGACGCCGATGCCGACGAGGCGCTCGGCCGCCGGGTTGACGAGCAGGAACTTGCCCTGCGCGTCGGCCACGACCACCCCATCGCCCATGCTGTCGAGGATGGCGCGCTGGATGCGGGACTGGCCCTGCAGCTCGGCGTGACGCGCGGTGAGCCGACGGTGGGCGCCGCGCAGGCGCAGCAGCGCCACCGTGGCGCCGGCGAGCAGGGCGCAGCAGACCAGCAAGCCGATCCAGAGCCAATCCGGGTACCACATCGATGCCATCGCACGAGTGCTCGCGGTGCCGTTTCCGGGCCCAAACTGCTCGGCTCACCCTGGCGCGGCCCCGGGCTCAGCGATGGCATTGGGCGATGAAAGTGTACGGCGATGCCTGCGCCGGTGGACAGCGCGCCCCCACCTTCGTCCGCCGAGGCGCAGAATCCCCATGATGAAGCTCGGCGTACGTCTGGCGGCCCTCACGGTGCCGGTGCTGCTTGCAGCGATCGGCGCCACATCCACCGCGGCGGACCTGTCCGCCGAGCAGGTTCGTGCGGCACTGAAGAATGCGTCGCCGTCGGCCCCGGCCGACTTCGCCGGCAAGGATCTGTCCGACCTCGACCTCTCGGGGCTCGACTTTCGCCGCGCCAACCTGCGAGGTGCCAGCCTGTTCGGCAGCAAGCTGGTTCAGTCCGACTTCCGCGACGCGACCCTGGAAGGCGCCAACCTGAACGGTGCCTGGTTGATGGGCACCGATTTCACCGGCGCCAACCTGGCGCGCGCGAGCCTGCTGTCGGTCGTGGTCCTGGGCGGCGAGGTCAAGAAGATGCCCATCTTCAAGGGCGCCCGGATGGCGGGCGTCAAGATGATCGCCGACCTGCCCGGTGCCGACCTTTCCGGGGCCGATTTCAGCGGCGCCATGGCGGGCGTCAACATCAAGAACCAGGGGATGGGGCAGATGCGCACCGACCTGACCGGCGCGAACCTGGCGGGCGCGACGCTGGCGGGCGCCGACTTCAACCGCTCCCTGATGGCCTTCAGCAACCTCCGGGGCAGCAACCTGCGCGGTGCCAACTTCTATCACGTCAAGCTCGGCGGCGCCGACCTGAGCGGCGCCGACATTGCCGGCGCGGACTTCACCGAGGCCGACCTGAGCGGAACGATCTTCCGGGGCGTGAAGGGTTTCGACGAGGCCAAGGGCCTGGACCGCGCCGAGAACGCCGACAAGATCATCCGTTGAGCGCCGTGCCCCGCGGGCGGCGCCTGGGCGCGGCTACCCGCCGACCAGCCCGTTGCGGATCGCGTAGACGGTCATCTCGGAGTTGTTCGTCAAGCCGAGCTTCTCGAGCACCCGCGCGCGGTAGACGCTGACCGTCTTGGGCGACAGGTTCAGCTCCTGCGCGATGTCGGCCAGGCGCTTGCCGGAGGCGATCATCACGAGCGTCTGCAGTTCGCGGTCGGACAGTTTCTCGTGCGCGTTGACGACCTCGGGCGTGGTCAGGCTCTCGACCAGCATCTGGGCGATCTCGGGCGTCACGTACTTGCGGCCCTGGGCCACGGTGCGCACGGCCTGCACCAGCAGGTGCGGGTCGCCACCCTTGTTGACATAGCCGAAGGCGCCGGCGCGCAGGGCGCGGATCGCGTACTGGTCCTCGGGGTACATGCTGACGACCAGCACCTTGACGGTCGAGCCCTCGTCCTTGAGCACGTGCAGCACGTCCAGCCCGCTGCGGCCGGGCATGTTGATGTCCAGCACCAGCACGTCGCAGCTGTCCTTGCGCATCAGCGCGCGCAATTCACCGTAGTCGCCGGCCTCGCCGATCACCTCGATGTCGGGCGCATCGGACAGGGTGTCGCGGATGCCCCGGCGGATCAGCGCATGGTCGTCGCAGACGATGACTCTGGTCATAACTCTCCCCAAACCGACGGATCGTGCGCATCGGCGTCGGCCCGCTCCTCGAGCTCCTCCTCGCCGATCCCGCCCTGATCGAGCGGTATCGACAGTATCAGCGTCGTGCCGGCCGGGCTGCTGGACAGGTCGACCCAGCCGCCCACCGTGGACGCGCGCTCGTGCAGGCCGCGGATGCCGAAGCTGCGTGCCTTGGCCAGGTCGGCCTCGGACAGCCCGCGGCCGTTGTCGCTGACTTCGAGCGACAGGATGCCCTGGGCCAGCGACAGGTCGATGCCGACACGCGTCGCCTGGGCGTGCTTGCTGATATTGGTGAGTGCCTCCTGCGCCGCGCGGTAGGCCACCAGCGGCACGCCGGGCGGCAACTGGGGATTGTCGTGGCTGGTGCGGAAGCTGCAGACCACGCCGGTACGGCGCTCGAAGCGGTTGGCCAGCCATTGCAGCGCCGCCACCAACCCCTGCTCGAGGATGGCCGGCCGCAGGTTGTGCATGATGCGCTGGCTGGCCTCGAGGGCGTGGGTCACCGTTTCCATCGCGCTGTCGACCCGGGCCTTGAGCTCCGGCGTGTTGGCGTGGCGGGCCATCCAGGCCAGATCGAACTTCAGCGCCGACAGCGAGCCGCCGACATCGTCGTGGATCTCGCGGGCGATGGCCGCGCGCTCCATCTCGACGCTGGTCTGCAAGTGCTGGGCCAGCTCGGACAGGCGCTGGCGCGAGGCGCCCAGCGCCCGGTGGGCCTTGTCGCGTTCGCGCAGCGTCTCGTAGGCGTCGATCGCGTGCTCGGTGGCCGGGCCCAGGCGGGCCAGGTTGGCCTTCAACAGATAGTCGGCGGCGCCGTTGCGCATGGCCGCCACCGCCACGTCCTCGCCGATCTCGCCGGACACCAGGATGAACGGCACCTGCAGGCCGCTGTCGCGCAGGATGTCTAGCGCGTGCAGGCCGGAAAAGCCGGGCACGTTGAAATCCGACAGGATCACGTCCCACGGCTCGCGCAAGGCGGCGCGGAACCCGGCCTCGGTGTCGACCCGCCGCGCGGTCACCACGGCCCCGCCGCGGCGCAGGTGGGCCATGGCCAACTCGTGATCGAGTTCCGAATCCTCGATGTGCAGCACCCGCAGGCTACGGCTTGGCGCGTTGGTGCCGATATCCCCATTCATGGTCCGAGTATCGCGCAGCCGCTGGGGTGGGCGCGCTCGGTCCTTGAGGCGGAATAGAGGCCTGTTTCAGCCCGTGATCGGGTCAACGCAGGCCCCGGCGCTGCCGAAAATCCATGACAACTTCACGGATACCCGCCCGGGTGGCCGCGAAGCACGAACAAGCACCGCGGAGCAACGATGCTGAATCCCGAGAGCCCCGTACCGGAACCCAGCCCCGGCTTCCCGCTGTTGGCGGCGGCCGACCTGCAGGACGACCTGATGGTGGCCAGCAACGACCTGGAGCGCCTGCAGCGCCTGCTGGACGACGCCAGCCAGACGCTGTCCGGCCATTTTTACGGGGCCTCGAGCCAGATCAACGACTACCTCCGCGCGGCCGCGTCGCTGCCCGACACCGACCACGGCGCCGTGCACGGCGCGATGCAGGACCTGGCCGGTGCGATCACCGCGCTGCAGTTCCACGACATGGCGATCCAGCTGATCGCCCACACGCAGAAGCGCTTGCGCGCCTGCGCCGACCGAATCGCCCGGGATGCGATGGGCGAAGACGACGAGGACGGCCCCGCCGTCGTCGAGGACGGCCCTGGCCGACCCAACCCGGTCACCCAGGACGAGATGGACGCAGGGTCCATCGAGCTGTTCTGAACCCCTAATCAGCCTGCCCCCTTCCAGCCCCGCCCGTAGCCCCCAGATCATTTCGGAGAAAAAGCGATGCACTCGATTCTTGCCGTGGACGATTCGCCCTCGATGCGCCAGATGGTGACCTTCACGCTGAAGAACGCCGGCTTCAACGTCGTCGAGGCCGTGGACGGCCAGGACGCCTGGGAAAAGACCGGCTCGCGCGATTTCGACCTGGTGCTGACCGACCAGAACATGCCGCGCATGGACGGCATCAGCCTGACCAAGAAGCTGCGCGAGAACCCGAAGTTCAAGACCACGCCGATCCTGATCCTGACCACCGAGTCGAGCGACCAGATGAAGCAGGCCGGGCGCGCCGCCGGTGCGACGGGCTGGCTCGTCAAACCCTTCGACCCGGCCAAGCTGATCGAGGTGATCGGCAAGGTCATTCGCTGATCCCCGGCGGGTCAACGGCGGGCGGCCCGGCGAGCGGGCACGGCGGGCAACAGGACACGAACGACTTCAGGAGCCAGACATGGCCGAAACGACGAGCGACAACAACAGCATTGGTGACGGCATCGACCTGAGCCAGTTCTACCAGGTCTTCTTCGAGGAGGCCGGCGAGAACCTCGAGAACATGGAGCAGAAGCTGCTCGAGCTGGACGTCGACGCCGCCGACGACGAGGAGATGAACGCGATCTTCCGCTGCGCGCACTCGGTCAAGGGTGGCGCGGCGACCTTCGGCTTCTCCGACGTGGCGGAGCTGACGCACCACATGGAGACGCTGCTGGACAAGCTGCGCCGCCATGAGCTGCAACCGAATTCCCAGATGGTCGACGTGCTGCTCGCCGCGGGCGATGCGCTCAAGGCCCTGCTCGCGCGCCACCAGGGCACGGGCGGCGACGCCGTCGACACGCGCGAGCTGGTCGCGCACATCCGCGCACTGGCCGAAGGCGGCCAGGTGCCGGCGCCCGCGGCGGCTGCGTCTGCACCCGCGGCAGCGCCCGCTGCCCCGGCCCTGCCGAAGGGCGGCGTCGTGGCCCGCGCGCTGTGCCTGACCGTCGGCCCGCTGGAGGACCACTCGGCCACCGAGGGCCTGTTCGAGCTGTTCAAGGAAGTCACCAACCTCGGCACGATCGAGCCGCTGGCCAACGGCAGCGCCGAGGGCCTGCGCCGCTTCAAGATCGTGACGACGTCGACCGACGGCGACCTGCTGGACCTGTTCACCTTCCACATCGCCCGCGAGCACATGCAGCTCGCGCCGCTGGACGCCGGCTACGGCTTCTTCCCCGAGGCCCCGGGCGCGCCGCCCGAGCCCTCGCCGCCCGACCTGGGCTACGGCTTCTTCGACGATGCGCCCGGCGCCCCGGGAACGCACGCGCAGGCACCCACCGCGACCGCCAATGACACGGCGGTGCCAGCCGGTGCCGCGACTCCGGCCACCCCGGCCCCGGCGGCCAAACCGGCCGGCCGCGCCGAAGCGCGTGCCGCATCGGCCGGCCCCGACTCCACCACCCTGCGCGTGTCGATCGAGAAGGTCGACCAGCTGATCAACCTGGTCGGCGAGCTCGTGATCACCCAGGCCATGCTGGCGCAGAACAGCAAGAGCGTCGACGCGGCGCTGAACCAGCAGCTGCTGTCGGGCCTGACCGACCTGGAGCGCAACACCCGCGACCTGCAGGAAGCGGTGATGTCGATCCGGATGATTCCGATGTCGATGGTCTTCAACCGCTTCCCGCGCATGCTGCGCGACCTGGCCGCCAAGCTCGGCAAGAAGGTCGAGCTGGTCACGCAAGGCGAGGCCACCGAACTCGACAAGGGTCTGGTCGAGAAGATCACCGACCCGCTGACCCACCTCGTGCGCAACTCGTGCGACCACGGCATCGAGCTGCCGGCCGAACGCGCCGCCAAGGGCAAGCCCGAGCACGGCACCGTCACGCTGGTCGCCTCGCACCAGGGCGGCTCGATCGTCATCGAGGTGCGCGACGACGGGCGCGGCCTGAACCGCGCCAAGCTGCTGGCCAAGGCCCGCGAGCGCGGCCTCGATGCCCCCGACACGATGACCGACCAGGAGGTCTACGGCCTGATCTTCGCGCCCGGCTTCTCGACCGCCGACGTGGTGACCGACGTGTCCGGCCGCGGCGTCGGCATGGACGTGGTGAAGAAGAACATCACCTCGCTGGGCGGCACCGTCGAGATCGACTCGGCCGAGGGCTACGGCATGAGCGTGCGGGTTCGCCTGCCGCTGACGCTGGCCATCATGGACGGTATGAGCATCGGCGTCGGCGACGAGTGCTACATCCTGCCGTTGTCGTCGGTGGTCGAATCGTTCCAGGTCGACAAGACCATGATCAAGACGATCGGCGGCACGGGCCGCGTGGTCGAGGTGCGCGACGAGTTCATGCCGGTGATCGACCTCGAGAAGGTCTTCGACGTGCCGCGCTTCGACTTCGAGAACGTCTCGAACATCATGGTCGTGGTCGAGGCCGAAGGCGGCCGCGTGGCCCTGCTGGTCGACGAACTGCTCGGCCAGCAACAGGTCGTCGTGAAGAACCTCGAGGCCAACTACCGCAAGGTGCAGGACGTGTCCGGCGCCACGATCATGGGCGACGGCCGCGTCGCGCTGATCCTCGACGTCGGCGCCCTCGTGCGCCACAGCAGACATTGAACAACTCGAACACGGAACGCACCATGCTGTCCTCTCTTTCCATCAAGCAACGCGCGGCGATCATGCTGATGTTGATCGCCGCCGGCCCGGCCTGCGTGGCCATCGGCCTGTCGGCCGGCTGGTCCACCGGCGCCCTCATCGGCGCCAGCGCCGGCTTCGGTGCGGTGGCCGCGGCGGCCTTCCTCGGCAGCCTCGGCGTGCTGCGCAGCTTCATGGCGGACCTGTCCGCGCATGCCCAGCGCCTGGCCGCGGGCGACCTCTCGGCCGAGATCGACACCAGCGGCGGCGGCAACCCCGATGCGGCCGCCTCGCTGCGTTCGCTGCAGGCCCTGCAGGCCGAACTGCGCCGCTCGATCGGCGCCATCCGCAGCGGCGCCGACGGCGTGACCACCGCCGCCGCCGAGATCGCCACCGGCAACCAGGACCTGTCGCAGCGCACCGAGCAGACCGCCAGCAACCTGCAGCAGGCCGCCAGCTCGATGAGCCAGCTCAACGGCACCGTGCGCCAGAGCGCCGATGCCGCGGCCCAGGCCAACCAGCTCGCCAGCTCGGCCACCCAGGTGGCGCGCCGCGGCGGCGAGGTCGTGTCGCAGGTCGTCACGACGATGGACGAGATCAACACCAGCTCGAAGAAGATCGCCGACATCATCGGCGTGATCGACGGCATCGCCTTCCAGACCAACATCCTCGCGCTGAACGCGGCCGTCGAGGCGGCGCGCGCCGGCGAGCAGGGCCGCGGCTTCGCGGTCGTGGCCGGCGAGGTGCGCTCGCTGGCCGGCCGTTCGGCCGAGGCCGCGCGCGAGATCAAGACCCTGATCGGCGCCAGCGTCGACCGCGTCGAATCCGGCACCCGGCTGGTGCAGGACGCCGGGCAGACGATGAACGAGATCGTCTCCAGCGTTCAGCGCGTGTCCGACATCATCGGCGAGATCAGCGCCGCGGCCAGCGAGCAGAGCACCGGCATCGGCCAGGTCAACGGCGCGGTGGTGCAGCTCGACCAGATGACGCAGCAGAACGCCGCGCTGGTGGAGCAATCCGCCGCCGCCGCCGAAAGCCTGAAGGAACAGGCCAAGCGCCTGGCCGGCGTGGTCGCGGGCTTCCGCCTCGGCGATGGTGCCGAGGCGCGCCAGGCGCCGCGTGCCGTGGCGCCGCACCCCACCCCTTCGCGCGCCGCGCCCAAGCCGGCCGCCACGCTGGCCAAGGCTGCCGCCACGCCGCGGCCCGCGGCCGCCGCGCCGACCGCCCCGCGCGCGCCAGCCAAGGCTCCCAGGCCCGCCGCGCCGGCCCCTGCACCGGTGACCCCGGTGGCTGCACCGGCCGACCACGGCGACTGGGAAACCTTCTGACCCGGATCTTGTCGTTACCCGGAGTTTGAGCATGAACTGGATGAGAGCCTTCACGATCCGCCTTCGTATGCGCGGTGCGATAGGCATGGTGCTGGCGCTGTTCGCGCTGGTCGGGGTGACCGGCCTGCTGGGCGGGCGCCACATGGCGACGCTGAACGACACTTTCATGAGCGCGTCGGTGAACGAGGTGCGCAGCGTCGGCGACATCCGCAACGCGCTCGGCGAGGTCCGGCGGCACGAGAAGGACATGGTCATCGACTACGAGGACGGCGTGGCCGTGCTCAAGCACCGCGAGCTGTGGGCCAAGGCGATCGACCAGACCAAGAAGTCGCTCGGCGCGCTGCTCGCCGGCGAGGACGACCACGACAACGCGCTGGCCCGTGCCGCGATCCAGGAGATGGACGCCTACGCCACCGCCACCGGCCGGGTGCTCGAACAGATCCAGGACGGCGCCTACGACAACGCACGCACCGCCGACAAGATGCTGGCCAAGGCCAAGGAGCATGTCGGCAAGGTCGAGGAGAACGTCAACGCGATCGACCGCATCGTCGACAACGAGGCGCGCGCCGCGCAGGCCGAGTTCGCCCATTCAATGCGCACGACCTTCATCGCCTTCATCGGCGTGCTTGGCCTGGTGGTCGTGGTCGTGATCCCGCTGACGCTGCTGAACTCGGTGGCGATCACCAGGCCGGTCGACCATGCGCGCGAGGTCGCGATGGCGATCGCGCACGGCGACCTGACGCGGCGCATCGACGTCAGCGGCAAGGACGAGACGGCCGACCTGCTGCGCGCGCTGGCGCACATGCAGCAATCGCTGTCGGGGCTGGTCGGCCAGGTGCGGCAGGCCTCGGAGAACATCCACACCGCATCGAACGAGGTCGCCTCGGGCAACACCGACCTGTCCGGCCGCACCGAGCAGGCCGCGAGCAGCCTGCAGCAGACCGCCAGCTCGATGGAGCAACTGACCAGCACGGTGCGCCAGAGCGCCGACTCGGCCACCCAGGCCAGCCAGCTGGCCGGCACGGCCTCGGCGGTGGCACAGCGCGGCGGCGAGGCGGTGTCGCAGGTCGTCACGACGATGGAGGAGATCAACCACGCGTCGCGCAAGATCGGCGACATCATCGGCGTGATCGACGGCATCGCCTTCCAGACCAACATCCTCGCGCTGAACGCTGCGGTGGAAGCCGCGCGCGCGGGTGAGCAGGGCCGCGGCTTCGCGGTCGTGGCGACCGAAGTGCGTACGCTGGCGCAGCGCTCGGCGGCAGCAGCCAAGGAAATCAAGGCATTGATCGACGATTCGGCCGGCAAGGTCGACACCGGCAGCAAGCTGGTCGACCAGGCCGGCGCGACCATGCACGAAGTAGTCACCAGCGTGCAGCGCGTGGCCGACATCATGAGCGAGATTTCGGCGGCCAGCCTGGAGCAGACGTCCGGCATCGAGCAAATCAACCTGGCGATCGGGCAGATGGATCAGGTCACGCAGCAAAACGCGGCGCTGGTGGAAGAAGCCGCGGCGACTGCGGAATTACTGCGGGAACAATCCGGCAAGCTGACGCAGGCCGTCAGCGTG
>NZ_DATFAN010000162.1:0-64617 GCF_035254525.1 Ideonella sp. | reverse complement strand
GTGCCGGTGCTGGTGGGCGCGCCGCTGCCGCCGAGCTGCTCGTTCATGCGGCGCAGCTGGTCCTGGCGGGCCTTCTCGCGCGCGGCGGCCGAGGCCTGCTCCTTGCGCTGCTGCTCCAGCTTCGCCTTCTCGCGTTCCTTGGCCTCGGTCTTCTCGCGCTCCAGGCGCTCCTTCTCGGCCTGCTGGCGCTCTTCTTCCTTGCGATCCTTCTCTTCCTTCAGGCGCTTCTCGCGCGCCTTCTGCTCCTGCGCCTCGCGCCGCTCTTTTTCTTCGCGGGCCTTCTCGATCGCAATCTCGGCCTCGCGCTCGGCCGCTGTCGGCTGCGGCGGCGTCACCGCGGGCGGTGGGGGCGGCGGCGCGACCTCCGGCTCGGGCTGTGGCTCGGCGCGCGGTGCGGCGATCTCGGGCACGGCAGACCACAGCTCGGCGGTCACGCCTTCGGGCTCCGCGGTGTGCCAGCTGACACCGATCGCCAGCGCGACGATCAGCCCGGCATGCGCCAGCGCCGACAGCGTCAACCCCAGGCGCGGGCTGTCGGCGCTCGGCGGCCGCAGGGCGTCGCGCGGGATCGTCAGCGACTTCAGCGGATGGCGCGGGTCGAACGACGAGGCGGCGAACACGGTGCGCTCAGGCTCCCTGCTTGACCGACAGGCCCACGCGCTGCACGCCGGCGCGCTGCAACGTGTCCATCACCTTGACCACGCTCTCGTACTTGACCTGCCGGTCGGCCGAGATGACCACCGGCACATCGGCCTGGCCACGCTGCGCCTCGCGCACCCGCGCCACGAGCTGCGGCAGCGCGACACCCGTGGGCTCGCCCTTGTCGACCTTGATCTTCAGCTTCTCGTCGAGACCGACGACGATCTCGATCACGCTTTGCGGGCGCTGCTTGGCGCGGCCGACGCTCGGCAGGTCGACCACGCCGGTGGTGATCAGCGGTGCGCTGACCATGAAGATGATCAGCAGCACCAGCATCACGTCGATGAACGGCACCATGTTGATCTCGTTCATCGTGCGGCGGCGCCGCGTCGGGCCGCCTCGGGCCATCACGCCTGGCATCTGCGCAATCTCCTCGCGTTCAATGCGCCGTCGGCGCGGTGGCCGGCGTGCCGATGTTGCGCTGCAGGATGTTCGAGAACTCTTCGGTGAAGCTCTCGAGCTGGATCGCGATGCGATCGATGTCGCGGGCGAAGCGGTTGTAGCCGATCACCGCGGGGATCGCGGCGAACAGGCCGATCGCCGTGGCGACCAGCGATTCGGCAATGCCCGGCGCGACGGTGGCCAGCGTGACCTGCTGCAGGTTCGACAGGCCGACGAAGGCATGCATGATCCCCCACACCGTGCCGAACAGGCCGACGTAGGGGCTGACCGAGCCGACCGTGCCAAGGAAGCCGAGGTTGCCCTCGATCGCATCGAGCTCGCGCTGCAGGCTCGCGCGCATCGCACGGCGTGCACCATCGAGCTGGGCGCCGGTATCGAGCCGGCGCTCGCGCAACTTCAGGAACTCGCGCATGCCGCTGGCGAACAGGCGCTCCATCGGCGCGGCGTCGACCCGGCTGTTGGCGCTCTGGTAGAGATCGTTCAGGTTCTTGCCGGACCAGAACTCCTGCTCGAACTGGTCGTTGCGCCCGCGCACGCGCGACAGCCCGACCAGCTTGGCGAAGATCACCGACCAGCTGGCCAGCGACACCAGCAGCAGCCCGGCGATCACCAGCTGGACGACCCAGCTGGCGCCCATGACGAGAGAAATGATGGAGAGGTCCTGGTTCATGCGGGGAGCTTGTCGAGGATGTCGTTCGGAATGCGGCGCGGGCGGAAGGTTCCTCGGTCGACGCAGGCAATGGCGATCTCGCCCTCGCACAGCAGCACCTCCCCGCACCAGGCTTGTTGCTTGACGAGCATGCGCGCCCGGCCGATCTCGACCGGCTCGACCGTGATCAGCAGTTCGTCGTCCAGCCGCGCGGGCCTGAGGTAGCGCAGCCGGCTGTCGGTGACGACGAACATCGCGCCGGTCGCTTCGACCATCGCCTGCTGGCCGTGGCCGGCGCTGCGCAGCCACTCGGTGCGGGCGCGTTCGAAGAACTTCAGGTAGTTCGCGTAGAAGACGATGCCGCCGGCATCGGTGTCTTCCCAGTAGACGCGCAGCAGATGGCTGAAACGGGCGGCGCGGGGCAGGCTCATGGCAAGCCGCCGATGATACGCGACGGCTTGAGGCTCAGGCCGCGCCGGGCCGCCCCAAGCGGCCTGATCCCCTTGGGGGAGCGACGCGAAGCGGCGTAGGGGGCGACATCTCAGTGCTTCGAGGCCTCGTACACCGGGCCCCAGACCGGGTGGCCGGCCTCGGCCTTGTTCAATGCAAAGGCCGGGTCGGCGGCGCGCGCCGCGCGGAAGGCCGCCTCGCACTGCGGCTTGCGGCCGCTGGTGCAGTAGATGAAGGCCAGCGTCTTGTGTGCGTTGGCCCGGTCGCGCGGGGTCGTCAGCTGCAGGCGCAGTGCCTCGCCGAGCGCACGCTCGGCCTCGGGGTATTGCGCTTCGTCGTAGGCGCGCAGGCCGAGCAGCAGGTTGCGCTCCGCAGGGCGGTCGAAGGCATCGCTGACGCTGGCGGGGGCTTGCGGTGCGGCACAGGCCGTGAGCAGGGCCAGCACGAGCAAGGTGGCCGCAGCGGCCAGGCGGGAAGGTGTGGTCATTGTTCGAATCGGTGCTTGATGGTCACCGGGTGATCGGCCGAGACTTGGATCACGCGCACCAGCGGTGGCAACTCGCCGTTTCGAATTGTGATGGTGTGTGAGCCGGCGGGCAAACTCAGCCGGTTCAGCGGTGGTGCAATGCCGACAGCGGCTCCATCGACCTCCACCTGGCCCCAGGGGCTGACCGCGAGTTGCACATAGCCTGGCGGCATCGGCGCCACGGGCTCGGCCACCTCGGGCACCGGCGTGCCGGCGGCCGACGCGCGCGGCTTTCGCTCTCGCGGCGCGGTGGCGGCCGGCTTCGGCTTGGCGCCGGGCTCGGCGGCCGACGATGCGGCCGGGGCGGCGAGGGCGCCCGCCTGCGCGGCCGGGTCGACCGGTTCGCCCATGACCGCTGCCGAAGCCGCCGCCGGGTCTGTCGCCATGGCCTGGCTGGGCGCGGCAGCAGCCACCGGGGCCGTGGCCGCGGTCTCTTCGCTCGCCGCCCACGGCTGCCAGGCGGTCTGCACCAAGGCCGCCAATGCGGCCGCGCCGGCGCCGAAGCCCAGCAGCGTCAGCCGGCGGCGGCGCACGCTTTCCGGGCTCTCGGCGAGCGCACGCGCCTCGGGCTGGTCCAGCCAGTGGCGCAGCTCCATCGACAGGTGGCGCGCCGAGGGAAAGCGGTCGGCCGGGTCGCGCGACATCGCACGTGCGGCAATCGCCGACAGCGCCGCTGGCACCTTGGGGTTGACCTGGCGTGCGAGCGGGATCGGCGCGTTCAGCACGGCCTGGTTGATCTCTTCGAGCGTCTGGCCGGTGTAGGGGCGCTGCCCGGTCAGCAGCTCGAACAACACGACGCCAAGCGAGTAGACATCGCAACGGCGGTCCACCGATTCGCCGCGCAGCTGCTCGGGCGCGAGGTAGTAGGGCGAGCCGGCCATCGGCCCTTCGACCGACGGGGCTTCGCGGTGGGCGACGCGGGCAATGCCGAAATCCAGCACCTTGGGGCTGCGCCGGCCGACCATGAAGATGTTGGCCGGCTTGATGTCGCAATGCACGACACCCTTGCCGTGCGCGTACGCCAGCGCATCGGCCACCCGGCGCACGACCTGGGCGGCCTCGACGGGCGACGGGCGCCAGCCCTCGTGCAGCATGTGGCGCAGGTCGCGGCCGCGCAGCGGCTCCATCGCGATGTAGATGCCCTGGTCCGACGGGCCGGCGTCGAACACCGTCACGATGTGCGGGTGCGACAGCCGCGCCGCGGCGCGCGCCTCGTTCAGGATCAGGTCGTCGAGCGCGCCGAGGGCCTGCGTGTCGGGGTGCAGGCGCAGTGTCTTGACGGCGACCGCGCGCGACAGCAGCGGGTCCCACGCGGCGTAGACGGTGCCGAGCCCGCCCTCGCCGAGCACGGCCTTCAGCGCATAACGACCGACATGGCCGATCACCGGCCGTTTGACGGGCAGGGTGGTCGCCCCCAACTCGGCGCTGGCCGGTGCATCAGGCGGGGCCGCCGCGGCGACGAGATCTTCGGCCACGGTGGCTTCAAAGGCAGAGTCGGTCGCGTCGTCGACCGCCCCCCGCCGGAACGGGTTCCAACGCATGGGCCCAAGCATAGCCAAGTGAGTACCGCGCCGAATGCGAAAAAAGTTGGGTCCGAACCCCGTGGTTAACGGCTTGTCACCGATTCAGCTCGGTGCGCAGGCGTGCAACGGCTTCCTTCAGCAACGGCAAGCCGGTGGCGAACGACAGGCGCAGGTAGCGTTCGGCGGCAGCGGGTCCGAAATCGCGCCCGGGTGTCAGTGCCACATGGGCGTTCTTCATCAGCCGTTCACACAGGGCCCAGCTGCTGCTGGCGTGCGCACTGCAGTCGGCCCAGGCATAGAAGGCGCCATCGGGCGCGACCGGCACGGTCAGGCCGAGCGCGTTCAGCGCGGGCACGACGAAATCGCGTCGTTCGCGGAATGCAGCACGGCGTCGCTCGTACTCGGCCAGCGATTCCGGCTCGAAGCAGGCCAGCGCCGCATGCTGGGCGATCGTCGACGGGCAGATGTACAGGTTCTGCGCGAGCTTCTCGATCGGCGCGACCAGCGCCGGCGGCACCACCAGCCAGCCCAGGCGCCAGCCGGTCATCGAGAAGTACTTCGAGAAGCTGTTGACCGAGATCACGTCTTCGCCCAGCGACAGCGCGCTGTGGCTGAACGCGGCGTCATAGCTGAGGCCGAGGTAGATCTCGTCGATGATGCTGATGCCTCCGCGCTCGCGCACCGTCTCGACGATGCGCCGCAGTTCCCCCGGTGCGATCGAGGTGCCCGTGGGGTTGGATGGCGAGGCCAGCAGAACACCACGGGTCGCATCTGTCCAATGGCTGGCAACGCCGTCGGCATCGAGCTGGAAGCGTGCCTCGGGGCCGGCCGGCAGAAGCCGGGCCGTGGCGCCCGTGGCGGCGACGAAGTGCCGGTTGCAGGGATAGCACGGGTCCGGCATCAGCACCTCGTCACCCGGGTCGAACAGCGCGAGGCAGGCGAGTTGCAGGGCTGCGGAGGCGCCGGCCGTGACGACGATGCGTCCCGGGTCGATCGAGATGCCCTGGGTGTCGGCATACCACTGCGCGATGCGCTGGCGCAGGGCGGGCAGGCCGGTGGCATCGGTGTACTGGCTCCGGCCGGCGGCGATGGCCGCCTCGGCGGCCTCGCGCACGCGCGGCGGCGCCGTGAAATCCGGCTCGCCGATGTTCAGGAAGATCATCGGCCGGCCGCCTTGCGCCGGGTCGCAGGCCGGCGAGCGGGCGAGCTCGACCGCCGCCTTGGCGAACTCCATCACGTAGAACGGCTCGATGTGGTCGAGCCTCCCGGCAAGCTTCATGCTGGAATCAGCGCCGGGCCGCGCGGACGGTATTCACCTCGGCCGGCCGCAGCTCGGCAGCGGCCTTGTCCAGCACGCCGTTGACGTACTTGTGGCCATCGGTGCCGCCGAAGCTCTTGGCCAGCTCGACCGCCTCGTTGATCGCCACCTTGTAGGGTACGTCCACCGAGTTCGTCAGCTCGTAGGCGCCGATCAGCAGGATGCCGTGCTCGATCGGCGAGAGCTCGATGGTCGGGCGGTCCACATGGCGGGTCAGCACCGCGTCGAGCGCGGCGGCGTCGCGGATGCAGCCGTGCAACAGCGCATCGAAGTGGACCGCATCGCATTTGCCGAAGCCATCCTGCTCGCGCATGTGGGCGTCGATCACGCCGGCGTCGCTGCCGGCGATCAGCCATTCGTACAGGCCCTGCAGGGCGAATTCGCGCGATCGGCGGCGGGCCGACTTCGGGGCAACGCGCTTCTTCGGTGCGCTGGTGGCGGGGGTGTTCACAGCAGATCGTCCAGCAGGTTGGCCATCTCGACCGCGACGCGCGCGGCGTCGCGGCCCTTGTCGGCCACGCGGGCCAGGGCCTGTTCTTCGTTCTCGACGGTCAGAATGGCGTTGGCCACCGGGATCTGGTGGTCCAGCGCGACGCGTGTCACGCCGGCGCCGCTTTCGTTGGCGACCAGCTCGAAGTGGTAGGTCTCGCCGCGGATGATGCAGCCGATCGCGATCAGCGCGTCGAAGTCCTCGCTGTCGGCCATCGCCTTCAGCGCGACCGGCACCTCGAGTGCACCCGGCACGGTGACCTGGGTGATGTGCTTGTCGGCCACGCCCAGCGCGGCCAGCTCGGCCAGGCAGGCGTCGGCCAGCGCGCGGGTGATGGCATCGTTGAAGCGGGCGCGCACGATGCCGATCGTCAGCCCCTCGCCGTCGAGCGATGCGCTCTGACCCTGGTCAGCACCTTGCATTGGAATGTCCTTGTTCGAATGGATGGGCAGCGATCATTCGGCTGCCTGGAAACCGGTGACCTCGAGCCCGTAGCCGGTCATGCTGGGCATGCGGCGCGGGCTGCCCAGCAGCCTCATGCGCGTCACGCCCAGCTCGCGCAGGATCTGCGCGCCGATGCCGTAGGTGCGCAGGTCCATCACCGAGCTCGCTGCGGCTTGCGCGTCGGTCGTTTCGGGCAACAGGCCGGCAAGCAGCCGGTCGGCTTCGGCGGTGCCACAGTTCAGCAGCACGGCCAAGCCGCGCTCGCTGGCCTGCAGCGCAGCGAGCGCCTTGGGCAGCGGCCAGGAGTGTTGGCAGTGGCCTGTGTCGAGCAGATCCAGCACCGACAGCGGCTCGTGCACGCGCACCAGCACCTCGTCGGCCGGCAACCAGCGGCCCTTGGCCAGCGCGATGTGCACGCCGCCCGAGCGGTCGCGGAACACGTGGGCCTGGAAGCCGCCTTGGGCGGTCTGCAAGGGCCTTTCGCCCACGCGGGTGACGAGCGATTCGTTGCGGCTGCGGTAGTGGATCAGGTCGGCGATGGTGCCGATCTTCAAGCCGTGTTCGCGGGCGAAGACCTCGAGATCCGGCAGACGGGCCATCGTGCCGTCGTCGTTCATGATCTCGCAGATGACCGCGGCGGGCGTCAGGCCGGCCATCGCGGCCATGTCGCAGCCGGCTTCGGTGTGGCCGGCGCGCATGAGCACGCCACCGTCCTGCGCCTGCAGCGGGAAGACGTGGCCGGGCTGGACGAGGTCGGCGGCTTTCGCGTCGCGGGCGACGGCCGCCTGCACCGTGCGGGCCCGATCGGCGGCCGAGATGCCGGTGGTCACGCCGGTGGCGGCTTCGATCGAGACGGTGAAGGCCGTGCCGTGGACGGTCCCGTTGCGGCTGGCCATCGGCGGCAGGTGCAGGCGCTCGCAGCGCTCGCGGGTCAGCGTGAGGCAGATCAGGCCACGGCCGTGCTTGGCCATGAAGTTGATCGCTTCCGGGCTGACGTGGTCGGCCGCGAGCACCAGGTCGCCCTCGTTCTCGCGGTCTTCCTCGTCGACGAGGATGACCATGCGGCCGGCCGCCAGCTCGGCGACCAGCTCGGGAATGGGGGAAATGGGCATCCCGCCATTGTAGGCGGCGGGGGTGGTGTGGCGCTGTCGCGCAGGGCGCTCAGGCGGCTGGCCGGCGCAGCAGCAGGCGCAGGTCGCCACCGACGCGGTCGACCCGGTGGAAGGCGAAGCGCTGCGCATCGGCCAGCGCGGTGAGCGGCCCGAGTGCGGCCATGCCGCGCCCGGCGCCGATCAGCAGCGGGGCCTGGTAGACGAGCAGTTCGTCGACCCAGCCGGCTTGCAGCAGCGCAGCGTTCAGGCGGGCGCCGGCTTCGACGTGGACCTCGTTCATCTCGCGGTGAGCCAGTTCGCGCAGCAGCACATCGAGATCGACACGGCCGCCGGCGCCGGGGCAGGGCAGGATCTCGGCGCCGCGCGCGCGCAAGGCGGCGGCACGCTCGCCATCAGGCTGCGCGGTGGCGATGAGCAGCGGCGCCGCGGCCTCGAACAGCCGCGCGTCGGCCGGCGTGGCGAGCCGGGAATCGGCGACCACCCGCAATGGCTGGCGCGCGATGGCATGGCCGCGCACGTCGAGCCGCGGATCGTCGGCCAGCACCGTGCCCGAGCCGGTCAGCAACGCGGCGGCGCGACGGCGCCAGGCGTGGCCATCGTGACGCGCCGCCTCGCCGGTGATCCACTGGCTGGTGCCGTTGTCCAGCGCCGTGCGCCCGTCCAGCGAGGCGGCGATCTTCATCCGCACCCACGGCCGGCCGCGCTGCATGCGCGAGAAGAAGCCGATGTTCAGTTCGCGCGAGGTATCGGCCGCGGCATCGCCGGCCCACTCGACCACGATGCCGGCCGCGCGCAGGCGCGCGATGCCCTGGCCGTTGACCCTCGGGTTGGGGTCGCCGGCCGCCACCACGACGCGCCCGACGCCGGCAGTGACCAGCGCGTCACAGCAGGGCGGGGTGCGGCCGTGGTGCGAGCAGGGCTCGAGGGTGACGTAGGCGGTCGCGCCGCGCGGGTCGTGCCCACGCGCTTGGGCATCACGCAGCGCCATCACCTCCGCATGCGCCGAGCCTGCGGCCTGGGTGTGGCCCTCGCCGATCCAGCGGCCGTCGGCGGCCACCAGCACGCAGCCGACGCGCGGGTTCGGCTCGCTCAGCCCGATGGCGCCCTCGGCCAGCGCCAGCGCGTGCAGCATCGGATCGGTCGGGGGACGGGCGGCGTTCAGCATCGCGGCCGAGTTTAGGGCCGGCGCTGGAGCATCCCCCCAAAGAGGGGGTGGCGGGGCCCCTTCAGGGGGAAAGACCTGGACCTCGCAGCTGCGAAGAATTCACGCCCAGAAGTACCGCGGCGGCACGAACCGCCACCGACAACGCGGCTGACCCATGACGGCTTCGAGGAAGGGGCCGGGACAGCCACTCGAGGAGGATCCCCATGTTCTCGCAGCAGCAGTCCCTGCGCCGCGCGCAGCGCCGTGCCCGTCAATCGGGCGTGACTTTGACCGAAACCGTGGTGGCGCTCGGTATCGCCGGCACGCTGGCGGCGATCGGCGTGCCTAGCCTGAAGCAGTTTCGCGACAAGGCGGCAGTGGATGCGCGCTACCACGACCTGAACTCGGCGTTGCGGCGGGCCAGGTCAGAGGCCATGATCCGCGGCGAACTGGTCAGCGTCTGCGCCCTGGATGGCGACAGCTTGGAGGCCGGGACGGCGAGGTGCATCGATGGCGGCCACGACTGGAGCGACGGCTGGCTGGTCTTCGTCGATCGGGACGACCGTGGTGAAGTCGAGTCCGCCGACAAGATCGTAGCCATCTACCAGGCGCCGGCGAATCCGGCGCCGGTGGTCGCGACGCTGCGCTACCTGACCTACCGCCCGAGCGGTGTACTGTTGAGCATTTCTGCACACTTTCGTTTCCTTCCGCCGGGGGAGGAACCGGTCGATGTGGCGGTGCCCGGCTCGGCGCTGGTGTGCGTCAACAAGCCAGGCAAGGCGCGGGTGGCGACCGAGGCGCAGTGCCGAGGTTGACGCATTCGGCGCCGAGGTCCAACCGCTCGTCGCCGGGTAATCGCCGCTCGTCCGACTGGCGTGCGGTCAGGCGGAGCCGCGACCGATCATGGCGATATGGACCGTCAGGTGCTTTCCCATGCTGGCTCGGCGAGCAGTCGAGCCCCCTCCAAACGCGGGTTTACCCTCGTCGAGATGCTGATCACGCTGGCCATCGCAGGCATTCTTCTGGCGATCGGGGTGCCGGCCATGACCAGCTTCCTGGCGATGCGCTCCTCGGTGGCCAATGCAGAGGAACTCGTCGAAGCCTTGCGTTTTGCCCGCTCGGAAGCAATCAAGCGCAGTTCTCAGGTGACGGTCTGCTCGACCACCGAGCCGGACGCGGCTGACCCGAGCTGTGGTGGGACAGGTGATTGGATATCGGGCTGGGTCGTGAAGCACACCGCGAGTGGTCGGGTGCTGCGCGTGCAGAACGTGGTTCGTGCGATGAAGCAGATCAATACGTCTGAGGACACGGTGAGTTTCGAGGCGACCGGCATCGCCAGCAGTGGTGCGACGACCTTTGAGTTCGTTCCCATCGGCGAGGAGGTTGATGACCGTGTGCGAACGGTTGAACTGAGCGCCCAAGGGCGGGTCCAGTTGCTCAAGGGGAGGGCGCCGGCGTGAGGCCCGTCACACATTCAGGCATCGGCGCGCGCCCGGCGCGCGGCGTGTCGCTGATCGAGGTGCTGGTCGCGATTCTGGTCGTGTCCTTTGGCATCCTTGCCCTGAGTGGCCTGCTGGGGGCTGCCACGCGATACGGCAAAACGAGCGAATACCGCTCGACGGCGACGCTGCTGGCGGCGGATATTGCCGATCGGATGCGGGCGAACATGCCGGCGCTCGATCCCACGGCCGATCTGCCCAACCCGCCCGGCGCCATCAATGCATACGACATCACGGAGGAGTGGCATGAACTGAGTGGCCCGCCGGCCGCGCAGCCCTGCAATCCCTGCACCCCGGCACAGATGGCCGCGATGGACAAGGCGGAATGGCAGCGCGCGCTGTACTACGGCCTGCCCAATGGCATGGGGTATCTCTCGTACAACAACACAGAACGTTCTGCTGACGTGTGGGTTGCCTGGTTGGATCCGGCTGCGTCTGGCGATGAGGCCCGGTTCGGCGACGGGAATCAGCGCCAGGAGTGCCCGCCGGGTTTTCGCAATCAATCGCCGCAGCCGCGCTGCATGTACTTCAGGGTAGGCCTGTGATGAAACCGCGTGCCCTTCTTCCGCGGCTGGCCGTCCAGGCTGGTTTCTCGCTGATCGAGCTGATGATCTCCATGGTCATCGGCATGGTGGTGGTTGGTGCCGTGTTGGCGGCCTATCTGGGCGCAGGCACGGGAAGCAAGGCCGGCCACGCGTTGTCGCAAGTGACCGAGGACGCGAGTCTGGCGCTGAATGTGCTGAGAAACAGCATCAGCATGGTGGGGTATGGCGCTCCGATCGCCGTCACGCCCGGCGGCAAGTTCCAGAAATGGTACGCGGGCACGGGGTTGCGAGGTTGCGACAAGGGCTTCACGAACCCCGAGGCTGCGACGATCGACCTGTTGAACTGTCCGGCTGGCGACGACGGTGGACCCGACTCGGTCGCGGTCGCCTACCAGGCCGACACCTGGAACAGCGTGAACAGTGGTGGCGTGCCATTGGACTGTCTGGGCAACACGCTGACCGATGCGGGCGGGGGGAATTACCTGAACTACGCCCGCTTCTACGTCCGCGACGGAAATCTGTACTGCCGCGGGCGGGTCCCCGGACAAGAGGACGCGTTGGTGGAGAACGTTGTCGACCTGCAGGTGCTGTACGGCGTGGCCGTGATGGCGACGCCCAACCAGGCGACGCACTACATGAAGGCCGACAACATGTTGTTCGATGCCTTGACCGTCGACGACTTCGACCGCGTGGTCTCCGTACGACTGTGCGTGGTGATCCGTAGCACTGACGAGGTGATGGACACGCCGATGGCCTATCTCGATTGCGGCAGCAACGAAGTGACAGCCGGGGACAGGCGACTGTATCGGTCGTTCACGACGACGGTCGTGCTGCAGAACCGGCTTGGAGGCATGATGTGATGGCAGCGGCGTCAATGCATGGGAAACGTCGCGCCAGCCGGGCGCACCGGCGCGAGCAGGGGGTTGCCCTGATCGTCGCGCTCGTGGTGCTGGTGATCATCGGCCTGACCTCGGCGTCTGTGATGCGAGGTGCACTCAGCTCGGATCTGGTGGCCAACAACGCCCGGACACAGACGCTGGCGGCGCAGGCAGCGCACATTGCCCTTCGCTTCTGCGAGGCGGACCTCGTCGCCGGCGGTGCCAACATCACGGTGTTGCCCATGTCCAATCCGCCCGCGTTCGAGAATCTCGACAACTGGGACGACCCGAACATGGCGTCAACGATGACGGCCGACTACATGCAGTCGGCTGACAGTACGTTCGCGCCGACGTTCCGCCCGCAGTGCATGGCCCAGCAGATGGATCTCACGGGCGACGGGATCTACACCCCAGGGTCGGACGCAATCCAGTTCACCGCCCGGGGCTTCAGCCCCGACTATGCGGCCGACGCAAACGGCAACACCGACAGCGGCTCGGTTGTCTGGGTGCAGTCGTTGGTCGTTGCTAACTGATCCGTTCAAAGGTGGCACCGATGCCCAAGCTCACAGCCTCCACGTCGATCCGCTTTGCCGCCCTGGTTTTGTCCGGCGCATCGAGCCTGCTCGCCTTTGTTGCCGCGCGAGCGGCCGAGCCGGCCCAGGTGCCGCTGACCAGCCGGGTTTCCGAGCCGCCACCGCCGAACGTGATGGTCACGATCGATGATTCGGGCTCGATGCTTGCCGATTTCATTCCTGAAGGAAACTTCGTCGTCGGCAAGACAGCCAAGTCGGTCAATCTGGCCAGCGGCTGGCTGGGCGGCTTCCCCGGCGATCAGCGAAAACTGGGCGGCGCCTCGCCGACCGGCAATTACCTCGATGGCGTGGTGACCGGACAGAAGAATGCATCGCTGACCAGCGACCCGGTCTATCAGATGCAATACCGGTCGCCTGACGTCAACGCCATTTGGTACAACCCCGACCTTCGCTATGACCCTTGGTACAAGCCGGATGGGTCGGCCCGTATGGCGAACTCGACGCCTTCCGCCGCACGCTGGGATCCGGTCATCGCCACGGGCACGTTCAACCTGACGTCCAACTCCAACTACAACACAAGGTGGTACGACAAGTACAACCACGTGCTGCTCAATGGCACGGCAAAGTTCTACCCCGGCCTGTATTACCGGCTCAAGACTGAAACGTCCGATCCGACGAGCTCGAGCAGTTACTACCGATACGACGTCAACGTCAACGGCGAACATACAAATACCCTCATTCCGAAGAATCCTGCTCGCACTGACTGCGCCGGCTCGGTGTGCACGCAGGCCGAGGAACAGCAGAACTTCGCGAACTGGTTCACCTACTACCGGATGCGGGAGTCCTTCACCAAGGCAGCGGTGGCGGATTCGCTGGTGTCCTTCAAGGACAAGCTGCGGGTCGGTTGGGGTCGAATCAACAAAACCACCTCGACGTCCATCGACGGCGTCAAGTTCACGCGCGTCGAGAAGGGGGTCCGCCAGCTCGACTCAACCCAACTCAATACGGTGCTGACTGGCGTCAATGGCATCCAGTCCTGGCCGAGCACGCCGCTGCGTCTGGCCCTGAAGGAGGTGGGGCGCTATTTCGATGAATCGACGGCCGGCCGGCCCACTGGCAGCCCCTGGCTTACCGATCCTACCAAGTCCGACTCTGGCAAGTACGACTGCCGACGCTCGGTCAACCTCTTGATGACTGACGGCTATTACAACGATGACACCGCGAACGTGCGAGTCGGGAACGTCGACGCTGTCAACGGTACGGACTACAAGGGCAGCAATCCGTTGGGCGCGTCACCGACGCTGTACGAGGCCAAGCGCCCCTTCATCGATGCGCCCGGAGCCTATTCGGACACGCTGGCCGATGTGGCGATGAGGTACTTCGTCAAGGACTTGGACGAGACGCTGGAAAACCGCGTCGCGCCGGTCAGTGGAGACATTGCCTTTTGGCAGCACCTGACTCAATTCATGGTCGGACTGGGCGTCAAGGGCACGCTGGATACGACCGACAAGACTCAGACGATCAAGCGCATCACCGACGGCACACTCAACTGGCCTGATCCGAGCAAGGGCAGTCCCCAGAAGATCGACGACATGTGGCATGCGGCCGTGAACACAGGCGGCGATTTCTATTCTGTCCGCAACGTCACAGAGCTGACCACTGCCCTGAAGGAAGCCTTTGGCAAGGCTGCCGGCAACGAAGCCAAGGAGGCTGGCGTGGCGACCGTGGCGTCGACGCTGGTAGCCAACAACGTCAAGTATGTGCCGAAGTACAAGTCGGTTGACTGGTATGGCGACCTGGAAGCCTGGCCGCTCGGCATTGACGGCAAACAGGGCGACGTGCCGAACTGGCGTGCAAGCGAAAGGCTGGCCAAGTTCCTGGACGTCGACGGCGGTCAGCGCAACCTTTTCACCTGGGACGGCACGAAGGCGGTTCCGTTCACTTGGGCCGGCATGGGCGACACCAACAAGTCGCTGGTCGGTTCGGAAGATTTGACGAACTACATCCGCGGCAGCCGCAGCAAGGAAGGTGAGAACCAACCCTTCCGCCTGCGCGGCACGAATCGCCTGGGCGACTTCGTCAACTCGCCGCCGGTCGTGGTGCGCGACCATGTCGATCTCGGCTATTCGGCCATCAACGACTCGTATTCCAGCTACCTGGCGGCGAAGAAGGCGCGTACCGACGCGCTGGTGGTCCTGGGCGGCAATGCCGGCATCCTGCACGGCTTTCGCGCCTCCGATGGCAACGAGGTCTTCGGCTTCCTGCCTCAAACCGGGCTGAAGGAGCTTGCGACCATCGCCTCGAAGGACTATGGCACCCAGGACAACTACCACAAGTTCTTCGTCGACGGGCCGATGTCCGAGACCGACGCGTACATCTCCACGCCCGGCAGCGCCGGCGTCGCCTGGTCCAACCTCGTCATCGGCAGCATGGGGGCCGGCGGCCGCACATTCTTCGCGCTCCATGTCCCGACGACCGACCCCACCACACTCGATTCGAATGCGGTGATTTGGGAGGTTGATGGCAAAGCCAAGGGCGACGGCGACGTCGGCTACATGTTCGCGGATTTCGCGGTCGGCAAGGTCAAGAACGGCGGGTGGTACGCCTTCGTCGGCAACGGCGTCTACAGCCCGAACGGTAATGCTGTCTTGCTGATGGTGAACCTGACCACCGGCGTGATCGAGAAGCGCATCACCGTTGGTAGTTCGGGCAACAACGGCTTGATGGGCGTGGCCCTGGTCAAGGACGCAAAGACCATGGAGGTCGTGGCGGCATACGCGGGCGATTTGCGCGGGGATCTCTGGCGCTTCGATTTCGAGGGACCAGCCCCGTCTGACTGGAAGGTCGGCTTCAATGGCGAGCCGCTGTTCGTGGCAAGCAGCCCGGATGGCAAGACCGTGCAGCCGATCGTGTCGCCGCCGGTGTACGTGAACCACACCAAGGGCGGGCGCCTCGTGCTATTTGGCACGGGCCGCCTGATCGATTCTGTCGATAGCGACAACGTCGACGTCCAAACCTTCTACGGGGTGTGGGACACGACGAAGGAAGGTGATTCCTCGGCGACTCTGGACAGCCCGTTCAAGGTATTCGATGTCGACCGCAGTTCATTGCATGTGCAGACGATTCACACTGACGCGGTGACCAATGTGGACGGTGGCAGCTATTACCAGGTCGACACGACGCCCGTCGACTGGAGCACGGAAATGGGCTGGCTCGCCGATCTGCCCTTCCTGGGGCAGCGGGTGATCTATCCAAGCATGGTCATCGGCCGTGACTATGTGTTGATCAGCACGATCGTGCCGGCAACCAAGGCCGAAGTTTGCCGGTCCAGTACGGGCGTCGGCTACAACTACATTCTGTCGGCCGAAGAGGGGCTGCAGTTGACGATACCGATCATCGACACCAACGGCGATGGTGAAGTCAACGACAAGGACACGATTGCCAGTGGCTACGCCACGACCAGCGATGGCCGCGACGCGCTGATCAGTGATCCAGACCATCCGTTGATCGACGGGGACGAAACCGGCGGGAAGGGCCAGATTTGTGATACGGGCAGCCAATGCAAGGTGATCGAATTGCCGCCGCCGCTGCCATCTCCGGGAGGTGTGACGATCAGGGATCGGGTCTGGAAGCAGCTTGTGACTCCGCCGAAGAGGTAATGAAGTACATGACACTCAGTTCGTCGATTCCATCCAGGCGCCTGGCCGGGCGGCAAGGCTTCACCCTGATCGAGATGATGATCGTCGTCGCGATCATCGGCGTCCTCGCAGCGATCGCCTATCCGGCCTATACCGAGCAGGTCCAACGGGGCAAGCGCGCCCAAGCCACGACTGCGCTGATGGAGGCAGCGCAGTTCATGCAGCGCTACTACGTGGCGAAGAGCACCTTCGCGGGGGCGAACCTGTCTGACGCGGGACTGAACCGCGCTCCGAAAGACGCGACGGACGAGACCTACACCTACACGCTGACGGTGGAGTCGCAGAACAATGACCGCAGCTTCACGATCACGGCCACGCCGCGGAGCACCGACAGCAAATGCGGCAACCTTACTCTGACCGACACGGGCCACAAGGACGCGACGGCCGGCAGCGCGGCCGACTGCTGGAAGTGACGACGAACCGGCGCTGTGCGCAGCGCCGGCTCAGATCTCCTTGATCAACCGGCTGAACTCGTCCACGTCCTCGAAGCTGCGGTACACCGACGCGAAGCGCACGTAGGCGACCTTGTCCAGGCGCTTCAGTTCGCGCATCACGAGTTCGCCGATGCGCGTGGACGGCACTTCGCGCAGGCCGCTGGCCAGCAGCTTGTCCTGGATGCGCTCGATGGCGGCATCGACCTGCTCGATGCTGACTTGCCGTTTGCGAAGCGCCAGGGTCATCGAGGCGCGCAGCTTGGCGGGGTCGAACTCGACCCGCGCGCCGCTGCGCTTGACGATCGCCGGCAGCGCGATCTCGGCGCGCTCGTAGGTCGTGAACCGCTTGTCGCACTTGGTGCAGCGGCGCCGCCGGCGCACCACGTCGCCCTCGTCGGACTCGCGGGTCTCGACGACCTGGGTTTCGACGTGGGCGCAGTAGGGGCAGCGCATGGCTCAGGCTTGGTCCGACCAGGCTCGATGGTGCCTCAGTCTGGCCCCGGCCTCAACGATAGACCGGGAAGTCGCGTGTCAGTGCGGCCACCTGCTCGCGCACGCGGGCGATGTTCGCTTCGTCATGCGGCTTGTCGAGCACGTCGGCGATCAGGTTGGCCGTCAGGCGGGCTTGCGCTTCCTTGAAGCCGCGCGTCGTCATCGCCGGCGTGCCCAGGCGGATGCCGCTGGTGACCATCGGCTTCTGGGGGTCGTTCGGGATGCCGTTCTTGTTGCAGGTCATGTGCGCTGCGCCGAGGATGGCTTCGGCCTCCTTGCCGGTCAGGCCCTTGGGCCGCAGGTCGACCAGCATCACGTGGCTTTCAGTCCGGCCGCTGACGATGCGCAGGCCGCGCTCGGTCAGCGTGTCCGCCAACACCTTGGCGTTGGCGACGACCTGGCTCTGATAGGCCTTGAACTCGGGCTGCAGCGCCTCCTTGAAGGCCACCGCCTTGCCGGCGATCACGTGCATCAGCGGGCCACCCTGGATGCCGGGGAAGATCGCGCTGTTGATCTTCTTCGCGATGGCTTCATCGTTCATCAGCACGATGCCGCCGCGCGGGCCGCGCAGGCTCTTGTGCGTCGTGGAAGTCACCACGTCGGCGTGCGGCACCGGGTTGGGGTAGACGCCGGCGGCGATCAGGCCCGCATAGTGGGCCATGTCGACCATGAAATAGGCGCCGACCGCCTTGGCCACGCGGGCGAACCGCTCGAAATCGATGCGCAGGCTGTACGCCGACGCGCCGGCAATGATCAGCTTGGGCTTGTGCTCGTGGGCCAGGCGCTCCATCGCGTCGTAGTCGATGGCCTCGCTGGCGTCCAAGCCGTAGCTGACAACCTTGAACCACTTGCCGCTCATGTTCAGGGCCATGCCATGGGTCAGGTGGCCGCCCTCGGCCAGGCTCATGCCCATGATGGTGTCGCCAGGCTGCAGCAGCCCGAAGAAGACCGACTGGTTGGCTTGTGAGCCCGAGTTGGCCTGCACGTTGGCGAACTGCGCGCCGTAGAGCTGCTTCAGGCGATCGATCGCCAGTTGCTCGACGATGTCGACGTACTCGCAGCCGCCGTAGTAGCGCTTGCCGGGGTAGCCCTCGGCGTACTTGTTGGTCAGCTGCGAGCCCTGCGCGGCCATCACGGCCGGCGAGGTGTAATTCTCCGAGGCGATGAGCTCGATGTGCTCTTCCTGGCGGCGGTTCTCGGCCTGGATGGCGGCCCAGAGGTCGGGGTCGACGTTGGCGATCGTCGATTGCGAGCGGTCGAACATGGAGGCTTCCTTCAATACGGGGCGGTTGCACCTGCGCGGACCGCACACCTCGGCATCGAGGCGTCGCAGTCGGCAGGCTGCCCAGGCGAACGGCTGTTCAAGGCGGCCAAAACGGCCGCCCCGCGCTTCCCGGTGGTGATCCACCTCGCAGCCTTCATTCCGTCGATCTTCGTGTCGCCGGTCGAGGCCCTATCGCCAGTTGCGCGTCGGCTCTAGTGTATCCCGCGGCACCGGCCGGTCGGGCCGCAGGAATTTCAGTTCGCCAGGGCGACGTGTTCCAGTTCGGCCGGCTTGGCGTCCGCGGCCGGCGCGGTGGCGCCGCCGGTTGCCGCAGCCGAGGCCGCCTCGGCTGCGGTAGCGGTCACCGCGGAAGGGTTCACGTTGGGCACGGTCACCGGTACCTGCTGGCCGGCGGCCACGCGGGCCAGGTGGCGCTGCTCCGCGAGCACCTTGGCGGCATAACCGCCGTCGTCCTCCATGTTGGCGCTGCCCACATAGAACCTCAGGCCCGCCTCGAGGCTGCCGGCGCGGGCGATGCACTCTTTCAGCACCTGGACGCCGACGCGCAGGTTGGTCACTGGGTCGAAAGCCGTCAGCTTGCCGCCGAAAACCTCGTACTTCTCGTTGTGCACGCGGGTCATGACCTGCATCAGGCCCTGGGCCCCGACGGGGCTTTGGGCGAACGGGTTGAAGCTCGATTCGATGGCCATGATCGCCAGGATCAGCGTCGGATCCAGGCGGGCCCGCTGGCCGACCTGCCAGGCTTCCTGTACCAGCCGGGCGACCGGCTCCGGCGCCACTCGGTAGCGTCGCGAGAGCCAGCTGGCCACCGCAGCCTGCTGCCTGTTCAAGCCGGCGGGGTCGGCTGCCAGGGCCTTGGCCAGCGCGGCGCTGTCGGCGTCGTCCGGCCCGGCCACGTAACCCGGGTCTTCGGCGCGCGCACTGTGGCGCTGCTGAAGCCAGTCCAGGGCCTGTTGCTCGACGCTGGCGCGCAAGTCGGCGCGGCCGGCGGCGAACACCAGCACCGCGACGACCAGCAGGCCGACCAGGGCGAGCATGTTGTGGCTGACCTCGAGCAGGCCATAGCCCACGTCGCGCAGGAAGATGCTGGCGGCGCGGCGGGCGGCCTGGGCCATGCGCAGCCACCAAAGGGGCTCGGTCATGTCCATCCTTTCGTCTATCGCACCAGCCGGGGCGGCACGGCGGGCAGGGCGCCCGGCCCCGTGCCGTGGGGCTGGTGATAATCGGCTGCCACCTCGCAAAGGTGCGCTGCAAAGGCAGGCGCGCCGGCGGCAGGGCGGGGTGCTTACCCTCTCGGTGCGCCGAGAGCTCGGCGCGGGTAAACCCTTGTTACGGTCGTTTCGGCGAATTGTAGGAAGGCTTGAAATAACCGGTCAAGCATATGATTTGCTCCTCTAACAACTTTTGATTATGAAGTATCGCGACTTGAGGGGCTTCATCGAGGGTTTGGAAGGCCTTGGCGAACTGCGCCGAGTGATCGAACCGGTGTCGCCACGCCTCGAGATGACCGCCTTGGCCGACCGCGTGCTGCAGGCCGGCGGCCCGGCCCTGCTGCTGACCAACGTGCCTGGTTACACGATGCCGTCGCTGGTGAACCTGTTCGGCACGCCGCGGCGGGTGGCGCTGGGCATGGGAGCCGGCGACGTGGCCGAGCTGCGAGATGTCGGGCGTCTGCTCGCCGCACTGAAGGAGCCAGAGCCACCCGCCTCGCTGCGCGAAGCCGGCAAGCTGTGGGACATGGCCAAGGCGGTGTGGGACATGAAGCCGGCGCGCGTCGGCTCGGCGCCCTGCCAGGAAGTCATCGTCGACGGGCCGGACATCGACCTCGCGCGCTTTCCGATCCAGCTCTGCTGGCCGGGGGATGCCGGCCCGCTCGTGACCTGGGGGCTGGTCATCACGCGCGGCCCGCGCGGGGTGCCGCGCCCGCGGTTGCGGCAAAACCTCGGCATCTACCGCCAGCAGGTGATCGGCCGGCGCCAGCTCATCATGCGCTGGCTCGCCCACCGTGGCGGGGCGCTGGATTTCCGCGACTTCGGGCGCGTCAACCCGGGCCGGCCGTTTCCGATCGCGGTGGCGTTGGGGGCCGACCCGGCAACGACGCTGGGGGCCGTGACCCCGGTGCCGGACAGCCTGTCGGAGTACCAGTTCGCGGGCCTGCTGCGCGGCGGACGCACCGAACTGGCCGACAGCGCGGTCGGCGAGGGCGACCTGAAGCTGCAGGTGCCGGCGCGCGCCGAACTCGTCTTCGAGGGGCACATCCCGCCGGCGCCCGCCGGCTACGAAGGCCGCAGTGAAGCCGGCGTGCCGCTGCGCGAGCTCAACGGTTATCTGCATGCGCTGGAAGGCCCGTTCGGCGACCACACCGGGTACTACAACGAGCAAGACTGGTTCCCGGTGTTCGAGCTGTCCCGCGTGACGCACCGCCGTGACCCGATCTACCACTCCACCTACACCGGCAAGCCGCCGGACGAGCCGGCCATCCTCGGCGTGGCGCTCAACGAGGTGTTCGTGCCGATCCTGCAGAAGCAGTTTCCCGAGATCACCGACTTCTACCTGCCGCCCGAAGGCTGCAGCTACCGGCTGGCCGTCATTTCCATTCGCAAGAGCTATCCCGGCCATGCCAAGCGACTGATGTTCGGCCTGTGGAGCTTCCTGCGGCAGTTCATGTACACGAAGTTCATCGTCGTGACCGACGACGACGTCGACATCCGCGACTGGAAGGAAGTCGTCTGGGCCATCACGACCCGCATGGACCCGGTGCGCGACACCACGTTGGTCGGTGAGACGCCCATCGACTACCTCGATTTCGCGTCGCCGGTCAGCGGCCTGGGCGGCAAGATGGGCCTGGACGCGACGAACAAATGGCCCGGCGAGACCAGCCGCGAATGGGGTCGCACGATCGCCATGGACGCGGCGGTCGAGGCCCGCATGGCGACGCTGGCGCAGTCGCTGCTGCGTTGACCGGGATCGCGTACGGCTCCACTGGATGGGCTTGTAAAGATGCTTGCCCGGCCGAGGGTGCTGTCGCACACTAAATGCGCCTCTTCGAGGCAACACCCTGTAAGCGCAATTCCAGCGCCTACGGAGCCCCGGCGAACTTCCCTGTCGGAGCCCCACTGAGTGGCATTGCCACTCACAGGCCCCTCCCCCCGCAAGGGTACGGAGGGGCTTCGTCATTGGGCGGCCGCTTCGTCCTTCGTCCCCCGTTTGGCATCATGCGGGCCTGTTTGACGAGATTTGCATGCCGATGCCATTGGCCCCATTGACGCGCGGCCGGCGCGTTCTGCTCGCCCTGGCCCTCCTGGTGGTGGCGCTGCTGCTGCTGGCCTGGCTCGTGCTGCCGCTGTGGCTGCGCGGCTTCGCCGAGCGGCAGGCCAGCGTGCTGCTGGGCCGGGCGGTCACGATCGCGGCGGTGCAGGTCAATCCCTTGCGGCTTCAGGTCGGCGTCGACGGCTTGGTGGTCGCGGGGCCCGCCAGTGGCAGCCGGCCGCTGCTGCGGCTTGCCCATGGCGAGGTGAACGCCGATCTGCGCAGCCTGTGGCGCGGGGCGCCAGTCATCGAGGCGGCCGAGCTGCGCGCGCCCGAGGTGAGCTTCAGCCGCTTGTCCGATGGCCGCTACGACATCGACGACGTGCTGGCCCGGCTGCGGCCGACGCAGCCGGCGCCGGCCGACAGCCCGCCACCGCGCTTCGCGCTGTACAACCTGAGGATCGTCGATGGGCAGGTGCGCTTCGACGATCGGCCAAAGGCGCGGGTGCACGAGGTGCGCGGCCTGCAACTCGGCCTGCCGTTCCTGTCCAACCTCGACGATGCCGTTGACGTCTTGGTCCGGCCACACCTGGCGTTCCAGCTCGACGACACCGCCTTCGACACCGGCGCCCAGGCGACGCCCTTTGCGCCCGAGCGCGCGGGGTCACTGACCCTGAAGACCGGCGACATCGACCTCGCAGACTGGCTGCCCTACGTGCCGGCGGGCCTGCCGCTGCGGCCGGTGGCCGGCACGCTGGCATTGGACCTGGCCCTGCAGTTCAAGGCCCCGCCCGGCGCCGCGCCGGAAGTCGGGCTGAAGGGCGGGTTGCGGGCGAAAGCCGTGCGCCTGGTCGATGCGGCCGATGCCACCTGCGCCGAGCTGGCTGGCCTGTCGTTGCAGGCAATCGAGGCCCAACCGTTGCGCCGTCACGTTGCCGTGGGCCTGGTGCAGTTCGACGGGCTGGACCTCCGTGTGCGGCGCGACACGCAATCCCGCATCAACTGGGTGCAGGCGTTCGCGAGCCCTGCGCCGGGCAGCGAGGCAGCCCCAACGGCGGCGGCGCAGGCGCCATGGCAGCTCGATCTGAGCCGGTTGATCCTGCAGAACAGCCGCCTGCAGTGGCAGGACGAGGCGGTTCGGCCTGCGGCGCAGGTGGCGATCGAGGACCTGCAGCTGCGACTCGATCGGCTGCGCTGGCCACTGGCCGAAGGCGGCGAGCCTGCCCGCCTGAGCGCGCGGGCGCGCCTGGCGCAGCCCGGCGTGACGCCTGTGGCAGCCGCCGGGTCGGCGCCTGGACTGCAGTTGGACGGCGAGTGGACGGCGGCTGGCGGCACGCTGCAGGCGCGTGGCAATGCCTGGCCACTGGGCTGGGCAGGCGCCTACCTGTCGCCGATGCTGAAGCCGCGCATCGAGGGCCGGCTCGGCTTCGATGCCACGGCACGCTGGCAAGGCGAACCTGGTGTGCAGCTGCCGACAGTCGAATTGACGGAGGTGCAGATCGATGATTTCCAGGCCACGGCGCCGGGTGAACGGCTGGCGGGTGCCGGCTGGAAGCAACTGCGTGTCGCTGAGGCCACGCTCGATGCCGTGCAGCGCCAGGTGACGCTGGGCCACGTGAGCTGGGACCGGCCTTCGATCCGCGCACGGCGCGACGCCGCCGGCCGGATCGACCTGCTGGGGTGGTGGATCGCCTCCGCAGCGCAGCCCGCCGCCCCCGCGCGTGAGGCGGGCGCGCCGTGGCAGCTGCGATTGCAGCAAGCCTCGGTCGACGGTGGCCGCGTGGTCTGGCAGGACGCCGCCGCCGGCGGGCCCGAGCCCGTGGCGCTGGATGTCCAGCGGTTGCAGCTCGGCCTGCGCGACCTCCAGTGGCCGGGCGCCCCCCGTTCGACCGCCCAGCTGCAAGGCAGCGCCATGGTCACGACCCCCGGCGACAAGTCGGCCGCCGGCCGGCTGAGCTGGCAGGGCAAGCTGGGCCTCGCCCCATGGGCATGGCGCGGCCAGGCGCGGGTCGAGCACTTTCCGCTGCACGCGGTGGCGCCCTACGGTGCTGGCGCGTTGCCGGTCACGATCGCGCATGCCGATGCGGGCTGGGCTGGCCAGGTCGGCGCCACCCTGGCCGACGCGGGCTTGAGCCTGACGATGAAGGGCGGTGCCCGCGTCACCGATCTCCGCTTGTACCCGCGCCTGGCCCCGGACGCCGGGCGCGGGGACGAACTGCTGAGTTGGCAGGCGCTGGAACTGCCGGGCGTGCAGGTCACGATCGCGCCCGGGCAGCGGGCCCGGGTCGAACTCGGCGAGGCCCGTCTGGCTGATTTCTATGCCCGGCTTTCGGTCAACGAGGCCGGGCACTTCAACCTTGCCGATCTGAACGCGGCCCCGGCTGCCGGCGGCGCGGCCGCGTCCGCAGCGCCCGCCGCCGCGGCATCCGCGGCGTCCGCGGCCGAGCCCGCGCTGGACCTGTCGATCGCCGGCCTGCAATTGGCGAACGGCAGCGTCGACTTCAGCGACCACTTCATTCGGCCCAACTACAGCGCCGCGCTGTCGGAGCTCAACGGCCGGGTCGGGGCCTTCCGCACCGGCACGCGCGAGATGGCGGCCATCGAGCTGCGAGGGCGCGTCGCCGGTACCGGGCAGCTCGAGATCCGTGGTGCGCTGAATCCGATGGCCAAGCCGCTCGCGCTCGACGTGCAGGCCCGCGCCAGCGAGCTCGAGCTCGCTCCCTTGTCACCCTATGCCGGCAAGTACGCGGGCTACGCGATCGAGCGCGGCAAGCTGTCGATGGACGTGAGCTACCGCATCGACGCCGACGGCCGGCTCGAAGCGAAGAACCAGATCGTGCTGAACCAGCTCACCTTCGGCGATCGCATCGACAGCCCCGATGCGACCAAGCTGCCGGTGCTGCTGGCCGTGGCCTTGCTGAAGGACCGCAATGGCGTGATCGACCTGAACCTGCCGATCGGCGGCTCGCTGAACGACCCGCAGTTCAGCATCGGTGGCGTCGTGGTCAAGCTGATCGTCAATCTGCTGACCAAGGCCCTGACCGCGCCGTTCGCGCTGCTCGCGGGTGGCGGCAGCGAGGACCTCAGCTTGCTCGAATTCGAGCCTGGCACCGCGCGCCTGGCCGATCGCGCCGCCCCGGTGCTCGACAAGGTGGCCCGCTCCTTGACCGAGCGGCCGGGCCTGCAGATGACCGTGACCGGCGTGGCCGACCCGCAGACCGAGCGCGAGGCGATGCAGGCCGCCTGGCTCGACGAAAGGCTGGTGGCCGAACTGCGCAAGGAGCGCCTGCGCGCCGGCGTGGCGCCCGAGGCCGCCGCCTCGGCGCCGACATCGTTCAGCGTCGATGACCGGGCGCGTCTCGTGCGCCGGATCTATGCGGACAGCAAGCTGCCGAACAAGCCGCGCAACGTCATCGGCCTGGCCAAGGACATCCCGGTGCCGGAGATGGAGGCCCTGCTGCGAGCGTCCTTCGTCGTCAATGCCGACAATGCCCGGGAGCTGGCGCTGCAGCGCGGACTGGCCGTGCGCGATGCGTTGATCGCCAAGGGCCTGCCGAGCGAGCGGCTCTTCCTGGCGGCGCCGAAGCTGCGCGCCGCCGGCGAGGGCGAAGCCGCTTGGACGCCGCGCGTGCAGCTCAGCCTGGCGACACATTGACCCCGTTCACGGGCCCGACAGGAGTCTTCATGGACAAAGCACCCACGACCGACACCATCACCCTCGCCGGCGGCTGCTTCTGGTGCCTGGAGGCGGTGTACGAGCAGGTCCGTGGCGTGGTCTCGGTCGAATCCGGCTACAGCAATGGCCGGGTCGTCAACCCGAGCTATGAAGCCGTCTGCAGCGGCGACACCGGCCACGCCGAGGTGGTGAGGGTCCAGTTCGACCCTGCGGTGGTCAGCCTGCGTGAACTGCTCGAGGTGTTCTTCAGCATCCACGACCCGACCACGCGCGACCGGCAGGGCAACGACGTCGGGTCGCAGTACCGCTCTGGCATCTACACCCACAGCGAAGCCCAGGCGGACGTGGCGCGCGGGGTGATCGCCGAAGTGAACACGGCCACCGGCGGCCGGGTCGTCACCGAGCTCGAGCCGGTAGCCAACTATTGGCGAGCCGAGGCCTACCATCAGCACTACTTCGTCCAGCACCCGGGGCAGGGCTATTGCGCCGTTGTCGTCGCGCCGAAGGTCGAGAAGTTCCGTCACAGCTTCAAGCGTCTGATGAGGGTCTGAGGCAGGAAGGGCTGAGGGTTCAACCATGCCGAACGACCCGGGCAGCGCGCCGATACTGCGGGTGCTCTACATCGAGGACAACCCGGTCAACGAGATGCTGGTGCGCGAGATGCTCGGCCTGCGCCCCGGCATTGCGCTGGACAGTGCGCCCGACGGCGGCAGCGGCATCGCATGTGCGCTCGCGCAGCGGCCCGACCTGATCCTGCTCGACCTGCAACTGCCGGACATGAGCGGCGTTGACGTGCTGCGCGCGCTGCGCCCCGAGCCCTCGCTGGCCCAGTGCCGCTTCATCGCGCTGTCGGCCAACGCGATGCCCGACGACGTGTCGCAGGCCCTGTCGGCCGGCTTCAACGAATACTGGACCAAGCCGCTGAACCTGCAGCGGTTCCTGGCGGACATGGATGCCCTCGCCAGGAGGCTGGGCCGCGCGTGATCAGGGGGCGAGGCGCTCGCGCACCCAGGCGCCGTCGACCAGCCGATAGCACAACCGGTCATGCAACCGCGACTTGCGGCCCTGCCAGAACTCCCAGCGGTCCGGCAGCAACCGGAAGCCGCCCCAGTGCGGCGGGCGCGGCGGGTTCAGGCCATGTTGGGCGGCCGCCTTGGCGACATTGCCCACCAGCACCGCGCGCGACGAGATCACCTGGCTCTGCGGCGAAGCCCAGGCGCCCAGGCGTGAATCCAGCGGGCGCGAGCGATAGTAGGCATCGGACTCTTCCTCGCTGACCTTCTCGACCCGGCCCTCGATGCGCACCACGCGCTCGAGCTCGACCCAGTGGAACTGCAACGCGGCATAGGGGTTGCCTGCCAGCTCGCGGCCTTTGCGGCTGGCGTAGTTGGTGTACCAGACCACGCCTTTCGCATCGAAGCCCTTGATCAGCACGATGCGCGTCGAGGGGCGTCCATCGGGCCCGACGGTGGCCAGCGTCATCGCGTTCGGCTCAGGGAGCTTGGCGGTGATCGCCTCTTTCAACCACGCAGAAAATTGCTGCCAGGGCTCGACGGCCGAAGCGGATTCGTCCAATTCGGCCAGCTCGTAGCTTTTCCTCAGTGCGGCAAGATCGTCCATGAGAGGGAGTGTAGGGGCTAGGCCTTAGGTGATCGTCCCACTGGAACCCGCCCTCCATCGATCCCATCCTAGTCGCCACGTCAACCACAAATGCGTTGGGCAGGGCCCCGGGGCCTACAGGGAACGGATGAGAAACATGAAGACGCCACCGACCATCATCGTGCTCGGCGCCGGACGTGGCAGCCGGTACACCGGTGCGCGGCACAAGCTGGCCGAGCCGCTCGGTAGCGACAGCGTGCTCAAGCTGACGGTGAGCAACGCGCTGGCCAGCGGCTTGCCGGTGGTCGTGATCACGACGACACACTTCGCCGACGACGTGGCCGACCTGGTCGCCAAGCGCGACATCGTCGTGCTCGACCAGGGCAGCGGTGTCGCACCTGGTGGCATGGGCGATTCGATCGCCGCAGGCGTGGCCGCGCGGCCGGCCGCGGGCGGCTGGCTGGTGATGCCGGCCGACATGCCACTGGTGCGCCCCGCGACGATGGTGGCGGTGGCCAATGGCCTGGGCCCGCACCCGGTGGCCTACGCGCAGCACCTGGGCCGGCGCGGCCACCCGGTGGCGTTCGGCGCGGAACTGTTCTCCGAGCTGGTGCGCCTGAGTGGCGACGAAGGCGCGCGGCGCGTGCTGGCGCGCTACCCGGGGTTGGCGGTCGAGGTCGATGACCCCGGCGTGCTGCTCGACATGGACACCGAAGCCGACCTCGCCAGCATGCGGGCGAGGGTCGCCGCCCAGTTGCCTGTGCGGCCCTGAGTCAGTCCCCCGCCAGGCGCATCAGGCGCTCGACCTCGCGGTCGCGAATCCCGCGGCGGCGCAGTTCCAACGCGGTTTCACGCAGGTAGTCGAGCGTGGTGCCGAAACGGCCCTGCGCCTGCGCCAGGATCTGGCGCATCTGCGCGTCGGCCAGCCGACCGGTGTGGCTCGGGCTGTTGTGCTGCAGGGTGAAGGCCAGTGCCGTCACCGGGCCCTTGGGTGTGCGGCAGGCAAGCCAGCGCGGGTCGTAGACGCCGGTGGGCATCTCGCGCAGCCAGAGGCGCCGCAGTTCGACTTCTACGCGCTGGGCGGGCACGCGAAACACCGCGCCGCGGCATGAGCCGCCCGCCATCAATGCGAACACCAGGCCCGGTTGGACGGGCGTGCCGCGGTTGACGCGCGATCGCATGCGGAATGCCCTGTGCCAGCCATGCACCTGGGCCGGCCATTCCGCATCGACTTCGAACTCGCGCCGCCACAGCAGCGAGCCATAGCCGAAGATCCACAGCGGCTCGCGGCCGCCCCATTCGTGCAAAGTGCGTTCGAGCAGCGGCGCCGGGTCGCGCAGCATGATCGCCTGATGCTCCATGACAGGAATCTAGCGCAGCCAGTGCAGGCTTCCCACGATGGTTTGACCATGTAACCAAGTTACCTGATAATCAAGCTCAGAGTTACACGACCGGAACCCTCTTCGAACGAACCGCTCATGAATCCATTGCACCCCTCGCTGGCCGAGGTCACCGCACGCATCCGCGAGCGCAGCAGGCCGACGCGCAATGCCTACCTCGCACGCGTGGACGCGCTGCGCCAGCGCCCGCGGGGCGCCGACCGCATGGGCTGCGCCAACGTGGCGCACGCCTTTGCCGCGATGCCGGGCGACGACAAGCTGCGCATCGTCGCCGAGAAGGCGCCGCACATCGGCATCGTGACCGCCTACAACGACATGCTGTCGGCGCACCAGCCCTACGAGACCTACCCGGCGCAGATCCGTGCCACCGCCCACCGGCTGGGCGCGACCGCCCAGGTCGCCGGCGGCGTGCCGGCGATGTGTGATGGTGTCACCCAGGGCTACCCCGGCATGGAGCTGAGCCTGTTCTCGCGCGACACGATCGCGATGGGCACGGCCATCGCGCTGTCGCACGACGTGTTCGACGCGGTGCTGCTGCTGGGCATCTGCGACAAGATCGTGCCGGGCCTGCTGATCGGCGCGCTGCATTTCGGCCACCTGCCTTGCGTATTCGTGCCGGCCGGCCCGATGGGCTCGGGCCTGTCGAACAGCGACAAGGCCAAGGTGCGCGAGCAGGCCGCGCAAGGCCTGGTCGGCCGTGGCGAGCTGCTGAAGGCCGAGCAGGCCGCCTACCACTCGGCCGGCACCTGCACCTTCTACGGCACGGCGAACTCCAACCAGATGCTGCTCGAGGCGATGGGCCTGCACGTGCCCGGCGCCGCGTTCGTGCACCCGCACGATCCGCTGCGCGCCGCGCTGACCGACGAGGCCGTGGCCACCGCGCTGAGCCTGCGCGCCGGCCAGCGCGACCTGCCGATCGGCCACCTGGTCGACGAGCGCAGCATCGCCAACGCGATGGTGGCGCTGCTGGCCACCGGCGGCTCGACCAACCACCTGATCCACTGGGTCGCGGTAGCGCGGGCCGCGGGCATCCTGATCGACTGGAACGACTTCTCCGAACTTTCGGCGGTGGTGCCGCTGCTGGCGCGTGTCTACCCCAACGGCAGCGCCGACGTGAACCAGTTCCAGGCCGCCGGCGGCCCGGCCTTCGTGCTGCGCGAGCTGATGCAGGCCGGCCTGATGCACACCGATGCACACGCGGTGGCCGCAGGCGGCATGGAGCGCTATGGGGAAGTGCCGGCGCTCGAGGGCGAGCAGCTGCGCTGGAGCGAACTGCCCGCACAAAGCGGCGACGCGAGCGTGTTGCGCGGCGTGGCCGATCCGTTCTCGCCCACTGGTGGCCTGGCGCTGCTGCAGGGCAACCTGGGCCGTGCGGTGATCAAGGTCTCGGCGGTGCCGGCGGATCGGCAGGTCATCGAGGCGCCGGCGCGCGTGTTCGACAGCCAGGAGGGCCTGCACCAGGCCTTCAAGGCGGGCGAGCTGGATCGCGACGTGGTGGTCGTCGTGCGCTTCCAGGGCCCGCAGGCCAACGGCATGCCCGAGCTGCACAAGCTGACGCCGCCGCTGGCGGTGTTGCAGGGCAAGGGCTACCGCGTGGCGCTGGTGACCGACGGCCGCATGAGCGGCGCCTCGGGCAAGGTGCCGGCGGCGATCCACCTGAGCCCCGAGGCGCTGGCCGGCGGCGCGCTGGGCAAGGTGCGCGATGGCGACCTGATCCGCCTGGATGCCCAGGCCGGCACGCTGCAGGCCCTGGTCCCCTCCGCCGAATGGGACGCGCGGGTGCCGGCCGAACGCAGCCCGGCGATGGCCGACGAAGCCGGTCATGGCCTGGGACGCGAGCTCTTCGCCGGCCTGCGCCGCAACGTCAACAGCGCCGAAGAGGGCGCCTGCACCTGGCTCTGACATTTTCATGATGAACACGCTTGAACTTGCTTCGTACGGACCGGTGATTCCGGTGATCGTGATCGACCGCCTCGACGACGCGGTGCCGCTGGCGCGCGCGCTGGTGGCGGGGGGGGTGAAGGTGCTCGAGGTCACGCTGCGCACGCCGGTGGCGCTGCAGGCGATCACGGCGATGGCGCGTGAGGTGCCGGGGGCCATCGTCGGCGCCGGCACGATCCGCAGTGCGGCCGATGCCCGCGCGGCCCGCCAGGCCGGTGCGGTGTTCGGCGTCAGCCCGGGCTACACGCCAGAGGTCGGCGCGGCCTGCCGCGAGATCGGGCTGCCGCTGCTGCCGGGCGTCGCGACGGCGAGCGAAGTGATGGCGGCGCAGGCCGACGGGCTCGCGTTCCTGAAGTTCTTCCCGGCTACCGCGGCCGGCGGCATTCCGATGCTGAAGGCGCTGGCGGGGCCGTTCCCGGACGTGGTGTTCTGCCCGACGGGCGGCATCACCCTGCAGACGGCGCCCGAGTTCCTGGCCCTGCCGAACGTGAAGGTCTGCGGCGGCTCGTGGCTGACGCCGGCCGATGCGGTGAAGGCCGGCGACTGGGCGCGCATCACGCGCCTGGCCGCCGAGGCCGCCGCACTACGCGGCTGAAGCTCGGCCGGCCGGCCTGACAGCACTACACCGGCACGGTGTAGTTCAGCGCCATGCGGCCGCCGTCGACGTGGACGATCTCGCCGGTCATGTAGCGCGCCGCGTCGCTGAGCAGGAAGGCGACCACGTCGGCCACCTCGTCCGGCTCGCCCAGTCGCTTCATGGGCGTGCGCCCGAGGATGCGCTTCTTGGCCTCGTCGCCGGTCAGCACGGCCTCGCGCGCCAGCTCGGTGGCGATGGTGCCGGGCGCCGCGGCGTTCACGCGGATGTGGTGGTCGGCCAGTGCCAGCGCCATGGCGCGCGTGAGCTGGTTGATGCCGCCCTTGCTGGCGTTGTAGCTCGCGATGCTGGCGATCGCCATCGAGCCGTTGACCGACGACATGTTGACGATCGCACCGCCGCCGCCTTGCGCCACCATCTGCCGCGCGACGGCTTGACCGACGAGGAAGGCGCCCTTCAGGTTCACGCCGATCACCGCATCCCAGTCTTCCTCGGTCACCTCGAGGAAATCGGCGGCGCGGAAGATGCCGGCGTTGTTGACGAGACCGTCGACGCGGCCGAAGGCGAGCACGGTGGCCGCGAGCGCGGCATCGACCTCACCTTTGCGGGCGACGTTGCAGGGCATGGCCTGGGCCTCGGCGCCCGCATCGCGCAGGCGCTGGGCAAGGGCCGTGGCGGCGGTGGCATTCACGTCCCACAGCGCGAGCTTCGCGCCTTCGGCGGCGAAACGCTCGGCGCAGGCCGCGCCGATGCCCTGGCCGCCGCCGGTGACGATGATCACGCGGCCGGCCAGGCCGAAGTTCGGGCGGGAAGAAGACGGTGAGGGGGCCATCGGGGCGGCTCCGGTTTCAGCGGCGCTCGCGGTCCAGCCACACGCCCATGCCTTGGGCGTTGAGCTCGATGTCGAGGGCGAGCGTCGCCTCGATGGCCTCGTCCGGCAGCGTGCAGCCGTGCGCGCGAAGGCTGCGCCGATAGAGCTGGCGCAGGCCCTCGCACAAGGCCTGGTGGCGCTGCGGATGATCGCGCAGGCCTCGGCCGAGCGCCACGACCTCGTCGAGCAGCGCGAGCTGATGGCGGCCCAGCTCGGCCACGTTGCCGAGCCTGCCGTAGTGCGTCAGGTAGACGGCCTCGGGCGTGCGCGCGAGCAGGCGCTCGACCGAGGCACGCAGCGCCTCGGGCTGGAACTGGACCGGCGTCGAGGTCGGGAAGATCCAGGGCTGGCCGGCGGCGTTGTCGAGCTCGCGGTACGACAGGCCGAAGGTGTCGCCGGTGAACCAGCCGCGCGAGACCGGATCCCAGATGCAATGGTGGTGCAGTGCATGGCCGGGCGTGTCGATGAACTCGAGCCTGCGGCCGCCGAGGGCCACGGTCATGCCGTCGGTGGTGGTCTGCACGCGCTCGGGGTCGACGCCGACGAGCTGGCCGTAGGAGCGGTCCATCTCGGCCTGGCCGTACACGGCGAGCGCACCCTGGTAGAGCGCGCTCGGGTCGATCATGTGGCGCGCGCCGCGCGGGTGCACCAGCAACCGAGCCCGGGGCAGCGCCTGCATCAACGGGCCGACACCGCCGGCGTGGTCCAGGTGCACATGGGTCGGGATGACCCAGTCGACCGCGTCGATGCCCAGACCCAGCGATTCGAGCGCGCCAAGCAGCCGGGGCAGGGCGTGGCGCGTGCCGGTGTCGATGAAGGCGGCGCGGCCGCGGTCGACGATCAGGTAGGCCGCGTCGAAGCGCGGCCGCTGAAAGCCGGTGTCGACGGCATGCACGCCGTGACCGAGTGCTTGCAGCGTGTCGGCCGGCATCGACAACGGCGGCCGGCTTACTGGCCGGCCAGGATGGCGTACAGCCGGCCGACATCGGCCGCACCGTCGCTGCCCTGCACGCTGCGCAGCGTGTGCTGCGCCTTGGCGCGCGTCTTCGGGCTTTGGGCCAGCGCCTGGCCCAGGCGCAGCTTGGCGTCTTCAGGTCGCTTCAGGCTGCCTTTGGCGATGCCTTGCTCGATCAGCGAGGCGCCTTGCTCGGCCTGGCCCAAGCTGGCCAGCACCGTGCCGACCTGGACCAGGGCGTTGCCGTCCTTGGCGGCCTGGGCGGCGGCGATTTCCTTGTCGATGCCGGCGCGGACTTCCGCGTCCTGCTTGTTGGCGAGGTCGCGCAGTCGCTTGTGGCGCTCGGCCTCGGCACCGGTGCCCAGGGCGCCAGACGCGAAGCCCTTCTCGACGATGGTCTTGGCCTCGGCCGGGTAGCCGCCTTGCAGCGACAGCTGGGCCAGCTCCATGAACTCTTCGGTCTTCGCGAGGTTGCCGGTGGCCAGTTTGAGCCGCATGACGTCGATCGCGAAGCGGTCGGAGAAACCGGGCTTGCGCGGCAGGCGGCCCAGCAGCACCGACCAGTACTCGCGCTTCGGGTAGTACGCGACCAGCTTCTCGAGCGTCGCGCTCTGCGCGGCGTTGGCGTTGGTGCGCTGCTGCGCATCCTGCAGGCGCAGCAGATCGTCTTCGCTCGGCCGGCGGCCGGCCTGCTCGGCGGCCGAGACGGCGGCGGCGGAATCGCGCGCGATGGAGGCGTAGTCGCCGCTCTGGCCTTGCAGGTAGCTTTGCAGCTGCTTGAGCTGGGCGCTGCTCGCTCCGGCCTGCAGCGCGCGGTTCAGCCATTGCGTGGCCTTGGCGTTGTCGCGCATCTGCGAGTAGATGAACGCCAGCGACTCGGCGACCTGGGCCTGTTCGCCGCCGCCGAGCTTGCCGCTGTTGTAGGCCGACTCGAAGGCCTGCGCGGCCGTGGCGTTGTCGCCGGCGCGCTGGGCTGCCGAGCCGCGCATGCGGTCGATCATCAACTGCTCCTGGGCGCTCTTGCCGCCGACGGCGTCGGCCTCGCGCACCTTGGCCAGGGCGTCCTTCGCCTTGCCGGCGCGCAGCAACTCACCCGCCTGCTGCAGCGGCTTGCCGACCTCAGGGCGGACGTTCTGGGCGTGGGCCAGGGTCAGGCAACCGGCGGCCATCAAGGCCAGCGTCAGGGCGCGCAGGGATTTCATGGGCATGGGTTCCGAAGGGATGTGTTGTGCCTGTCAAAAACGCAAACGGGGACCGAACCGCTGACGGCCGATCCCCGGCAGGGTCGTCATCGAGCGATATTCAGTTCATGAACTGCTCGTTGCCGACGATACCGATCTTGGTGACGCCCAGGCGCTGCGCCTCGGCCATCACCATGGCCACGTACTTGTAGGTGACCAGCTTGTTGGGGCGCAGGTGCACCTCGGGCTGGTCGGGCAATTGTGCGGTGCGGTACAGGCGAGCCTGCAGATCGGCGCGCGTCGGGACCAGCTCGTGGTTCCACGCGATCGTGCCGTCGAAGTCGACGTCGATCTCGACGACCGTCGGCGGCGTCGGCGGCGGTGCGTTGTTGGCGTTGACCGGCATGTTCATCTTCACCGCATGCGTCTGCACGGGGATCGTGATGATGAACATGATCAGCAGGACGAGCATCACGTCGATCAGCGGCGTGGTGTTCATCTCCACCATCATGTCGTCTTCGCCGGCGGAGCCTACGCTCATTGCCATGATTCGTGTCCTTCCTCAGTTCTTGGCCGGGGGCTCGGTGATGAAGCCGACCTTGGCGATGCCTGCGCGCTGGCAGGCCACGATCAGGCGGCCCACCGATTCATAGCGCACGCTCTCGTCGCCGCGGATGTGCACTTCCGGCTGCGGCTCCTTGACGGCTTCCTTCTTCAGCGCCTCGACCAGCGCCTCGGTGTCCGGCATGCGCTTCGTATTCCAGTAGACGTCGCCGTCCTTCGTCACGGCCAGCAGGATGTTCTCCGGCTTGGTCTGCGTCGGCACGTTGATTTCCTTGGGCAGGGTCAGCTGCACCGACTGGGTGACCACCGGGATCGTGATCAGGAAGATGATCAGCAGCACCAGCATCACGTCCACCAGGGGCGTGGTGTTGATGCTGGAGTTCATCGTCTCTTCGCCGTCTTCCGGCGAACCAACGCTCATGGCCATTGGTCAATCCTTTCTAACTGCCTCGAACCCAGCCAAACCAAGGGGTTTGCGCGGATCCGGCTCCGCCGGTCCGCTGCAAGAACCCCCTCGGGGGGCAGCGGCCGGATGGGAGCGTGGGGGTTCGTTCAGCGCTTGCCGGCCAGCAGCACGTTGTGCAGGTCGCCCGAGAAGGCGCGCACGCGCTCCATCGCGGTCTTGTTGCGGCGGATCAGCCAGTTGTAGCCCATCACCGCGGGCACCGCGACGGCCAGGCCGAAGGCGGTCATGATCAGCGCTTCACCCACCGGGCCGGCGACCTTGTCGATCGAGGCCTGGCCCGAGATGCCGATCGCGGTCAGCGCGTGGTAGATGCCCCAGACCGTGCCGAACAGGCCGACGAACGGCGAGGTCGAGCCGACGGTCGCGAGGAAGGCCAGGCCGTCCTGCAAGCGGCTGTTGATGTTGTCGACCGAGCGCTGCACGCTCATGCCGATCCACGTGTGGCGGTCGATCTGCTCGGTCAGCGTGCCTTCGTGGTGCTCGGCGGCCTTCAGGCCCTGCTCGGCCATGTAGCGGAAGGCGCTGGCTTCTTCCAGGCCCTCGGCGCCCTTCTTGACCGAACCGGCGGTCCAGAAGGTATCGAACGCGGCCTTGGCACTGACCATCAGCTTGCGCTGCTCCCAGACCTTCGTGAAGATGATGTACCAGCTGCCCATCGACATGATGACCATGATGATCAGCGTGCCGCGGGCGACGAAGTCACCTTGCGTCCACAGCGCTTCGAGGCCGTAGGGGTTGTCGATGGTTTCCTTCTTCACCTCGGGGGTCGGCACGCCGACCGGCGCAGCCTCGGTGGCCGGGGCAGCGGCCGGGGCCGAGGCGGCGGAATCCTGAGCCAGCGCGTCGACCGGGGTGATGGCGACGGCACCCAGCAGGGCGATGCAGGCGGCCAGGAAAGGGGCGCGCACAAACTTCAGAAAGGACATGGTTCCTCCAGAGGGAGCAAGGTTCTGGGCGTCGGGCCGTGTCAGGTTGACCCGTGGGCGCCCGTCATGAAAACTAAAGAATCGTCTGGTCGCTGGCGAGCCGGCAGGCTTACTCGAGCTTCCAGTCGTAGACCACCGTGGTTTGGCCGCCCACGGGCTTGCCGTTCTCGTCGACACCGGGCTTGAACGAGCAGACGCTGAGCGCTTCGACGGCCGCCTTGTCCAGCGCGCGGTGTTCGCGGCTCGAGCCGGAGGGCTTGATGATGTCGGCCTGCTTGACCTTGCCGGATTCGTCGACGAAGAAGCGGATGTGCGTGGAGCCGGAAGCTTCCGCACGGCGAGCCGATGCGGGGTATTCGGGCTTTTCGCAGCTCGACACGTTCAACTGCGCCGGGCGGGCCACACGCGGGGCCGGCGGGGCGGCCGGCGCCGGGGGCGCGGTGACCACCGGGGCAGTAGGGGCCGGCGGCGGTGCGACTGTGGTGGTGGTGATCTGCGGGGCCGGGCTCGGCGGCGGCGTGATGTTCACTTCCGGCGGGGGCACGAAGACCGGCGGCGGCGGCATGTTCTTCGGCGGCGGCGGCAGATTCTCGGGCGGAGGCGGTGGAGGAGGCTTGATCTCCTCGATGATCTTGGTCTCGATGGGGGCCTTCACCACCTCGACCACCTTGCGCGCCAGACCGCTGACCAGGGCGTAGCCCAGCAGGATGTGCAGCACGATGACAACGCTGAGCCCGACGGGATGTTTGCCGGGGTTGCGCTGCGCTTCTGCGTAGTCCACTCGTTTCCTCCAGTCGCCCGGTTCGGGGCGCTGTCTTGTCAATACGCAGCCTCATGGGCTGTGGGATCGCGGACTATAGCTCGGAGTTAATCTCGATCAACATAGGCTTCACCCTAATGATTCACACCTGAAACCCGAGGTTTGCCGAACGGAATGTGCCGGTTGGCGGGTGTGACCGAGTGTTGCGTGTCCAATCCGAGCCGTTTCCGAGCCTTTGCGCGATACGAAGCGGTCTTTCTAGCAAGGGGCATTCCTGCTTTTTGCGCTCGGGTACGTGCTGGTTACAGGGCAGGTCGATGCCAGGCATGGCACGTGCGGCGGCGGGCCCGGCAAGCTCCTACACGCCGTCGCGCCGGCCGCCGACAGGCGGGTGCCGGGAGGCTTCTTACGCTGCGGCTGCATGACATGAGCGGCTGCCCGGTCGCGAAGGAGACCTCCATGCCCACCGTCGTACTCGCCGCGCCGCCGCGCCGGCCGGCAGCCGCCCTGAGGCCCGAGGTCGCCTTCTTCCGAAGCGGCGGCCGCAGCGGCCCGCACGATCACGACACCGCCGCCAAGGCGCGCGTCGCGCAGTCGATCGCCGAGTTGCTCGGGTGGGAGTTCGTCGGCGAACTTGATCCGGCACTGCCGTCCCGGCGGCGAACCTACCTGGTGCCCACCGACACCCTGCCGAGCTTCGCCGACGCACGGCGACTCGGCGTTCGCGGCCCGGGCGACCTGTTCGGCGGTGTCGTGCCGCAGCCTTTCGCCAGCACCAAGGTGATTTCGCACCCGCTGGTGCGGCCGGACAGCCCGGCGCCGCGCGGCTGGTCGGCGGCCTGCGGCAGGCAGATGCAAGGGGCGGTGCTGCCCGGCTATTCGGTGTTCACCGCCGGCGATGCGCGTATCGCGGCCATGCAGATGCTTCAGCGCGGCGCGATCCGGCTGAAGGATCCGGCCGGCGTCGGCGGTGTCGGGCAGTGGGTCGTGCGCGAGCTCGGCGAACTGGAAGCCCATCTCGAGCGATTCGGCGCCGAGCGCCTGGCGCGCCACGGCCTGGTGCTCGAGCGCAACCTGCGCCACGTGACCACCTACAGCGTCGGCTGCGTCGAGGTCGGCGGGCTGCGTGCGGCCTACCACGGGACGCAGGACCTGACGCACAACCATCAGGGCCACGAGGTCTATGGGGGCTCTCGGCTGGTGGTCTCGCGCGGCGGGCTGGAAGATCTGCTGTGCGAGGCGCTCGACCCGGGCGTGCGCCGGGCGGTCGAGCAGGCGCTGGCCTTCCACCGCGCGGCGATGACCTGCTTCAAGGGCTTGTTCGCCTCGCGCTGCAACTACGATGTGGCACAGGGAACCGACGACGACGGCAATCCGTGCTGCGGCGTGCTCGAGCAGTCGTGGCGCATCGGCGGCGCCAGCGGTGCGGAGGCGGCGGCGCTGCACGCCTTCCAGGCCGACCCGGCGCTGGCCCGCGTGTGCGCGTCGACCTGCGAGCGTTATGCCGACGATGCCCAGCCCCCGCCGGGGGCCTGGGTGCTCTATGACGGCCCCGACAGCCACGGTGGCCGCTTGGTCAAGTTTGTCGAGGTGAACCGGGATGTCGACGCTTGAGGAAACCATCGAGATCCGGCTGGACGGCGCGAGCATCGCGGGCACCTTCGTGACCCCCGGCACGCTGATCCCCGGCGTGCTGTTCGTGCACGGCTGGGGTGGCAGCCAGGAGCAGTACCTCGCGCGAGCCCGGGATGTGGCCGCGCTCGGCTGCGTGTGCCTGGCCTTCGACCTGCGCGGCCACGCCCAGAACCGCGCCCTGTTCGAGACGGTGTCGCGCGAGCAGAACCTGCAGGATGTGCTGACCGCCTACGACACGCTGGCCAAGCGCCGCCACGTGGACCCCGGCGCGATCGCCGTCGTCGGCAGCAGCTATGGCGGCTACCTCGCGGCCATCCTGAGCGCGCTGCGGCCGGTCAAGTGGCTGGCGCTGCGCTCGCCGGCGCTGTACATCGATTCCGGCTGGGACAGCCCCAAGCTGCAGCTGCACAAGGACCAGGACCTGCGCACCTACCGCCAGCGCCTGGTGCTGGCCCACGAGAACCGGGCGCTGCAGTCGCTGCAGTCCTTCGAGGGCGACTTGCTGCTGATCGAATCGGAGCGCGACGACATCATCCCGCGGACCGTGCTGACCAGCTACCGTGAGGCCGCCACGCAGACCCGCTCGCTGAGCTATCGCTGCCTGGACGGCGCGGACCATGGCCTGACCAGCGAACGCGACCAGGCGGCCTATTCCAAGGTGCTGGGCACCTGGCTGAAGGAAATGGTGCAGGGCGCGCGCCGCGGCGCCGCCGTGCCGCCGGTGCCGATCGACGGGCACGCGCCCGAAACACCGCCGCGCACCGACTGAAGCGGGCCGCCGCCGTCGTCGCGGCACGCACTGGCAGCGCTTGGGCGCGCTTTCCTACAGGCGCGGCGGGGGCCGGCAGCTACAAAAGGGCCATGTCCGCGACCACCGCCGCCGCCCCGCTGAAGCTGCGCGTGCTGACCGTCAACACGCACAAGGGCTTCACGCTGCTCAACCGGCGCTTCGTGCTGCCCGAGCTGCGCGATGCAGTGCGCAACGTCAACGCCGATGTGGTCTTCCTGCAGGAAGTGATGGGCCAGTACGACGGCCGCCCGGCGCTCGGCGCCAGCTGGCCGCAGACGCCGCACTATGAATTCCTGGCCGACGAGATCTGGCCCCAGTTCGCCTACGGCCGCAATGCCGTCTACCAGGAAGGCGACCACGGCAACGCGGTGCTGTCGAAGTACCCCATCGTCGACGAACGCAACCACGACGTGTCGATCGGGCTGGACCGGCACGAGGCTCGCGGGTTGCTCCATTGCACGCTCTCGGTGCCGGGTTTCGAGCGGCCTGTCCACGCGATCAGCGTGCACCTGGGGCTGCTCGAGGCGCACCGGCGACACCAGCTCGAGGCCTTGTGCCGTGTGGTCGTCAACCTCGTCCCGACCGGTGTGCCGCTGCTCGTGGCCGGCGACTTCAACGACTGGCGCGACCGGGCTCACCGTGTGCTCGACCGATGCGCCGGGCTCCAGGAGGTCTTCGTGAATGCCCATGGTCGCGCCGCGCGGACCTTTCCCGCTTGGTTCCCGATGCTGCGGCTGGACCGCATCTACGTGCGCAACGCGCGTGCCCACCGCCCGGTCGCGCTGCCGAGACATCCGTGGGCCCGCCTGTCGGACCATGCGCCGCTGGCGGCGGAGGTGCTGTTGTGAAGCCGCGTTGGTGGGCCGGCAACCGGGTGCGCCTGCTGGAGAACGGCGAGGAGTACTTCCCCGCCGTGTTCGAGGCCATCCGCCAGGCCGAGCACGAGGTCATTCTCGAAACCTTCATCTGGTTCGAGGACAAGGTCGGCCACGCGCTGCACGAGGCGCTGCGCAGCGCGGCCGAGCGCGGCGTGCAGGTCGACGTGCTGGTCGACGGCTTCGGCTCGCCCGACCTGACGCCCGAGTTCGTGGCCCGGCTGACGGCCGTCGGTGTGCGCCTGCGGGTCTTCGATCCCTGCGTCAAGCTGCTGGGCCTGCGCTTCTCGATGCTGCGCCGGATGCACCGCAAGATCGTCGTGATCGACGGGCGGCGCGCCTTCGTCGGCGGCATCAACTACTCGGCCGACCACCTGGCCGATTTCGGCCCGCAGGCCAAGCAGGACTACGCGGTCGAGATCGAGGGGCCGGTCGTCGACGAGATCCGGCGTTTCGCGCACTCGAGCACCCACCCGCCGCCGCAAGCGCAACGGCGCGCGCCCCCGCCCGAGCCCGTCGGCCGGGCCGATGCGTTGTTCGTGCGGCGCGACAACCTGCACCACCGCAACGACATCGAGCGCTACTACCGCATCGCCATCCGCCGCGCGCAGCGCCAGGTGCTGATCGCCAACGCCTACTTCTTCCCCGGCTACCGCCTGCTGCACGAAATGAAGCGCGCCGCGCGCCGGGGCGTCGACGTGCGGCTGATCCTGCAGGGCGAGCCTGACGTGCCGCTCGCGCGCACCGCCGCCCGCATGCTGTACGACTACCTGCAGCTCGGCGGGGTCAAGGTCTTCGAGTACTGCGAACGTCCGCTGCATGGCAAGGTCGCGGTCGTCGACGACCAGTGGGCCACCGTGGGCTCGAGCAACCTCGATCCCCTGAGCCTGTCGCTGAACCTCGAGGCCAACGTCGTGCTGAACGACCGCGGCTTCGCGCGCGGGCTGCGCGAGCGTCTCGAGCGCCTGATCGAAGAATCCTGCCATCGGGTGCCGGTGCCCGTCGACGGGCACATCGGCTGGTGGAGCGAGCTGCGCGGCTTCGTCGTCTTCCACTTCCTGCGCCGCTTCCCGGTCTGGGCCAGCCGGCTGCCACGCCACCGGCCGGTGACGGCGAGCGCCACCGAGGGCCCGGATGGCCGCTGACCTCGCGCCAGCGGCGGGCCCCGGGTGCGTGGCTTGGCGCCGCGGCCTGTGGACGGTCTTCCTGTTGTTCACCACCGGCCTGATCGTGCACCTGGCCGGCTCGCTGGATTGGGCTGGCGCCTTTGCCGCGCTGCGCGCGCTGCCGCTCGGCACGCTGCTGGCGGCGCTGGCCTGCGCGGCAGCGGGCCACGCGATCTATGCCAGCTACGAGATGCTCGGCCGGCCGTTGCGGCCCACCCGCTGGCGCGGCCGCGCCGGCCAAGCTGGCACTGCGGCCACGCGCGCCGTGCCGGCGCGCTGGATGCTCGCGGTCGGCTTCGTCTCGTTCGCCTTCAAGCTCAACCTCGGCACCGTGGTCGGCGGCGTGGCGCTGCGTTACCGGCTCTACGGCCGGCTGGGCCTGGCGTTCGACGAGACCACGCGCATCCTCGCCGCCAGCGTGTTGACCAACTGGATCGGCTACGTCGCGCTGGCCGGCGCGCTGCTGCTGGCCCAGCCGCCGCTGCTGCCGGCGGGCTGGGGGCCGGGCCCGGGGGCGCTGCGCGCGGTCGGCGCCGGGCTGCTGTTGTCTGCGGTGGCGTACGCCGTGGCCTGCGGGCGTGCCGAGGGGCGCGAGTGGCACTGGCGCCGACACGCGCTGAGGCTGCCCTCGCTGCGCGTGGCGCTGCTGCAGTTCGGGCTGTCGGCGCTGCACTGGCTGCTGACGGCCGCGGTGTGCTGGGTGCTGCTGCAGCGGCAGGTCGATTTCGCCAGCGTGCTCAATGCGCTGCTGGTCTCCGCGGTGGCCGGGCTCATCACCCACGTGCCGGGCGGGGTGGGCGTGATCGAGGCGGTGTTCATCGGCCTGCTGCAGTCGCGCGTCGGCCAGGCCGAGCTGCTCGCCGCGCTGCTCGGGTTCCGGGCGGTCTATTACCTGCTGCCGCTGATGCTGGCGGTGGCGCTGTTCTTCGTCGTCGACAGGCGACGCGCGGGGATGAACGCAGGAGCGTGATCGATGCTGCGCATCTCCCACCCCGACCGCGTGATCGACCCCTTGACCGGCCTGACCAAGCTCGATCTGGTGCGCTACTACGAGAGCATGGCCGATCGCATGGTGCCGCACCTGAAGGGCCGTCCGGTGGCCGAGGTGCGGGGGCCCCAGGGCATCGGCGGCCAGCAGTTCTTCCAGCGGCACGACCCCGCCGCCGAGGACGACGAGGCCCCGCTGCAGATCGCCAGCGCCGAGCAGCTGCTGGCCGCAGCCCAGCTCAACGTGATCGAATTCCACACCGGCAACGTGAAGCTGCGGGCACCGGCCAAGCCCGACCGCATGGTGTTCGACCTCGACCCGGGCGAGGGCCTGGCCTGGCCCCACATGCAGGAGGGCGCCGAGCTGGTGCGCGCCTTGCTGCACGAGCTGGGCTTGCAGGGCTGGCTGAAGACCAGCGGCGGCAAGGGCCTGCACGTGGTGGTGCCGATCGCGGCGCGCTGGAGCGCCGACATGGTCAAGGCCGTGACCAAGGCGACTGTCGAGCGCCTGGCGCAGACCCTGCCCGAGCGCTTCGTCGCCAAGAGCGGCCCCGCCAACCGGGTCGGCAGGATCTTCGTCGATTACCTGCGCAATGGTGAGACGGCGACGACCGTCGCCGCCTTCTCGGCCCGCGCCCGGCCGGGGCTGGGCGTGTCGATGCCGATCCACTGGGATCAGCTGCGCGAGCTCGAGAGCGGCGCGCAGTGGACCGTGCAGACCGCCCGCGACCAGCTCTCAGTCGAAAAGCACGACCCCTGGGCCGGCTACGCCGATGCGCGGCAGTCGCTGACGGCGGCCATCAAGACGCTGGGCCTGAAATTTGCCCCCAACGCCGCGGGCCCCGCCAGGGGCCGCTCCCGGAAATCCTGAAGCCGAGACGCTGTCATCCCCACGCCGAGGAAACCGCAATGTGCGATGAACTGGACCTCGATGGCGTGCGCCGCTGGTTTTATGGCGGCACGCCGCCCGCCGGTGACGGCGGGTCCGACGATGCCGAGGCCATGGACGGACGGGCCTTCGCCGCGGCCGTCATGGCGCTGGCCGAGGCGCGCGCGGGCCTGCCCGCCGCGCCTGATGAGCCGGCGCCGCGGGCTCGTTCGCGCGCGGCCTGAGCTCGCCTTCGTGGCGCCGGGCCGCCGTCGGGCGGCCGGTTTGCGCTACGCTTGCCGCTTCGCCATCACGGTGCGACGCCGCCCATGGGTGCTCGACGGTTCTTCCTGTCCGCCTGGCCTGGCTACGCCGTGGCGCTGGCCGTCACCGCGCTGGCGCTGGGCCTGCAGTGGGCCTTGCGCCCGTGGCTTGACACACGCAATCCGTTCATCTGCTTCTGGCCGGCCATCGTGCTGGCCGCGGTGCTGGCCGGCCGCGGGCCGGGCTGGCTGCCGCTGATCGCCGGCCTGGCCAGTGCCGTGCGGTGGCTCTCGCCGGCCGGCACGCTGGCGGTCACGCTGCCGTCCGACCGGATTTCGCTGCTGCTGTTCGCCGTCTTCGGCGCCTCGCTGATCGAATTCGGCACTGCCCTGCGCCGCACCGGTGAACGCGCCGTGGCCGCCGAGGAGCGGCTGGTGCTGGCCATCCAGGGCACCGGCATCGGCGTGTTCGACATCGACCTCGTCGCCGAGACGGCCTACGCCTCGCCGGCGCTGGCGCGGCTGGTCGGCCTGCCGGTGTCGTCGTCCGCGGTGCCGCTGGCCAGGTGGGTCGAGCGCGCGCCGCCGGCGCTGCTGGCCGAGAGCCGCGCCAGGCTGGCCGAGAAGCTGCGCGAGCATGCGCGCAGCTACGAGCGTGAGCTGCAGGTGCCGCAGACCGGGGGCGCGCCGCTGTGGATGCTGTTGCGCGTGCACCTGAGCTGGTCCGGCGAGCGCGTCGTGCGGCTGCGCGGCGCCTGCGTCGACATCACCGAGCGCAAGGCGGTCGATGCGCAGTTGGCCCGCACCCGCGCCGACCTGAGCCAGCAGGTCGACGACCTCGACCGCATGCACGATCTCTCCAGCCACCTGCCCGAGGCCGGCTCGCTGCACGAGCAGCTGCAGATGGTGCTCGAGACGCTGGCGCACTTCCACGGGGCCACGCGCGGCATCGTGTCGCTGTGGGATACGGCCGCCGGCGGGCTGGCGCTGCAGGCCCAGCTCGGCTTCGACGATGCCGAGCTGCGGCGCCTGGCGGTCGTGAGGCCGGGGCAGGGCGCCTGCGGCCTGGCCTGCGCCGGGCGCGAGCGCGTGGTGATCGCCGACACCGAAACCGACGATCGCTTCGCCGTGTGGCGCGACTTCGCCCGCGAGCAGGCCTTCCGCGCGGTGCACAGCACGCCGCTGCTCGGCCAGGACGGCACCGTGCTGGGCATGATCTCGGTGTTCCTCGACACCGCACGCGAGCCGACCGAGCGCGAGCGCGCGCTGGCCGACATCTGCGTGCGCAAGGCGGCGGTGTTCTGCGAGCGCGCACGCGCCCAGGCGGCGCTCGAAGAATCGCAGGGGCGTTTCCGCGCGGTGCTCGAAGCCTCGGCCGTGCCTTTCATCCTGCTCGCGCCGCAGCGCGACGAGCACGGCGAGATCGTCGACTTCACCTGGAGCTACGTGAACCGTGCCGCCGCCGACGTGCTGGAGCGCCGCGCCGAGGACCTGGTCGGCCACCGCATGCTCGAGCAGCTGCCGCGCCACTGGAAGGACAGCAGCGCCTTTCGCCAGTACATGGCGGTGGCGCGCGAGGGCGAGGTGCGCGAGTTCGAGATGCACACCCGGCTGCGCGGCGGCGACGGCTGGCTGCATTGCATCGCCTCGCCGATGCGTGATGCGGTGGCGGTATGGTTCAACGACATCACCGACCGCAAGCGCAACGAGCAGCTGCTGCGCGAGGCCGACCGCCGCAAGGACGAGTTCCTCGCCACGCTGGCGCACGAGCTGCGCAACCCGCTGGCGCCGATCCGCCAGGCGGCGCTGCTGTCGACCTCGCGCGGCGCGACCGAGGCGCAGAAGCGCTGGAGCCACGAGGTCATCGACCGGCAGGTGCAGCACATGGCGCTGCTGCTCGACGACCTCCTCGACGTCTCGCGCATCACCCGCGGCGTGCTGGCGCTGCGCAAGACCGGCACCGAGCTGGCGGCGGTGATCGCCAGTGCGGTGGAAACCGCGCGCCCGATGATCGACGGCATGGGCCACGCGCTCGAGGTGAACCTGCCGCCCGGGCCCGAGCACTTCGAGGCCGACCCGCTGCGCATCGCGCAGGTGGTGGCCAACCTGCTGACCAACGCGGCCAAGTACACCGACCGCGGCGGCCGCATCCGCCTGGACGCCACGCGCGCCGGCCGCGAGATCGTGATCGAGGTCAGCGACGACGGCATCGGCATCTCGCCCGAGTCGCTGCCCGAGGTGTTCCGCATGTTCTCGCAGCTGAACATGGCCGGCGAGCGCTCGAGCGCCGGGCTCGGCATCGGCCTGGCGCTGTCCAAGGGGCTGGTCGAGCTGCACGGCGGCAGCATCGCGGTGCGCAGCGAAGGGCCCGGCACCGGCAGCACCTTCACCGTGCGCCTGCCGGTCGGCCAGGTGGCGGTCGACGGCGACCCGCTGGGCAGCCCGCAGCCGGCCGCGGCGACGCCGCGCAGGGTGCTGATCGCGGATGACAACCGCGACGCCGCCGACAGCCTGGCCGCGCTGCTGCAGCTCGACGGCCACGAGACGCGGCTGTCCTTCGACGGTGACGAGGCCCTGGCGGCGTACGAGCGCTTCGCGCCCGATGTCTGCCTGTTCGACATCGGCATGCCGGGGCGCAACGGCTACGAGCTGGCCCGCACGATCCGCGGCCTGCCCGGCGGCAAACGGCCGGTGCTGATCGCCATCACCGGCTGGGGCCAGGAGAACGACCGCCGCCTCGCGATGCAGGCCGGCTTCGACCACCACCTGACCAAGCCGGTCGACCCGCGGCGGCTGGCGCGCCTGTTCGAGGCCGGTGCGCCGCTCGGTGCCGGCGCGTAACGGCTTCAGGCAATTCGTACGCGCCCGCGCCGTGGCGTGGCGGGCACGCTGTTTGCCCCTGAACGGGCCCGTTCGGAACCCCGCACCGCCATGAGCCTGTTGCCCCCGCGCCGCCGCGCGACCGCCTTCCTGGTGCTGGCGATCGCCGCCACGGTCATCCAGGCCGGCTGCGACCGCAAGCCCACCGACCCGCCGCGGCCCTCCGACCCCGATCGCAGCATGCCGCGGCCGATCACCGCGGCGCCCGCCGCCTCGGCGGCGAGCCAGTGAAGCCCGGTGCCATGCCCGCCTCGTGAACAGGGGATAAGCCCCTACGCGGGGATACACGGCGATACACCGCGCAGGCGGTCTGCGCCATGATCGTGGCTCATGCCAAACGAGGCGCGCCGGCCGCGCGCCGAGCCGCGAGGAGCCGTCCCTGTCCCACGTCCTGATCGTCGACGACGACGCCGACTCCGCCGCCACGCTGCGGGATCTGGTTGCGCTCGAGAACTTCTCGGTCGCGGTCGCCCACACGCTGCGCGATGCGCGGCGCCAGATCGCCATGCAGTCGCCCGACCTGGTGCTGCTCGACCTGCAGTTGCCCGACGGCAGCGGCCTGGACCTGTTTGCCGATCCGGAGCTGGTGGCCAGTTCGGAACTGGTGCTGATCACCGGCCACGCCAGCCTGGAAACCTCGATCGAGGCGCTGCGCCTGGGCGCGGCCGACTACCTCGTCAAGCCGATCGTGATGAAGCAGCTGCACGGCGTGCTGTCGCGCTTCATGAAGCCGTCGGCGCTGAAGGCCGATGTCGCGCGCCTGAACGCGGGCCTGGCCAGCGGGGGCCCCTTCGGCCTGCTGTGGGGCCAGGCGCCGGCGATGCTGCGCGTGTACGAACAGATCTCGCGCGTGGCCGGCACGGCCGTGACCGTGTTCGTCACCGGCGAGAGCGGCACCGGCAAAGAGCTCGTCGCGCAGACGGTGCACGACCTGTCGCGCCGGCGCAGCCGGCCCTTTCTCGCGGTCAATTGCGGCGCGATCTCGCCCAACCTGATCGAGAGCGAGATCTTCGGCCACGAGAAGGGCAGCTTCACCGGCGCCGACCGGCAGCACCTGGGCTTCTTCGAGCGCGCCAACGGCGGCACGCTGTTCCTCGACGAGATCACCGAGATGCCGCTGGAGCTGCAGGTCAAGCTGCTGCGCGTGCTCGAGACCGGCCGCTTCATGCGCGTGGGCTCGACCCAGAGCCAGGAGGCCGACGTGCGCGTGATCGCCGCCACCAACCGCGCGCCGCAAGACGCGGTGAGTGCCGGCAAGCTGCGCGAGGATCTGCTGTACCGCCTGAACGTGTTCCCGATCGAGCTGCCGCCGCTGCGCGCGCGGATGTCCGATGTCGGCCTGCTGGCCCAGCACTTCCTCGACGGCATCTGCGCGCAGGAGGGCGCGGTCAAGCGCTTCAGCGCCAAGGCGCTCGACCGCCTGGGCTGCTACCCCTGGCCGGGCAATGTGCGCGAGCTGCGCAACGCGGTGCAGCGTGCCTACGTGATGGCCACCGGTGATGTGATCGACGACGAGTGGATGCCGCGCGCGCAGCAGGCCCTGCAGCCATCGGCCGCGGCCGCATCGGCCCCGGCCGAGGCCACGAGCGAGCCCGCCGTGGCGGCCGAGCCGCCGGCGTCGTTCGCACCCGAGCCCGTCGCCGCACCCGCCGCCGCGCCGGCCGCGATGCCGGGCGCCGACAGCGTCACGCTGCCGATCGGCATCACGATGGCGCAGGCCGAGCGCCTGCTGATCGAGGCTACGCTGCGGCACCACAAGTACCAGAAGGAGCGCACGGCGGCCGTGCTGGGCATCAGCCTGAAGACGCTGTACAACCGGCTCAAGGAGTACGCCGCCGAGTCGAGCGAGAGCGCCAACTGAGCGCCCCTGGGGCGCCTTGCCAGGTCGGGCGCCCGCGGTTTGCCGCAAGGCTTACATCCACGGGCGTGCTCGCGCTGGGCGAATGCCTGGCCATGCCGGAAGGCCACAGCGTGATGCGGGAACAGGGCTTGCTGGCTCGAAGCCATGCCGGTGACGCAGCCGGCCACCCCCCGCCCACCACGCAGCGAAGGCCCTGTCGTGCACATCGCCTACATCACCGAAACCTATCCGCCCGAAATCAACGGCGTCTCGCTGACCACGGCCCGCACGGTGCAGCACCTGCGCCAGGCCGGACACGCGGTGCAGCTGATCCGGCCGCGCCAGCCGCACGAAGCGGCGCTCACCTTCGACGACACCGAGCAGCCGGGCGACCACACGTTCGACAACGGCGAGTGGCGCACCGCCGGCGCGCCGATCCCGATGTACCCCGGCCTGCGCTTCGGCTGGGCCACGGTCGGTGCCTTGCGCGAGCGCTGGCTGCAGCGGCCGCCGCAACTCGTGCACGCCGCCACGCCGGGCCCGCTGGCCTGGGCCGCGCTGCGCGCCGCGCGCGCGCTGGGCATCGCCACGACGTGCGACTTCCGCACCAACTTCCACGCCTACAGCCGGCACTACCGGCTGGGCTGGCTGCAGCCGGCGGTGCTGGCCTACCTGCGCCAGCTGCACGCGATGGCCAGCCGCAGCTTCGTGCCGACGCGCGCGCTCGCGCTCGAGCTGGCGGCACGCGGCTTCGAGCGGCTGCGTGTGGTTGGACGCGGCGTCGATGCCGGCATGTTCACGCCGGCCCAGCGTGACGACGGCCTGCGCGATGCCTGGGGTGCCGGGCCCGGCGACACGGTGCTGCTGCACGTCGGGCGCCTGGCCGCCGAGAAGAACGTGGCGCTCGCGCTCGACACCTTCGAGCACCTGCGCCGCAGCCACGCGCGGCTGCACATGGTCGTGGCCGGCGACGGGCCGCTGCGCAACAAGCTGGCGGCGGCGCACCCGGACGTGCACTTCGTCGGCCTGCAACGGGCCGGCGCGCTGGCCCGCTGCTACGCGAGTGCCGACGTGTTTCTCTTCCCCAGCCTGACCGACACCTTCGGCAACGTGGCGCTCGAGGCGCTGGCCAGCGGGCTGGTGCTGGTCGCGTTCGACAGTGCCGGCGCCGGGGCGCTGGTGCACCACGACTACAACGGCTTCCTCGCCGAGCCGGACGATCCCGCCGCGTTCATCGCCGTGGCCGAGCAGGCGCTGGCGGCCGCGGGGCGCGGCAGCATCGTTCGCCAGCGGGCGCGGGCGCTGGCGTTGCGCAGCGATTGGGACACCGCGCTGCTCGCCTTCGAGCATCAACTGGCCGAGCTGGTCGATGCGGCCACGCCGCGGCGCGAGCAGGTGGACGATGCCGCGCTGGTATGACCATGGCCGCCTGGTCGGCGTCGAGCTCGACCGGCGCTGGGCGACCGCCTTGCACCAGCACGCGGCCCAGCCGGCGCTGCTGCGCTTCCTGCTGTGGTGCAGCCGCCTGGGCGACGGCCCGATGTGGTTCGCGCTGCTGGTCGTGCTGCCGCTGGCCGGCGGCACCCACGGCGCCCACTGCGCGGCGCTGCTGGCCGCCTCCGGCGGGGTCAATCTCTCGATCTACTGGACGATCAAGCGCGTCACGCGCCGAACACGCCCCTGCCAGCAGTGCCCTGGCATCCGCGCCTGCGCGCCGATCCCCGATCGCTTCAGCTTCCCCAGTGGCCATTCGCTGCATGCGGCGGCCTTCGCGCTGCTGATCTCGGCGTTCTACCCGGCGCTGGCGCCGCTGCTGTGCTTCTACGCGGTGCTCGTCGGCCTGGCGCGCGTCGTGCTGGGCCTGCACTACCCGAGCGACGTGATCGGCGGCGGGCTGATCGGGGCGGCGACGGCCGCCGTGGTGCTGCTGCAGCTGGGCTGACCGGCCGCCGATGCCACACCCTGTCGCGAAGCCGCTGATCCCCCGGGCCTACCACTGCCGCTGCGGCCGGCCGGTCTTCTTCCGCAACAGCGAGTGCCTGGCCTGCCACACCGCGCTCGGCTACGACCCCGTTCGCCGCCTGCTGCTGCCGGTCGAGCCGCTGACGGGCGAGGCGGGCGCGCCGGGCCTGTGGCGCGCCGTCGGCGGCCGGCGCGGCACGCGCCGCTACCGCCGCTGCAGCCACCTCGCATCGCCGGCGGCCTGCAACTGGCTCGTCGAGGCCACCGACCGCCACGCCGGCACGCCGCCGCTGTGCCGGTGTTGCCGGCTCACGCGCATGCTGCCCGACTTGTCGCAGCCCGAGAACAAGGTGTACTGGCTGCGCATCGCGCGAGACCAGCGGCGGCTCGTGTCGACCTTGATCGGCCTGGGCCTGCCGGTCCAGTCCAGGGCCAGCGAGGATCCGAAGCAAGGGCTCGCGTTCGACCTGCTGCGCGCGGCGCCCGGCGGGCCGCCGGTCGTCACCGGCCATGCCGACGGCGTGATCACGCTCGACGTCGAGGAGGCCGACGACGCGCGGCGCGAGCAGCGCCGCAGCGCGCTGCACGAGCCGTACCGAACGCTGCTGGGCCACCTGCGGCACGAGAGCGGGCACTACTACTGGCAACGGCTGGTCTTGCCGGGCCGCTGGCTGGAGCCCTTTCGTGCGCTGTTCGGCGACGAGCGGCAGGATTACGCCGGCGCGCTGCAGGCGCACTACCAGCACGGCGCCCCGGCCGACTGGGCGACGCGCCATGTCAGCGCCTACGCCAGCAGCCACCCGTGGGAAGATTGGGCCGAGACCTGGGCCCACTACCTTCATCTGCGCGACACGCTGGACACCGCGCGCAGCTTCGGCCTCGACGGCGAGAGCGTCGAGCTGAACTACGAGCGCTTCGGGCTCGAGGCGCTGGGCGAAGGCGGCGCCGGCGATGCCGGCGCGCCGGCCTTCCTGGCCCTGGTGAACGGCTGGATGGAGCTCACCGGCGTGCTCAACGAACTGTCGCGCAGCATGGGCGTGCCGGATTTCTACCCCTTCGTGCTCTCGGCCGCCGCGCTGCGCAAGCTGCACCTGGTGCACCGTGTCGTCGGCGCACCCTTGGCCGCGCCGGCCTGAGCGCCCCAGGCCGGCCTTCAGGCCCTCACCCCTTCATGCGCGGGTCATGCCCGCATCTCGGCGCCGCCGGCGGCGGCGGGCCGCCGCTGCCAGGCGCCACGCGCATCGGGCAGCACGTTGTCCAGCCGGCCGAGCACGAAGCGCAGGTCCAGCGGCTTGTGCCAGGTTTCGATGAAGCCGTTGCGCGAGGCGTCGAACTCGGCTTCGGCGGTGACTGCGACGGCCGGCACGTGGCGCCAGCGAAAGCGCGCGCGCAAGGACGCGAGCAGGTCGCTGCCCCAGCAGTCGGGCAGGCGCAGATCCATCAGGATCAGCGCCGGGCGCAAGCTGGCGCCCAGCTGGGCGGCCTGCGCGCCGTCGCTGGCTGCCACCAGCTCCAGGTGCGGGCGCAGCTTGAACAGCGCCTGCATCAGGAACAGGTTCGTCGGCTCGTCTTCCACGTACAGCACCTGGGGGCGGCCGGGCCGGCCGTACAAATCTTCATCAAGCATCAGCAGGCTCCCTAGACGGTTGCTCGATCCCAACAAGGCCGAATAGTGGCAATCGGCGTGCCTGCCGGTCCTGAAGGGCTGCAGGGGCCCGCTGCCCGGTGGCCGCCAAGGCGGGTGCAGCCTCTGGTGGTTCCCTGCGCAAACAGGGGCTGGCGCGCGTCATCCGTTCGGCAAGCTTTGCAGTGCCGGCCCGGGCGTTCCGGCGTGCACAGGAACGTCGATTGCTCGACGGAGGGACTCCGGTGGATACCTCTCACAGCCCCGCCGCCGGTGCAGGCCACGACCCTGCCGCGAAGCCGGTGGACCCCTTGACGGACGCGGTCCGGCAACGCGCCGAAGTGCGCGTGGGCACGCCCGTCCGCCCCGCCGACGGCAGCGCCGCCGAGGTCGATCGGCTGGTGCACGAATGGGGCGTGCAGCAGGCCGAGCTCGAGATGCAGAACGCGGAGCTGCGCCAGGCGCAGCGCGCGCTCGAGTTGTCGCGTGACCACTACCTGCAGCTGTACGCGCGTGCCCCGGTCGGCTATGTGACGCTGGACGCGCAAGGTGGCATCGTGGACCTCGACGACACCGCCGCGATGCTGCTCGGCAGGGCGCACCCGGACATGCCGGGGCACCTGCTGGCCGAGTTCGTCGACGCGCCCGACCGGGAGCGCCTGCAGCGCTACCAGGCCGGTGTGGTCCGCGGCGACCCGGGTTCGCCGCTCGAGTTGAAGCTGGCGCCCGACGGCGGAGGCGCCGGCCCCTGGGTGATGCTGGACATCGTGCCGCAGGTCGAGCCGGCGCGGCAGCCGACGCGGTGCCGCGCCGCGCTGATCGACATCACCGAGCGCCTGCGCATGCGCGATGGCGCGGCGCGCCTGGCGGCGATCGTCGCGTCGTCCGAGGACGCCATCGTCAGCCGCGATCTGGACGGCCGGATCGACTCGTGGAACGACGGCGCGGCGCGCCTGTTCAGCCACGCGGCCGAGGAGATGGTCGGCGCCACGATGGACGCCCTGGTGCCCGAGGAGCTGCGCGCCCAGGAGGCCGGGCTGCTGTGGCGGCTGCGCGATGGCGAGACGGTGGCCCACCTCGAGACCGAGCGGATGGCGCGCGGTGGCGTGCGGGTGCCGGTGTCGATGAGCCTGTCGCCGATCCGCGACGAGCGCGGCGCGGTGGTCGGCTCGGCACTGATCGCCCGCGACATCAGCGAGCGCCGCCGCGCCGATCGCGCGCTGCGTGAGCGGGTGCGCCAGCTGGACGTGCTGTCGCAGGCCGGGCAGGCGCTGATCCTGGGCGAGCAGGATGCGGCGACGATGCGGCGTGAGCTGTTCGAGCGCGTGCGCGCCGCGGTCGGCAGCGAGATCTGCCTCAACTACGGCACCAGCGACGATGGCGAATCGCTCCTGCTGCTGTCCGCCTACGGGCTCAGCGAGGCCCACGAGGCCGAGTTGGCACGGGTGCCGATCGGCGGCTCGCTGACCGGCCTGGTGGCGCGGCGCGGCGAGAAGCTCGTCATCGAGAACATGCAGCAGTGCGGGCTGCCCGAGGCGGCGCGGCTGAAGGCCGCCGGCGTGCGCTGCTTCGCCGGCTATCCGCTGCTCGCCCACGGCCGCGACTACGGCGTCGCGGCCTTCGCATCGACCAGCCGCGACCGCTTTCGCCGCGGCGATGTGCTGGTCATCAAGACACTGTGCGACCAGCTCGCGGCCATGCTCGAGCGCAGCCGCCTGATGGCCGAGCTGCGCGCCAGCGAGCGGACCCTCAAGCGCGCCGACAAGGCCAAGGACGACCTGATCGCGACGCTGGCGCACGAGCTGCGCAACCCGCTCGCGCCCATCCGCAACGCGCTGGGCATCCTGCGCCGCGCCGACGATGTCGACCGGGCACGGATCGACTGGTGCCGCGACATCATCGAGCGCCAGGTCGTGCAGATGACCCACCTGCTGGAGGACCTGCTCGACGCGAGCCGCCTGGTGCGCAACAAGATCGAACTGCGCGTCGAGCGGCTGGAGCTGGCGCGCGTGATCGGCCAGGCCGTCGAGGCCGCGCAGCCGCTGATGCACGCCCAGCGGCACCGGCTGCGGGTCGTGCTGCCCGACGCGCCGATCGTCGTGCATGGCGACCTGACGCGGCTGACCCAGGTCTTCGCGAACCTGCTGAACAACGCGGCCAAGTACTCCGACGCAGGCAGCGAGATCGTGCTCGCCGCCGAACGCGCGTCCGGGGGCGAGGGCGGCGGCGGGGTCCGCGTGTCGGTGCGCGACCCGGGCATCGGCATCGCACCGGAGCAGCTGCCGGTGATCTTCGAGATGTTCGCCCAGCTCCGGCCCGCGCTCGAGCGCGCGGGCGGCGGCCTGGGCATCGGGCTCGCGCTGGCCCGCGGGCTGGTCGAGCAGCACGGCGGCACGCTGCAGGCCGCCAGCGACGGGCCCGGCCGGGGCAGCGAATTCACCGTGTGGCTGCCGGTCGGGCAGGGCGAGGCCGCGAGCGCGGCGCGGCACCCGGGCGCCGAGGGCGGCCCCGAGCTGGCGCCGCACCGCGTGCTGGTCGTCGACGACAACGTCGATGCGGCGCAGACCCTGGCCGCGATGCTCTCGCTGCACGGGCAGGACGTGCGCACGGCGTTCGGCGGCCTCGAGGCGCTGGAGGTCGCCGCCCAATGGCGGCCCGATGCGGCGGTGCTCGACATCGGCATGCCCGGCCTGAACGGCTACGAGCTGTGCCAGCGCCTGCGTGCGCAGGCCCGCGGCCACACGCCGCTGCTGATCGCCTGCACTGGCTGGGGGCAGGAGGCCGATCGCGACCGCGCCCACGATGCCGGCTTCGACTTCCACCTCGTCAAGCCGATCGAGCCGGCCGTGCTGCTGCGCCTGCTGGCCACGCTGGACGACGAGCCGCCGGCGCCCTCGGCGCTGCCCTGAGCCCGGCTGCGGGCACGGGCCTTGCCATGGCGAGGCCCATGACAGGCGACCCCGCGGCCGGCGCCCCGGCCCGGGTCCAGCGGGTGCTGGCCGGGCTGTTCGTCGTTGCGCTCGTGCTGCTGCTGAAGGAAGCTTCGGCGCTGCTGGTGCCGGTGGCCGCGGCGCTGGTGCTGACCTTCGTCTTCGCGCCGGTGGTCCGGCTGCTGCGGGGCTGGGGCCTGCCCGAGACAGTTGGTGCCGGCCTGGTCGTGGCCGCGCTGCTGGCGGTCGGTGCGCTCGGTGCGAGCACGCTGGTCGAGCCGGCCACCGAGTGGTGGGACCGCGCGCCCAGCACGCTGGCGCAGGTCATGGCGCGCGTCGACCGCCTGCGCCTGACGATGCCGCCGGCGATCGCCCCTGCCTCGGCGCCGGCCACCCGGCCGCGGCCTTCGCCGCGCCGCGTGGCGCCGGAGGTGACCGAAGCCCCGGCCAGCGCACCGGCGCCGGCGGCCGGCGCCGACCCGATCAAGGAGCAGCTCGCCACCGAGGGGGTGGCGCTGACGCGGGCCTTCGTCGGCCGCTTCCTGGCCTTCTGCCTGTCGGCGGCGGCCACGGTGTTCCTGCTGTACTTCCTGCTCGCCTCGGAGCACTGGGTGGTCCAGCGCAGCGTCCAGGCGATTCCGCGGTGGCGCACGCGCGCGCTGGTGCTGGGCGGGCTGCGCAGCGTGCAGCGCGAGATCTCCCACTTCCTCGGCGCGCTGGCGGTGGTCAACCTCGGCGTCGGCATCGCGATGGGGCTGGCCGCCTGGGGCCTGGGGCTGCCCAACCCGGTGCTCTGGGGCACCGTGGCCGGCGTGCTGAATTTCATCCCCTACCTCGGCCCGATGATCTCGGCCACCTTGCTGCTGATGGCCGGCATCCTCACCTTCGACACGCTGCCGGCCATGCTGGCGCCGCCGGCCGCGCTGCTCGCTATCCACGGCATCGAGAGCAACTTCATCAGCCCCTTCTTCGTCGGCGCGCGGCTGTCGCTGAGCCCGGTGTCGATGTGCCTGTCGGTGATGCTGTGGGGCTGGCTGTGGGGCATGGCCGGCGCGGTGATGGCGGTGCCCATGCTCGTTGCGCTGCGCGCGCTGTGCCGCCGGCACCGCCGGCTGCGCCTGCTCAGCGCCTACCTCGAGGGTGCCGCGTCCCCGGCGCGCTGGTGGGCCGGGGGCGACCGGGCCGCTAGCCTGCCCGGCGGCGGATCACGAAGGCGATCGCGCCGATCCCCGCCAGCATCATCAGCAGCACCGAGGGCTCGGGGACCTGCGAAACGTTGATGAAGCCGTTCAGGCCGTTCGTCTCGATCGCGATGTTGTCCGCCAGCGCGGGCCCGGTGGCGCCACCCGGCGGTGGCAGCGGCACCGGATCGCTCGCGCCGGGCACCAGCGGCGGTGGCGGCAGGCGACCGAATTCGATCTCCCCCAGCGGCGCGGGCGCCGGCGCCTGCAGGCTGCCGCTGGCGGTGGCGAAATCGACCTGGCGGGCCCAGGCCTCGGTGCCCACGCGCAGGTCCGTCTGGCCCGGTGCCTGCCAACCCGTGCCCTTGACCATCGGCGCCCAGGTGTCGACCTGGCCGGTGGCGGTGCCCGTTGCGAGCGTCAGAGTGGCCGCTGCCAAGATCGTCAGCTTCATACGAGTCTCCTTCGTTTGGGGAACACGATCCCTCACCCGACCCCTGCCGCAGCTCGGGGCCGGCATGTGAAAGCATGGCAAGGGGCAGGCCCGGGGCCACTCGCGGCGCCAGCCCCGGGGCGCCGCGCGCCACGGGGCGGTCGAGGAAGTTTTTTCTGCACGGGCGGTGCGGCGCAGCACCGCGGCGGGCCGGCGTGCCCGCCCGGCTGATCACATCGAGACGACCAGCTTCACGTCGCCCTCGCGCCGGAGCAGGCGCACGCCCACGTCGTTGTCGTGGCGGGTGATCTCGACGTCGATGCGCCCTTGCGGCAAGCGCAGGCCCTCCAGATGCACCTGGCGCAGGAAGGCCGGCATGATCGGGTCGCGGAAGTACACCTCGCCGCGCAGGCCGTTCACCTCGAGCCCGAGGCAGGCCTGCAGGCACAGCAGCGGCGCCGCGGCGGCCCAGGCCTGAGGCGAGCAGGCCTGCGGGTACAGCGTGGGCGGCTCGCCGGGATGTCGGCCGAATCCGCAGAAGAGCTCGGGCAGGCGGTGCAGGTCGAAGTGCAGCGAGGCTTCGAACAGGCCTTCGAGGATGCGCGCCGCGGCCGCGCGCTGGCCGTAGCGTGCCATGCCGGCGGCGATCAGCGAGTTGTCGTGTGGCCACACCGAACCGTTGTGGTACGACATCGGGTTGTAGCGCGCCGCGGTCGACGCGACGGTGCGCACGCCCCAGCCGGAGAAGCTGGGCTCGGCCATCAGCGCCTCGACCACGCGGCGGGCATGCTCGGCGCCGGCGATGCCGGTGAACAGCACCTGGCCGGCGTTGGAGGCCAGGACCTCGCACGGGCGCTTGTGGCCATCCAGCGCGAGCGCGTAGCTGCCGAGATCCTCGCACCAGAAGGCCTGCTCGAAGCGCTCGCGCAGCGATTCGGCCTCGGTCTCCAGCGCCTGGGCGCGCTCGGCCAGGCCCAGCGCGCGGGCCATCACCGCGGCGGCGCGCCGGGCCGCGTACACATAGCCCTGCACCTCGCACAGCGCGATCGGCGCCTCGGCGAGCTCGCCGTCGGCATGGAAGACGGCGTCGTGCGAATCCTTCCAGCCCTGGTTCGTCAGCCCGCGTTCGGTGCGGCGCGCGTATTCGACGAAGCCGTCGTGGTCGACATCGCCGTGGCGGTCGATCCACTGCAAGGCACGCTCGAAGTGGGGCCACAGCGAACGAACCAGGTCGAGGTCGGCGGTGCGCTCGAAGTAGGCGCCGCCGAGCATCAGGAACAGCGGGGTCGAGTCGATCGAGCCGTAGTAGCGCCCGAAGGGCACCTCGCCGGTGGCCGCCATCTCGCCGCCGCGCGTCTCGTGCAGGATCTTGCCGGGCTGCGCATCGCGCGCATCGTCGGCCGCGTCGGCCTGCATCGAGGCGAGGTAGCGCAGCACGCCCCGCGACAGCTCGGGCGACAGCCACAGGCTTTGCAGCGCGGTGATGATGCCGTCGCGCCCGAACGGCGTGCTGAACCACGGCACGCCGGCATAGGGGTAGCGGCCCAGCGGGGTGTCGGTGGTCAGCATGTCCAGGTCGGCCAGCGAGCGGTGCGTCCACTGGTCGAACTGGCTGTTGGAGGTGCGCAGCCGCGGCGCCAGTTCGTTCGCGGCCTGCATCTCGGCCTGCAGCAGCTGCTGCGCCGCCTCGCACCACATCGGCTCGGACGGCGGCTCGTTCGGACACGCCATGGCCGCCTGCTCGGCCGGGTCATCGCCTTCGCAGCCGACGGTCCAGCGCAGGACGCTGGCGGTGTGCGGCGCCAGGTCCAGCTCGAAGTCGGCGCGATCGGCCCGCAGCATCGACGCGGGGGTGTCGAAGGCCACGCGGGTGCGGCGCAGGCGCCCGTCCAGGCCTTCGTAGCCGAGCAGCACCGTGCCGCCCTCGATGCGAGGCGCCAGCGAGCGACCGCGCTGCGAGCGGCCCATGCCGCGCGCCTCGAAGATGTCGGCGAAGTCGGCGCCGAAGGCCACGTGCAGCCGAAAGCGCACGCGCCCGCCGCCGTAGTTGTGGATGCGCAGGCGATCGCACAGCATCCCGCGCCACAGCAGCTGGGTGCGCAACAGGTGCAGCTGGCCGTGCTGCAGGTCGTGCGGCGGGGCCTCGTCGCCGCTGCCTTCCATCTCCGGGTTGGTCAGGTGGACGAAGAGCACCGCGTTGTCGTCCTTCACCGCGGAGCCCAGCAGCATCAAGGGGCAGGGCGGGCGACCGAGGGTGCTGATGCGCAGGCTCAGGCGCGACAGGTAGCGCGTGTCCTGGTGGAACAGGCCGTATTCGGTCAGGCCGTCGGCCTCGGCGTCGCCCAGGCGATCGAGCACGGCGAAGCTGTCGCCGTGCTTGAGCACGCGGTTGCGCAGGTCCAGCCGCGGCGATGGCGAGCTGATCTGGTAGTCGTCTTGCGGCGTGTCGGCGCGCTCATCCATTCGACGCCTCCATCGGGCAGGGGCCCGCCGTCCGGCGGACCAGCCGTTCATACACCGACAGGTAGTCGCGCGCCATGCGCTCGGCGGTGAAACGCTGCTCGAAGCGCCGGCGGCAGCGCCGGCGATCGAGCCCGACGGCGTCCTCGATCGCGTGCACCGCCTGGTCGAGGTCATCGACGATGCAGCCGGTCAGCCCGGGCTCGATGATCTCGGGCACCGAGCCGCGCCGGAAGGCCACGACCGGCGTGCCGCAGGCGATGGCCTCGATCATCACCAGGCCGAAGGGCTCGGGCCAGTCGATCGGGAACAACAGCGCGGTGGCCTGGCCGAGGAAGTCGCTCTTCTCGCGCTCGCCGATCTCGCCGATGAACTCGACCAGCGGGTGCGCCAGCAAGGGCCTGATCTCGGCGTTGAAATAGGCCTCGTCCATCGGGTCGACCTTGGCGGCGATGCGCAGCGTGCGGCCCAGGCGCGCTGCGATCTCGATCGCCCGATCGCAGCCCTTCTCGGGCGCGATCCGGCCGAGGAAGGCCAGGTAGCGGCCCGGCCCGGGGTGGAAGCGAAAGGCCTCGTGCGGCAGGCCGTGGTGGACCGTGGCCAGCCAGCAGGCCCAGGGCGCCGGCGTGCGCTGCGCATCCGAGATCGACACCAGCGGCACGTCGGGGAACTCGCGCAGCGTGGCCACGGCCTCGGGCAGGTCGAGCCGCCCGTGCAGCGTGGTCAGGTGCGGCACGCCCAGGCCGCGCAACATCGGAAAGTGCATGCAATCGGTGTGGAAATGGATGACGTCGAAGGCCCCGCGGCGCCGGTACACCTTGTCCAGCAGCGCGCGATGCGGTTCCTCGTGGTCCAGGCTGCGGCCGTCGAGCCGCAGCCCGTGCGGCGAGCCGGCGACGAGGCGGGCGCGCGTCACCGAATCGGCGGTGGCGAACAGCGTGACCTCGTGTCCCTGCGCGACCAGCGCCTCGGTGAGGTAGGACACGACGCGCTCGGTGCCGCCGTACAGGCGCGGCGGCACGCTTTCGAACAAGGGGGCAACCTGGGCAATGCGCATGTGCTGCAACCGGCAAGCCCGGTGCCCGCTCGCCACGCCGGGCCGGTGGTGGCATGCTCGCGGCTCAACGGCCCGCCCCGGCGGGCATGGCCCGAAGGAACCCTCGCGATGGACATCCACACCTGGCTCATCTACCTGCTGGCCGCGATCGGGCTGTCGCTCTCGCCCGGGCCCAACGGGCTGCTGGCGCTGACGCACGGCGCACTGCACGGCCAGCGCAAGGCGCTGTACACGATCAGCGGCGGCGCACTCGGCTTCGTCGTGCTGATCGCGCTGTCGATGTTCGGCATCGGCGCGCTGCTGCAGGCCTCGCTGGCGTGGCTGACGGTGATGAAGTGGGTCGGCGGCGGCTACCTGGTGTGGCTGGGCATCCAGGTCTGGCGTGCGCCGCCGATCGGCATCGACGTCGATCGCGCCGCGGTGGCGCCGCGCGGCGGCGGGTCGATGTTCCGCCAGGGCCTGCTGTCGGCGCTGACCAACCCGAAGGCGCTGCTGTTCTTCGCGGCCTTCCTGCCGCAGTTCATCGACCCGGCGCGCGGCCTGGTGCTGCAGTTTGCGGTCATGGCCGGGACCTTCGCGGTCATCGAGATCGCCACCGAGCTGATGATCGCCAGCCTGGCCCAGCGCATCAGCCCCTGGCTGCGGCGAGTTGGCCGGCGCTTCAACCAGGCCTGCGGGGGCATCTTCGTCGTGATCGGCGTGGCCCTGCCGCTGCGCAGCTGAGGACGGCCCGCCATGAGAGTGAAAGCCTATGTCCTGACGACCGGCGTCCTGTTCGGCCTGCTGGTGCTGGTGCACCTGTGGCGCTTCTCGCTCGAGGGCCCGGGGCTGTGGCGCGACCCGTTCTATGTCGTCAGCACCATCGTGCCGGCCGGGCTGTTCGTCTGGGCGTGGCGCCTGTACCGCTCGCTGCCGCGCTAGTCAGGCCATCACCAGCCGGAACGCGGCGTTCCAGTCGGCGACGAAGCGCTCGATGTTGAAGCGGTCCTGCGCGGCGCGGCGGCCGGCTTCGCCCAGCGTGCGGGCCCAGCCGGGGTTGACCAGGAGTTGCTGCATGCCGGTGATCAGGCGGTCCAGCCGCGTGTCGGCGATGCCGTTCTGGCCGTTGTGGATGACGCTGGCCAGCTCGGTCGTGGCCAGCGCGACGACTGGGGTGCCGACCATCATCGCCTCGATCACCGCCAGGCCCAGGCTGGCATAGCGGGTCGGGTTGAAGAAGAAGCGGTGCTGCGCCACGCGCTCGGGCAGCGCATGCTCGGGCAACTCACCCTCGCCGCCGCAGCGCTCGCTGCCCGCGCCGATCAGCGACAGTGGAATGCGCCGCGCCACGTGGCGGTACAGGTCGAAGCCCAGGCGGCGGCCGTGCAGGTCGATGTCGTTGACGACCGCCAGTCCGCTCGTGCGCTCGCCGCTGTAGCGCGCCGGGTGCAACAGCTTCACGCCGTGCTCGATCACGCGGGTGATGACCTGGCCGCTGTTCCACATCAGCGCGTTGAACGGCGTCACGTGAACCAGCAGCACGTCGGTGTCGTCCATCCAGTGCGGCGTGTCGCTCGGGTGCTCCTGCGGCGGATCGTGCTCGAGGTAGATGCGCGGCAGCCGGCGCTGCGTGGCGCTCAGCAGGCGGTGCTGCTCGCTGGCCCAGGCCTCGCGCGACTGGAACAGGACCAGGTCGAACGCGGCGTCGCGCACGGCCTCGGCCGGCAGCCCGTGCACGTTCGCCCCCCAGGGCAGCATGCCGGCGTGGCGAGCCGATCGTTCGGCATCGGTGACGAGGTAGAAGTCGTGCGGCGCCTGGCTCAGGTAGCGCAGGTAGTGGCCGTGGTGGTGGTCATCCAGCGGCCAGGTCAGGATGCGCAGCCGGCGCGATGGGTCGCGAAGCAGGTTCATGAGGGATCCGGCGGCACAAGGGCAGGCCCACGCCGGAGCAAGCCGCATTCCCGCGGGATGCCCGGCATCCAAGCCCCTGGCCTCGTCGCGCGGCCTGGGGCCGGTTAGAGTCGACTCGGTTCACGGTCTCGAACGCTTCAAGGAGCTGGTCATGGGTGGACGCAGGAAGCTGGACTTTCCTCCGGGTCTCGAGGGGGGCCTCGAGCATGACGACGAGGACCATCGCCTGGGCGAAACGGGCCAGACCGGGCCGGAGGCACCGGGTGATGTCAACCGTGGCCATCCCGAGCAGGGTGGCACGAAGCCCGAGGACGAGGAGCCGGGTCAGTCCGCGCCGGCCTCCTAGGCGCCGAACGAGAGAGCTCGAGCCAGCGCCTTCGCCTTCATTTCCGTGAAGGCTGCCGCAAAGGGCGATGCAGCCCTTGTGCAGTGCAGCAACATGCGGCTACACTCCGGGAAAACCCTTAGTGGTTTTCCATCATGGGCTACCCCTCACAAGGGGGACTGCCGATCGCCCCGATCGGCCGCCGTTTGCCATGTCCAACGGAGTCTTTATGAAGCACTTTGCCCTCTCTGCGCTGGCCGGCCTCGCGCTGTCCCTCGGTCTGTCGACCGCGAACGCTTCGGTGCTCGACACCGCCACCACCTCGGCGGCCAGCCAGGCCGAGCTGTACGGCGTGTTCCACGACCGCCAAACGAACTTCGTGTTCGTCAAGCTGCCCCGGGGCTGGGCTTTTGCCGGGCGCGACGATCTCGCGGGCCAGCACGACGTGTTCCACGACGCCGCCACGGGCTTCGTCTTCGTCAAGCTGTCTGGCGGCTGGAAGTTCCTGGGCCGCGCGACGGCCTGATCACCGCGTTGCCGTCCCGCCTCAAGCCGGGGCGGGCGGCAGGAAGTCTTCCCAGCCCAGCAATTCGGCCAGCCGCCGGCCAACCCAGGCGGCCTCGGGCTCGGTGATCTCGATCGCGCCGGCCACCAGGCCGGCGTGGATGCGGGCGAGGACGTCGGCCTGGGTGACCTGCAACTCCCAGTGCTTTGCGCGCGCCGTGTCGACGAGCAGGTTGGCAAGGTCTTCGCAAAACCCGTAGCGCTGCTGGATGAACTCGCGCGGCTGGTTCGGCTTGAGCCGGCCAGCCTCGGCGAACAGGGCCATGAACGAGGGTGGCAGGACGGGCGGGGTGTCCTCAGTCACGCTGGGGTCTCCAAGCATCTTCCAGCCGGGGCGCACTCGCCACTGACACCGCTGGCGCAAGCATACTGTACATATTCACAGTATATCCCGGGCGGCAGGGAGCAGGCGGGTAGTAGACTGCGCGGCTTTCCTTTGAACCTCTGCTGGCGATATGTTGCGAGGCTCACCGCGCAGCGCGATCTCCGGCGTCACCGGCTTGGCGCTCGTCCGCTTGCTCACCCGTCTGACCGACGTCGACGCCCCCGGATCCCGACAATCCTTCGCCGAACGGCTGAGCCAATGGCTCGGCTGGACCGACGCCATCGCGCTGTCGGCCGCGTTGAATGGCGGCCCGGGGCCGACGCCCACGGGTATGCGGTCGGCCGTGAGCGCCGACGAGAGCGAGTTCACCCGCGTGCGAAACGCGCTGGTGAAGGCGGCCGCCAACGATGACGCGCCCATGAACACGACAGCCGACTTCGTGCCGTTCCGCCGGCGCTACCACGCGCAGCAACAGGCCATGGAGACGAGCATCGGCCCGCTGCGCGCGCGCCTGCGGGCCCGGCTCGCGGGCCGCTCACCCGCGATGGCGCGCCTGGCGGCGGTGGACGCTGTCATGGAGCAGGTGCTGGGCGCGCGCGAGCGGACCCTGCTGTCGACGGTGCCCGTGCTGCTCGAGACGCACTTCGAGCGGCTGCGCCGGTCCGAAGCCGACGCTGCGCCCGCGCAGCCGGGCGGGTGGCTGGACGCGTTTCGCCACGACATGCACAGCGTGCTGCTCGCCGAGCTGGAGGTTCGCATGCAACCGGCGCAAGGGTTGCTGGAAGCCCTGCGCGCGAGACAACCCGATCCCTCATGACCCGATTCCTCCATCACGCCGCGTTCGTCGCGGGCCTGGCCGCCGTGGGCTGGGTCGGCGCCGGCTACGTCGGCGCGAACACTCTCGCACTGGCCATCACGCTGCTGGTCGGCGCGTTCTACCTGGCGGGCGCGCTGGAGCTGCACCGCTTCCGGCGCGACACGCGCAGCCTCGCGCAGGCCGTGTCGAGCCTGGCCGACGCGCCGCCGAGCCTGGGCCCCTGGCTGGCCCAGGTGCCCGCGCCGATGCAAAACGCCGTGCGCCTGCGCATCGAGGGCGAGCGCATCGGCCTGCCGGGCCCGGCCATGACGCCGTACCTCGCCGGCCTGCTGGTGCTGCTGGGCATGCTGGGCACCTTCCTGGGCATGGTGGTCACGTTGAACGGCACCGGCCTGGCGCTGGACAGCGCGACGGACCTGCAGTCGGTGCGCGCTTCGCTTTCCGCCCCGGTCAGGGGCCTGGGGCTGGCCTTCGGCACCTCGATCGCGGGCGTGGCCGCCTCGGCTGCGCTCGGCCTGATGTCCGCCCTGTGCCGCCGCGAGCGGCTGCAGGCTGCGCAGCAGCTCGATTCGAAGATCGCCACCAGCCTGCGCGTTTTCTCGCTGGCCCACCAGCGCGAGGAGTCGTTCAAGCTGCTGCAGCGGCAGGTCGAGGCGATGCCCCAGCTGGTCGACGGGCTGCAGGCCATGATGGTGGCGCTGGAGCGGCAGGGTCAGGCGATGAGCGAGCGTCTCGCGGCGGGTCAGGAGGCCTTCCACCGCCACGCCGAGGCGAGCTACACCGCGCTGGCCGCGTCGGTCGACCGTTCGCTGCAATCGAGCCTGACCGAAAGCGCCCGCCTTGCCGGCGCGACCATCGAGCCGGTCGTCCAGGCCACGATGGCCGGCATCGCGCGCGAGACGGCAGCACTGCAGGCCACCGTGGCGCAGGCCGTGCAGCAGCAGGTCGACACGCTGTCGAGCCGCTTCGAGGGCGCCACCGCCGCCGCCGCGCAGGCCTGGGCCGGCACGCTGGCCGAGCAGCAGCGCACGAACGCGGCACAGTCCGCCGACCTGCGCGCTTCGCTCGATCGTTTTGCCGACACCTTCGAGCAGCGCTCGGCCTCGCTGTTGCGCAGCCTGGGCGAGGCGCATTCGGGCCTGCAGGCCGAACTGGCGTCGCGCGACGCGCAGCGGCTGGGCGCGTTCACCGAGGCGCTGCAGGCGGTGGCCGCCTCGCTGCAGCAGGAATGGCGGCAGGCCGGCGCCCAGACACTCGGCCAGCAGCAGCAGATCTGCGAGACGCTGGCACAGACGGCCCGCGGCATGTCGGCCGAGGCGGAAACGCACGCCAGGAACACGATTGCCGAGATCGCGCGGCTGGTGCAGGCCGCGTCGGAGGCCCCGCGCATCGCGGCCGAGGTGGTGGCCGAGCTGCGCCAGAAGCTGTCGGACAGCATGGC
>NZ_DATFAN010000161.1:0-12566 GCF_035254525.1 Ideonella sp. | reverse complement strand
AGATGGGCTTCCCGGTCTGGAGCAAGGCCATCAGCAGCAAGGGCACGATCAAGGCGACGCTCGGCTCGGTGAACATCCCCATCGTCTGCGCCGGTGCGCTCGTCACCCCGGGCGACGTGATCGTCGCCGACGACGACGGCGTGGTCTGCGTGCCGCGCGCTTTTGCCCCGAAGACGCTCGAAGCCGCCGCCGCCCGCGAGGCCAACGAAGGCGAGAAGCGCGCCAAGCTGGCCAGCGGCGTGCTGGGCCTGGACATGTACAAGATGCGCGAGCCGCTGGAGAAGGCCGGCCTGCGCTACATCGACTGAACCGATTCCCTGCAAGCAGTACCGAGGAGACGTACCCGATGAGGACCTTCACCCGCCGCGCCGCGCTGGCCTTGGCCGCCACGGGCGCGCTGGCGAGCATGCCGACTGCCCACGCGCAGGACTGGCCGACCAAACCGGTGCGCATCGTCACGCCCTTCCCCGCCGGCGCGGGGCCCGAGGCGGTGGTGCGCGTGCTGGCCGAGAAGCTGCAGAAGAAGTGGGGCCAGCCGGTCGTTGTCGAGAACAAGCCGGGCGCCAACGGCTTCATCGCGATCGACGCCTTCAAGCGCGGCGCGACCGACGGCACCGACCTGATCCAGCTCGACAACGTGCACCTCGTCGCCTACCCGCACCTGTTCAAGAAGCTGCCCTATGACCCGGTGAAGGATTTCGAGCAGGTCGCGCCGCTGTTCCGCACCTACTTCTTCGTCGGTGTCGGGGCGGGCAGCAAATACAAGACGGTGGGCGACATCGTGGCCGACGCCAAGGCCCGGCCCGGCGCCCTGAACTACGGCTCGTGGTCGGTCGGCAACCCGGTGCACCTGGGCTCGGCGCTGCTCGAATCGATGACCAACACCGAGATGCAGCACGTGATCTACAAGGAAACATCGATGCTCTACACCGGCGTGGCCAACGGCGAGCTGAACTTCGCGCTCGGCTCGCTGGCCACTGCCGGCCCGCTGCAGCGCTCGGGCAAGATCAAGTTCATCGCCGTCACCGCGCCGAAGCGCCACCCGGCCTTCCCCGATGTACCCACCGTTGCCGAATCCGGCGGCCCGGCCGGCTACGAAGTGACCGGCTGGACCACGCTCGCCGCGCCCAAGGGCCTGCCGAAGGCCGTGGCCGACAAGATCCAGAAGGACATCGAGGCCGCCCTGGCCGAGCCCGACATCAAGGAGCGCTACGCGACCTTCGGCTACGAGACCTTCCCGGTCACGCGCGACCAGTTCAACGCCTTCATCGCCGCCGAATCGGCCAAGTACGCCGACGTGGTCAAGCGGTCGAAGGCCTCGCTTGATTGAGCTCTCGACGAGGAACGCTGCCATGGACCCGAAGCAGTGGAGGATCGGCCTGGTCGGCTACGGTGAGGTCGGCCGCATCCTTGCCGAGGACCTGCGCGCCCAGGGCCTGGCCGTCGCCACCTACGACCTGAAGCTGGGTGATGCGTCGGCCGCGCCACCGCTGCGCGCGCACGCGGCTGCGCATGGCGTGACGCTGGCCGCCACCCACGCCGAGCTGGCGGCGCGCTGCGACTTCATCGTCAGCGCGGTCACCGCCAGCCAGACGGTGCCGGTCGCGCAGGCCTGTGCCCCGGCGATCCAGCGCGACGCCCTCTTTCTCGACTTCAACTCCGCGTCGCCGGGCGCCAAGCTCGATGCCGCCGCGCTGATCGAAGCCGGTGGCGCACGCTATGTCGAGGGCGCGGTGATGACCAGCGTGCCGCCCTACCGCATCAAGGTGCCGCTGCTGCTCGGCGGGCCGCACGCCGAGACCTTGGCGCCGCTGATCAACACGCTCGGCTTCGCGGCCAAGGTCGCGAGCGACCGGCTCGGCGTGGCCTCGGCCACCAAGATGTGCCGCAGCGTGATGATCAAGGGCCTGGAGGCGATGGTTATCGAGAGCTTCACGACCGCGCGCCACTACGGCGTGGAGGATGCGGTGATCACGTCGCTCTACGAAACCTTCCCCGGCATCGATTGGGAGAAGCAGGCCGCCTACTTCTTCCAGCGTGTCATCGAGCACGGCCGGCGCCGCAGCGAGGAAGTGCGCGAAGTCGCACAGACCGTGCGCGAAGCCGGCCTCGAGCCCTGGAGCGCTTCGGGCACCGCCGAGCGCCAGGCCTGGGTGGCCGGCCTCGCCGACGCGGGCCTGTTCGGCACCCGCGGCACGGCTGCGTTTGCCCGCAGCCCCGACTGGCGCACCGAAGCCGACCGCATCCTGAAGCACCTTGCCGCCGACGACTGACATGATCCCTTTCACCAAGACCCCCGGCTGGCTGGACTGGTACAGCGGCCCCAGCAAACCCCGCTTCCAGCTGCCGCCCGGCAGCGTGGACGCGCACTGCCACGTCTTCGGCCCCGGCGACGAATTCCCCTTCGCGCCGGAGCGCAAGTACACGCCCTGCGATGCCTCAAAGCAGCAGCTGTTCGCCCTGCGCGACCACCTGGGCTTCGCCCGCAACGTGGTCGTGCAGGCCACCTGCCATGGCGCGGACAACCGCGCGATGGTCGATGCCTGCCTGGCCTCGGGCGGCAAGGCCCGCGGCGTGGCCACCGTACGCCGCAGCATCACCGATGGCGAGTTGCAGGAGCTGCACGACAGCGGTGTGCGCGGCGTGCGCTTCAACTTCGTCAAGCGCCTGGTCGACTTCACGCCCAAGGACGAGTTGATGGAGATCGCCGGCCGCATCGCCAAGCTCGGCTGGCACGTCGTCATCTACTTCGAGGCGGTGGACCTGCCCGAGCTGTGGGATTTCTTCACCGCCCTGCCCACCACCGTCGTCGTCGACCACATGGGCCGGCCCGACGTGAGCAAGCCGGTCGACGGACCCGAGTTCGAGCTGTTCGTCAGGTTCATGCGCGAGCATCCGAACGTGTGGAGCAAGGTCAGCTGTCCGGAGCGGCTTTCAGTCGCGGGGCCGCGAGCGCTCAACGGCGAGCAGGCCGCCTATCGCGATGTCGTGCCCTTCGCCCGCCGCATCGTCGAGACCTTCCCCGACCGCGTGCTGTGGGGCACCGACTGGCCGCACCCGAACCTGAAGGACCACATGCCCGACGACGGCCTGCTGGTCGATTTCATCCCGCACATCGCGGTGACGCCCGAGCTGCAGAAGAAGCTCCTGGTCGACAACCCGATGCGCCTGTACTGGCCTGAAGAAGCGAAAGGCTGACGATGGCTCTGAACAAACCCTACCAGGACATCCCCGGCACGACGATCTTCGATGCCGACCAGTCTCGCAAGGGCTACTGGCTGAACCAGTTCTGCATGTCGCTGATGAAGGCCGCCAACCGCGAGCGCTTCAAGGCCGACGAGCGCGCCTATCTCGACGAGTGGCCAATGACCGAGGAGCAGAAGCAGGGGGTGCTGACGCGCGACCTGAACCGCTGCATCGCCGCCGGCGGCAACATCTACTTCCTGGCCAAGATCGGCGCGACCGATGGCAAGAGCTTCCAGTACATGGCCGCCAGCATGACCGGCATGACGCAGGAAGAGTACGCCGCGATGATGCTGGCCGGTGGCCGCTCGCCGGAAGGCAATCGCTACATCGGTGAACAGACCGGAGCAAAGAAGTAATGGCCGCCAAGATCACCGCCAGCGTCTACACCTCGCACGTGCCCGCCATCGGCGCGGCGCTCGATCTCGGCAAATCCGCCGAGCCCTACTGGCAGCCGGTGTTCAAGGGCTACGAGTATTCGAAGCAGTGGCTGAAGGACAACCCGCCCGACGTCATCTTCCTCGTCTACAACGACCACGCGACCGCCTTCAGCCTCGAGCTGATTCCGACCTTCGCGATCGGCTGCGCGGCAGAGTTCAATCCGGCCGACGAGGGCTGGGGCCCGCGACCGGTGCCCAAGGTGATCGGCCACCCGGAGCTCGCCGCCCACATCGCGCAGAGCGTGATCCAGGACGACTTCGACCTCACCATCGTCAACAAGATGGACGTCGACCACGGCCTGACGGTGCCGCTGTCGCTGATGTGCGGTCAACCCGAAGCCTGGCCCTGCCCGGTGATCCCGTTCGCCGTCAACGTCGTGCAATACCCCGTACCCTCGGGCCGGCGCTGCTTCATGCTGGGCCAGGCGATCCGGCGCGCGATCGAATCCTTCGACCAGCCGCTGAACGTGCAGATCTGGGGCACCGGCGGCATGAGCCACCAGCTGCAAGGGCCGCGTGCCGGTCTCATCAACCGCGAGTGGGACAACGCCTTCCTCGACCGGCTGATCGCCGACCCCGACGGCCTGTCCAAGCTGCCGCACATCGACTACGTGCGCGAAGCCGGCTCCGAAGGCATCGAGCTGGTCATGTGGCTGATCGCGCGCGGCGCGATGGCGGACGTGGCCGGCGGACCGAAGCCCGCCGTCAAGCACCGCTTCTATCACGTGCCCGCCTCGAACACGGCCGTCGGCCACCTGATCATGGAGAACCCGTCATGAAGACCATCAAGGTTGCGCTGGCCGGCGCCGGCGCCTTCGGTATCAAGCACCTGGACGGCATCCAGAACATCGACGGCGTCGAGGTCGTCTCGCTGGTCAGCCGCGAGCTCGACAAGACCCGCGAGGTCGCCGCCAAGTACGGCATCGGCCACGTGACGACCGAGCTGGCCGACAGCCTGGCCTTGCCCGAGGTGGACGCGGTCATCCTGTGCACGCCCACGCAGATGCATGCCGCGCAGGCCATCGCCTGCCTGAAGGCCGGCAAGCACGTGCAGGTCGAGATTCCGCTGTGCGACAGCCTGGCAGCCGGCGAGGAGGTGGTGCAGTTGCAGCGCGAGACCGGGCTGGTGGCGATGTGTGGCCACACTCGCCGCTTCAACCCCAGCCACCAGTTCGTGCACAAGAAGATCGACGCAGGCGAGTTCCACATCCAGCAGATGGACGTGCAGACCTACTTCTTCCGCCGCACGAACATGAACGCGCTGGGCCAGCCGCGCAGTTGGACGGACCACCTGCTGTGGCACCATGCCGCGCACACGGTGGACCTGTTCGCCTACCAGTGCGGCAGCCCCATCGTGAAGGCCAACGCGATCCAGGGCCCGATCCACCCGGCGCTGGGCATCGCGATGGACATGTCCATCCAGCTCAAGGCGGCGAACGGCGCGATCTGCACGCTCAGCTTGAGCTTCAACAACGATGGCCCGCTCGGCACCTTCTTCCGCTACATCGGCGACAGCGCGACCTACATCGCGCGCTACGACGACCTGTTCAACGGCAAGGAAGAGAAGATCGACGTGTCCAAGGTCGATGTGTCGATGAACGGCATCGAGCTGCAGGACCGCGAATTCTTCGCCGCCATCCGCGAGGGCCGCGAGCCCAATGCGAGCGTGGCGCAGGTGCTGCCGTGCTACCGCGTGCTGCACGAGCTCGAGCAGCAGTTGAACGCCGCATGACCACGCGGCGCATCGGCCCGTTCGCGGTCTCGGCCATCGGCCTGGGCTGCATGAACCTGAGCCATGCCTACGGCCAGCCGCCGTCGTTCGAGGCGGCGCAGGCCTTGCTGCTGCACGCGCTGGACCGCGGCGTGACGCTGTTCGACACCGCGGCGCTGTATGGCTTCGGCACGAACGAAGAACTGGTCGGCCGCGTGCTGTCGCCGCACCGCCGGCAGTTCACGCTGGCCAGCAAGTGCGGCATGACGGGCGTGGACGGCAAGCGCGTCATCGACGGCCGGCCGGCCACGCTCAAGCGCACCTGCGACGAGAGCCTGAAGCGGCTGAGGACCGAGGTCATCGACCTGTACTACCTGCACCGCTGGGACCGACAGGTGCCGATCGAGGATTCGGTCGGCGCGCTGTCGGATCTGGTACGCGCCGGCAAGATCCAGGCGATCGGCCTGTCGGAGGTGTCGGCCGCCACGCTGCGCCGCGCCCACGCGGTGCACCCGATCGCCGCGCTGCAGACCGAGTATTCGCTGTGGACGCGCAACCCCGAGATCGCCGTGCTGCAGGCCTGCCGCGAGCTCGGCACCGCCTTCGTCGCCTTCAGCCCGCTGGCGCGCGGCTTCCTGCCCGGCACGCTGCGCGACGTGAGCACTTTCGATGCGAAGGACATCCGCCGCGCGATGCCGCGCTTCGCGCCCGAGGCCTACGCGGCCAACCTGAAGCTGGCCGACGGCCTGGCCGCGCTGGCCGCCGAGGCCGGCTGCACGCCGGCGCAGCTCGCGCTGGCCTGGCTGCTGGCCCAGGGCGAGCACATCGTGCCGATCCCGGGGACGACGCGCATCGCCCATCTCGACGACGACCTCGGCGCCGCCGAGCTGCCGCTGCCGGTCAGCGTGCTGGCGCGCGCCGGCACGCTGATCAACCCTGACACGGTGCTCGGCCCGCGCTACAACGCCGCGACGCAGGCCGAGATCGACACCGAGGAGTTCTGACGCAGCACTCCTCGGCCGGCGGCATCAGGCGATCTTCACGTACTCGAACTCGCCCGGCTGGTTGTTGATGCCCATGCGCGGCGGCGCGATCCAGCTGGCGTACTTGCCCGGCTCGGTGCACGGCTTCATCAGCGACGCGATGAACGCCATGTCGTCGTCGTTCGGCAGCCATTGACCGATCTGCTCGGCCCACTGGTTCGATGTCAGCAGCTCGCCGGCCGGGCTGATGTGGTGGCCCTTGAACTCGCCGATCTTGCGGTTGAAGCCCTTGTGCGGCTGCGCCATCCTGAAGTCGATGCCGGCCTTCTCGATGACCTTGTTCCAGCGGTCGATGCCGCCCTGGCAATCGGCGATGTAGTCGTCCAGCAGGCGGCAGTTGATGGCCCGCAGCGCCGGCACGGCCTCGTCGACGAGCCGTCCGTCAATGACGCGGGTGACGTTGTAGACCTCGTCCTGCAGCTGGTGGTCGTCTTTCAGCTGCGCCTCGTTGAAGCGGCCCTTCAGGCCCGAGCTGAAGGCCTCGGCGCCGTTGCTCGAGATCTCGCTGCCAAAGAGATCACGCGTCACGCTCATGTGGAAGTTGGCCTTGCGCTGCAGCAGCGGCAGGTCCACCACGCCCAGCGCGCGGATGCGCTCGGTGTCGTACGGGTCGGTGATGCCGGCCTGCTTCATCGCAGCGCAGGTGGCCTCGATCGTGCGCTGCACGCCGGTCTCGCCGACGAACAGGTGGTGCGCCTCCTCGGTCAGCATGAAGCGGCAGCTGCGCGAGAGCGGGTCGAAGCCGCTTTCGGCCAGCGCGGCGAGCTGCATCTTGCCGTCGCGGTCGGTGAAGTAGGTGAACATGAAGAACGACAACCAGTCCGGCGTGCGCTCGTTGAAGGCACCGAGGATGCGTGGGTTGTCCTGTTGGCCGCTGCGGCGCTCCAGCAGGGCCTGGGCCTCTTCGCGGCCGTCCTTGCCGAAGTACTTCACCAGCAGGTAGACCATGGCCCACAGGTGCCGGCCTTCCTCGACGTTCACCTGGAACAGGTTGCGCATGTCGTACAGGCTGGGTGCCGTCTTGCCGAGGTAGCGCTGCTGCTCGACCGACGCCGGCTCGGTGTCGCCCTGCACGACGATGAGGCGGCGCAACAAGGCCCGGTACTCGCCCGGCACCTCCTGCCAGACGGGCTCGCCCTTGTGCCGGCCGCAGGGGATGGTGCGGCCCTCGACCTGCGGCGCGAGCAGGATGCCCCAGCGGTACTCAGGCATCTTCACGTGGCCGAACTTGGCCCAGCCCGAGGGGTCGACGCCGACGGCCGTGCGCAGGTAGACCTCGGCGTCCTGGAAGCCGTCCGGCCCCATGTCCTTCCACCATTCGAGGTACTGGGGGTGCCAGCTCTCGAGGGCGCGCAGCAGCTGCTTGTCCGTCGACAGGTTGACGTTGTTGGGAATGCTCTCGTCGAGCTTCACTTCGACGAAGTTGTCGGCCTGCACGCTCTCGCGCGCCTCGACCAGGGTCTCCACCATCTCGCTCATGCTTGCTCCTCTTGACCACGTCCACAGGGGCCGTTTGACGCCAGCGGGGTCGCAGTGCGTTGCGCACTATCCTGCGAAACGTCAAACGGAGCAGGCACTTTATTGCTTCATTCGGCCGCGAATCTGATCCAGATCAGCAAAATGGCGAATTGTAAGATGCATTATGATTCATCTTCGGCCACATTGGGAGGATCCAGTGGCAGCGCGGTATCCAACTCGATGCGCAGGAACTCGGTCGGGTCCGGCACGCCGCTGTCGCGGCTGCTGCCGGGGTAGTTGTTGTCGTTGATCACCAGCAGCGTCTTCGCATCGAGCACCAGCACGTCCTCGATGGTGACGAAGGGGAAGGTGAAGACGCCCTGCCCGTCCTGGTTCAGGTCGTGCGGGTCGGCCACGTTCATCAGGTCGACCACCTCGGCCTTCGATACGAAGCCGTCGCCGTCGACCGCGTTCAGGTCGATCAGGAAGATCTTCTTGAAGCGCGGCGTCTCGGTGCCGTTGCGCTCGATGACGAGGAACTGGTGGTCGTTGACCGCCGTCATGTCGCCGATGTTCGTGCCCTGCGGGTCCAGCCTGTAGAGCCACTGTGCGCCCGTGTAGGCGGCGCTGGCGATGTCGAAGGCGTTGATGCGCAGGCTGCCGGCCGGGTCGCCCGTCACGGTGCCTTCGAGCAGTGTGAACAGCGTCTTGCCCGCGCCGTCGATCGCCATGCCCTCGAAGCCTTTCGAGCGGCCCAGGTTGGCAGTGCCGCCGTTCAGGTGGGGGTTGTCGGGCGACGTCACCCCCGGCATCGGCACCTCGGTGCGCAGCACCTTGCCGTGCGCGTTGGCCTGCAGCAGGAAGGGGCCGAACTCCTCGCCGAACCACAGCCGGCCCTTGCGGTCCATGCGCACCGACTCGATGTCGAAATCGGCGCCGGTCAGCAGACGCTTCTTGCGGATGGCCTTGTCGACGGGAATGTCGGCGCTGCCGGGGCCGCTGCCCGCATAGGGATAGAACTCGCCGTCGGCGACGAGGGGAAAGCCGATACGGTGCTCGGGGTCGTGCAGCGTGACGAAGCTGTGCGTGTCGAAGCCTGCCAGATCCTGCCCGCTGTCGCGGTCCACCGGCACGACCGTGCCGCTGCCCGCCAGCCCGCTGCCGTCGAAACGGCGGAAGTCCGGCCGCACGCTGTACAGGCGCAACAGCGCATCCGGCGAATTGGCCTTGGTGCCGAAGCCGTTGTCGGGCATCACCCGGAAGGTGCCGGCGCGCGGGCCGGGCAGCACCGCGGAGAAGCCCTGCACCGGCTGCCGGTCGACCAGCGGCAGCGTGCGGCCGTTGGCGCCGCTGGCGAACTGGCCCGAGGTCGGGCCTGGCGCGAAGGTGTCGGCCGGCATCATGGCGAAGCCGGTCAGCGTGCCGGCCGCGTGGGCGCCGGCGGCCATCGTGCAGGCCAGCGCGGCAGCCAGCGGAAGGCGCGCGAGGCGCGCGGGGCGAAATGCGAGAGTCATCGTCGTCCTCCTGGTTGGAGGCGCGATGCTGGCGGCCCGCGATGACAGCGGCGTGAAGCCCTCAGTGCGGCGCGAGCAGGCTGGCCGCCTCGAACGCGGGGTCGGCGAGTTGGCCGGGCGTGGGCGACACCCGCGCATCGAGCAGCTTGCGCGCGAGCAGATGGTCCTTCGACGAATCGATCGTGTCGACCGCGACCAGCACCCCATCGCGGAAGTGCCACAGCGAGAACGGCCCGGCGGCCGGGTCACCGCGCGTGACGCTGGTATCGGCGCCGCTGGACAGGCCGGCCATCTGCAGCTTGTGGCCGAACTGATCGGACCAGAACCACGGCGCCGCCGTGAACGGCCTGGCCTGGCCGAGCAGGCTGGCCGCGGCGGCCTTGGCGCCTTCGGTGGCGGCCTGCACCGATTCCAGCCGCAGCAGGCTCCCGTCCGCCAGACGCCGGGCTGTGCAGTCGCCGGCGGCGACGATCAGCGGGTCACTGGTGCGGCCGTGCTCGTCGACGATCACGCCGCGGTCGCAGGCCAGGCCCGCCGCACACGCCAGCACATCGTCGGCCTGAACGCCCACACCGAGCACCACCGCCCCACACGCGAAACGACGGCCGTCGCGCAGGCTCACGGCCTGGGCCAGGCCGGCGGCGTCGCACTCGATGGATTCGACCGCCGCATCGAGCACGAGCTCCACGCCGTGCGCACGGTGCAGCGCGGCGAACCAGTCCGACAAGGCCGGCACCAGCGCACGCATCAGCAGGCGCGGCGCGGCTTCGAGCACGGTCACCGCCACGCCGAGCTTGCGCGCGGTGGCCGCCACCTCGAGCCCGATGAAACCGCCTCCGATCACGACCAGCGGGCGGCCGGCCTCGCGGCAAGCCGCCAGCCGGGCGGCAATGGCTTCGGCATCGTCGCGCGTGCGCAGCGCCAGCACGTTGGGCGCCTGCGCGCCGGGCAAGGGCAGCCGCCGCGCGACTGCGCCGGTGGCCAGCACCAGGCCGGTGTAGCGCAGGGCCTGCCCGTCCGACAGGCGCAAGGACTGCGCGGCGCGGTCGATCGATTCGACCCGCACCCCCGTGCGCAGCGCGATGCCCTTCTTCGCCAGCACCTCGGGCAGGCGCATCGTGAGCTGCGCCGCCTGCACCTCGCCGGCCAGCCAGGCCTTGGACAGCGGCGGCCGGTGGTACGGCGCGTGCGGCTCGTCACCGATCAGCGTGATCTCGCCCTCGAAGCCACCGGCGCGCAGCGCCTCGGCCGCGGTGATGCCGGCCTGGCCGGTGCCGACCACCACGATGTGCGCGGCGGAGGTCATGCGACCCCCTTGGCGCTTGGCGCCGTCCCCCCGGGGGGGATTTCGCCCTTGGGGCGGCCCGGCGGGCTCATTCCTGCATCTCTGGCAAGGTGACGCGCGCGCCCGCCATCGCGGCGCTCGCCTTGATCTGGCACGCCAGCCGGCTGTTGGGCTGGCGCTGCGCGGCCACGTTGGCCAGCATCCCGAGCTCGCCGTCGGACGGCGGCGGCAGCACGGCCATCAGCAGCTCGTCCACATAGCAGTGGCAGGTGGCGCAAGCGCAGGAGCCGCCGCATTCGCCGAGGATGCCGTCGACGCCGTTCGCGGTGGCGGCCTGCATCAGCGTCCAGCCATCGGGCACATCGAGCGAAGTCTCGCCGCCGTGGGCTTCAATGAAGGTGATTTGGGTCATCTCGTGTCCCTCGCCGTTCACTGCGCCGCCAGCTCGAGCACCAGCGGGCTGCGAAAGGTCGACGAAGGCATCCACGGCAGCTGCTCTTGCAAGCGCTTGTAGTCAGGCACCACGCGGTGGAATTCGTCGAAGGCGATCTTCACCGCCAGCCGCGCGATGGCCGTGCCCAGGCAGGCGTGCACGCCGCCGCCGAAACCCAGGTGGCCGCGCGGCTTGCGGGCAATGTCGTAGACGTCGGGGTTGGGGAACTGGCGCTCGTCGCGGTTGCCCGAGCCGTAGGCCAGGCAGACGAAATCGCCCTCGCGCATGGTCTGGCCGTGCAGCGTCACGTCCTTCATCAGCCGGCGGCGGAAGCGCTGGGCCGAGGTGTTGAAGCGCAGCGATTCCTCGATCGCGTCGGGCAGCAGCGACGGGTCGGCCACCACCGCGCGGCGCGCCGCCGGGTGGTCGGCCAGGTTCAGCGCGAACATCATCATGAAGCCGCCGAGCGATTCGACGCCGGCCATGATCAGCGTGGTCGTGGTCAGCAGCACCTCGCGCTCGTCGAGCCGGTCGCCGTCGATCTCGGCCATGCTGAAGTGGCTGATCAGGTCGTTGCGGGGGCTGGCGCGGCGCAGCGCGATCACCTGCGCGGCGTAGTCCTGCATCCACTGGTAGGCGGACAGGTGCTCCGGCGCCTTGGCCCGCGTGCGCGGATCGCTCTGCACCATCAGCACGGCCTTCTCGCGCACCGTCTGCTCGTCCACCAGGGCTTCGTCGCCGGTGGGCAGGCCCAAGGCCGCCATCAGCACCCGCACAGTGAACTTCGACGAGAACTCCTTGAAGTCGAAGCTGGCCTGGCCGCGCACTTCTTCGGCCGCCGACTTGGCGATGGCGCGAATCGGTTCCGCCAGCGCCTCCAGGTTGCGCTTCATGAAGGCGTGCTGGATCAGCGCACGCATGCGGTCGTGGCGCGGGGGATCCGAGCTGCCGAGCGTCGCACCGGCGCGACCGGGCAGCTCGGTCATCAGGTTGCCGCTGGCCGACGAGTAGGTCTGCCAGTCGTTCAGCGCGGTAACGATGTCGGCGTAGCGCGACAGCACCCACATCTGCGCCTCGGGGCTCCAGAAGCATGGGAATTCCTCGCGCAGGCGCCGGTAGGCCGGGAACGGGTCGGCATCGATCGCCGGGGAATAGGGGTCGAATGTGAACATCGGCTTGTCTCCATATCGGCATCGGGGTCTTGCGCCGTGGGCGAATTCTGCGGACGAAGCGGTCTTTGCGCGCTGGACGGAGCACCCACAAGACTTGCACTTTTGACGTGCACTGGCTGACACTGCGCAGACGATGCCGAAGCGCCGCCCCGCCACCCCGCCCCGCCGCGCCACGAGCCCGCGCGCCGCCTTGCCGGCCTTCGCGCTCTACGGAGAAACCGGCGCGCCCGCCCAGGAGATGCTGCACATCGAGTCGATCCGCTCGCG
>NZ_DATFAN010000160.1:0-7043 GCF_035254525.1 Ideonella sp. | reverse complement strand
AAGCTCTACGCGCTGGACGAGGGCGAGCTCGAAGCCGCGCTGGACAAGCTGCGCAAGGAAGGGGCGCGCGAGGGCAGCTGGAGCATCAGCCGCTTCAAGGGCCTGGGTGAGATGAGCGCCGAGCAGTTGTGGGACACCACGTTGAACCCCGATACCCGCCGCCTGCTGCGCGTGGGCTATGGTGCGCTGGACACCCTTGCCACGACGGTGTCGCTCGGCAAGCTGATGGGCAAGGGCGAAGCGCAAGCCCGCCGCGAACTGATGGAGTTGCACGGCGACACTGTCGAAGTGGATGTATAGGCTCCCACGTTCCGTTCCCAAGCAAGACCGATGACTGCCCCAGTGCTGCTTCGCCCGACGATGGTGTCGGATCTCGACGCCGTCGTCGCGATCGAGCGGGACCAGCACAACCTGCCGTTCATCACGCCATGGGAGCGTACACAGCACGAGGGCGCGATCCGCTTTCCCGACTTCCGGCACTTCATCGTGGAGGCGGGCGACAGCCACGAGCGGCTGGGCTTCGTGATCCTGCAGGGCTGCCGCAACCCGCACCGCAGCGTGGAGTTGAAGCGCATCGTGCTGCAGACCAAGGGCCAGGGCCTGGGGCGGGCCTGCGTGCGGCGGCTGAAGGCCATGGCCTTCGGCGATCTCGGAGCGCACCGCTTCTGGCTCGATGTGAAATTGCTCAACACCCGTGCGCTGGCCTTGTACGAGAGCGAAGGCTTCGTCGAGGAGGGGCGCTTGCGCGAAAGCGTGCGCGTGACGATCGATGGCGCAGACGGCTACGACACGCTGGTCGTGATGAGCCTGCTCGACCGCGAGTACCAGGCCCGCCGAGCGATGGGGCTCGAGGCGCCGCTCGAGGGCCTGGCGTGATGCGCACCGGCCTGTTCGCCCTCGCGCTGTGCGCCGCCTTGCCGGCCAGGGCGGAGCTCTGGGCCTTCGTCGACGGTGCCGGCGTCGCGCACTTCGCCGACCGCGCGATCGACTCGCGCTACACGCCGGTGTTGCGCAGCGCGCGGGGCGAGATGGAGGGCGACCACGTGCCCGGCAAGACGATGACCCGAACGAACCTGCTGACCTGGCTGGAATTCGCGCCCGAGGTCAAGGCCGTGCAGCCGCTGCTGCGCGAGGCCGAAGCGGCGACTGGCATCGACGCCGAGCTGCTGAAGGCGCTGATCACCGTCGAATCAGGCTACCGCGGCGACAGCGTGTCGCCGCGCGGTGCGGTCGGCCTGATGCAGATCACCCCGGCCACGGCGGAGCGCTATCTGACGCGTGACGAAGCGGCCGCCCGGCCGGTCGACGAGCACCTGCGCGATGCGCGCAGCAACATCCTGATCGGTGCGCGCATGCTCGCCGACCTGTGGCGGCGCCTGGGCGGCGTCGACAAGGCGCTGGCCGCCTGGAACGCCGGCGAGGCGCGGGTGCGCCAGGCCGGTGGCAAAGTGCCGGCGATCGCCGAGACCCGCTCCCACGTGCACATGGTGCTGGAGCTCTACTGGGCGCTGCTGCAGCAACGCCAGCTCGGCCTGGCCCGCGAGCTGAAGCTGGCCGGCCCCGCCACCGACACCCCAGGGGCCGCCTCACGCTGAGCCCCGGCAGCCGCAGCCCCCGCGCCGCGAAACGGCTGCAACGAACACCGAGACCTCGAGACCATGGAACAGACTCCCCTGACATTTGCATCGCCCGAGGGTGGCGACGGCGGCGGCAATGATGCCATCACGCTGGCCCACTACGCGGAACGGGCCTATCTCGAATACGCGCTGAGCGTGGTCAAGGGCCGCGCGCTGCCCGATGTGTGCGACGGCGCCAAGCCGGTGCAGCGCCGCATCCTGTATTCGATGCAGCGCATGGGCCTGGGCTACGGCAGCGCCGGCGGCTCACCCAAACCTGTGAAGAGCGCGCGGGTCGTCGGTGACGTGCTGGGCAAGTACCACCCCCACGGCGACACGGCGGCCTACGACGCGATGGTCCGCATGGCGCAGACCTTCAGCCAGCGCTACCCGCTGGTCGACGGCCAGGGCAATTTCGGCAGCCGCGATGGCGACAACGCCGCGGCCATGCGCTACACCGAAGCGCGCCTGGCGCCGATCGCCCGCCTGCTGCTCGACGAGATCGACGAGGGCACGGTGGACTTCGTGCCGAACTACGACGGGTCGGAACAGGAGCCTCGCCTGTTGCCGGCGCGCCTGCCGTTCGCGCTGCTGAACGGGGCCTCGGGCATCGCCGTGGGCATGGCCACCGAGATCCCCAGCCACAACCTGCGCGAGGTCGCGGCCGCGGCGGTGGCGCTGATCCGCAACGAGAAGCTGGATAACGATGAGCTCGCCGCGCTGCTGCCGGGGCCCGACTTCCCGGGCGGCGGGCAGATCATCTCCAGCGCCGCCGACATCCGCGCCGCCTATGCCAGCGGCCGCGGCTCCTTGAAGGTGCGTGCCTGCTGGAAGATCGAGGACCTGGCGCGCGGCCAGTGGCAGCTCGTCGTCACCGAGCTGCCGCCCGGCAGCAGCGCGCAGAAGGTGCTCGAAGAGATCGAGGAGCTGACCAACCCCAAGGTCAAGGCCGGCAAGAAGACACTGACCGCCGAACAGACGCAGCTCAAGGTGGCCGTGCTGTCGGTGCTGGACACGGTGCGCGACGAATCGAGCAAGGACGCGCCGGTGCGCCTGGTCTTCGAGCCCAAGAGCCGCGCCATCGAGCAGCAGGAGCTGATCACCACGCTGCTGGCCCACACCAGCCTCGAGTCGAGCCTGCCGATCAACCTGACGATGGTCGGCCTGGACGGCCGCCCGACGCAGAAGAGCCTGCGCCAGATGCTCGTCGAGTGGGTCGCCTTCCGGCAGACGACGGTGCAGCGACGCTCGCAGCACCGGCTGCAGAAGGTGAAAGACCGCATCCACGTGCTCGAGGGCCGGCAGCTCGTGCTGCTGAACATCGACGAGGTGATCCGCATTATCCGCAATGCCGACGAGCCCAAGCCGGCGCTGATCGAACGATTCAAGCTCAGCGACCGCCAGGCCGAGGACATCCTCGAGATCCGGCTGCGCCAGTTGGCGCGGCTCGAAGCGATCAAGATCGAGCAGGAGCTGAAGGGCCTGCGCGAAGACCAGGCGAAGCTGGAAGAGATCCTCGGCAGCCCGGCGGCGCTCAAGCGCACGATCATCAAGGAGATCGAGGCCGACGCCAAGCAGCATGGCGACGAGCGGCGCACCCTGATCCAGGAAGAAAAGCGCGCCGTCGCCGAGGTGAAGATCATCGACGAGCCGGTCACGGTGATCGTCAGCCTGAAGGGCTGGGTGAGGGCGCTCAAGGGCCACGAGGTCGATGTGGCGGCGCAGACCTTCAAGGCCGGCGATGCGCTGTACGGCGCGTTCCCGTGCCGGTCGGTCGACACGCTCTACGTGTTCGGCAGCAACGGCCGCGTCTACAACGTGGCGGTGGCCGCGCTGCCGGGCGGCCGCGGCGATGGCCAGCCGATCACCTCGCTGATCGAGCTGGAAAGCGGCACGCAGCCGGCCCACTACTTCGCCGGGGCGGGCGGGACGACGCTGCTGCTGGCCAACACCGGCGGCTTTGGCCTGCTGGCCCGCTGCGCCGACCTGGCGACCCGCCAGCGCGGGGGCAAGAGCTTCCTCACGCTGGAAGACAAGGAGCATGTGCTGCCGCCGGCGGCCGTGCTGCCGGCCCATGGGCAGGTGGCCTGCCTGTCGCTGACCGGCCGGCTGCTCGTCTATCCCTTGAACGAGCTGAAGCTGCAGTCCAAGGGCGGCCGTGGCTTGACGCTGATGGATGTCGACGCCAAGGACCCGCTGCTGTCGGTGACCACCTGCGGTGAAGCGCTGCGGGTGCTCGGCACCGGCCGCGGCGGCAAGGCCAAGGACGAACTGCTCAAGGGCGCAGCGCTCGCCGGCCACCAGGGCAAGCGGGCGCGCAAGGGTCACAAGGTGGATGGCATGCAGAAGCCGATGCGGGTCGTCGCCGCTTGATCCAGCGCAGCCCGGGCGGGCGTGCGGGCTTCCCCTCGGGCGTCCAGGGCCGGTCGCGGGGGTAGACTGGCCCGCATCCAAGGTGATCGGAGTGCGGCGACAGCGGCAGTGATCCTGGCGCGTGAGGCCGCTCCGGCAAAAGGAGACTGCGCCCGTGCTACCCACCAACGTGGCGGATCCGGCCTACTTCCACAAGGTCGTCGACTGCCAGTGGGCGTGCCCCGCCCACACGCCGGTGCCCGAGTACATCCGGCTGATCGCACAGGGTCGCTACGACGACGCCTACATGGTCAACTGGGTGTCGAACGTGTTTCCCGGCATCCTGGGGCGCACTTGCGACCGCCCGTGCGAACCCGCTTGCCGACGCGGCCGGGTGGAGGAGCGAAACGCCGAGAAACCTGAACCGGTGGCCATCTGCCGGCTCAAGCGCGTGGCCGCCGATTTCAAGGGGGCCGAGGTGCGCGCGCGCATGCCGCGGCCCGAGCCGCGCAACGGCAAGCGCGTGGCCTGCGTGGGCGCCGGGCCAGCCTCGCTGACCGTGGCACGTGACCTCGCCGCGCAGGGTTACGCCGTGACGGTGTTCGACGGCGATGCCAAGCCCGGCGGCTTCATGCGCACGCAGGTCCCGCGCTTTCGACTGCCCGAGAGCGTGATTGACGAGGAGTGCGGCTACATCCTCGGCCTGGGCGTGGAGTTCCGCAGCGGCCAGTACGTCGGCTCGATGAAGGCGCTGCTGGCCGAAGGCTGGGACGCGGTCTTCGTCGGCAGCGGCGCGCCACGGGGCCGGGACCTTCGGATTCCCGGCCGCGACGAAGCAGCCGCCCAGATCCACATCGGCATCGACTGGCTCGCGTCGGTCTCGTTCGGCCATGTCACGAAGGTCGCGCCGCGCGTCATCGTGCTGGGCGGGGGCAACACGGCGATGGACTGCTGCCGCTCGGCGCGGCGGCTCGGCGCGAGCGATGTGAAGGTCGTCGTGCGCAGCGGCTTCGACGAGATGAAGGCCTCACCGTGGGAGAAGGAAGACGCGATGCACGAAGGCATCCCGATCCTCAACTACCACGTGCCCAAGGCCTTCGAGCTGGAAGGCGGGCGGCTGGTCGGCATGCGCTTCGAGATCGTCCAGGCTCGCTACGACGCGAAGGGCCGGCGGGAGCTGGTGCCCACCGGGCAGCCGGACGTCGTGCTGCCCTGCGACGAGGTGCTGATCGCCGTCGGGCAGGAGAACGCCTTCCCGTGGATCGAGCCCGATTGCGGCATTGCCTTCGACAAGTGGGGCCTGCCTGCGCTGGGCGAGACAACGATGCAGTCGACGCTGCCCAGGGTCTTCTTCGGCGGCGATGCAGCCTTCGGGCCGAAGAACATCATCACCGCAGTGGCCCACGGCCACGAGGCGGCGGTGTCGATCGACAAGTTCCTGCATGGCGAGGCCGTCGGCGAGCGGCCCCCGCCGCACGTGAACCTGCTGTCGCAGAAGATGGGCATCCACGAGTGGAGCTACGACAACGCGGTGTCGATCGACCTGCGCAACAGGGTGCCGTGGACGGCGGCCGAGAAGGCGCTGGCGAGCATTCGGGTCGAGGTCGAGCTCGGCTTCGATGCGGCCACCGCGTTCAAGGAAGCGCAGCGCTGCCTGAACTGCGATGTGCAGACGGTGTTCAGCCCCAAGCTGTGCATCGAGTGCGACTCCTGCGTCGACATCTGCCCGATGGATTGCATCAGCTTCACGGCCAACGGCGACGAGGCCGAGTTGCGCGGGCACCTCTCGGCCCCGGCGCCGCATGCCGACCAGGACCTGTATGTGAGCCCGCCGCTGAAAACGGCGCGGGTGATGGTGAAGGACGAGGACGTCTGCCTGCACTGCGGGCTGTGCGCCGAACGCTGCCCGACAGGGGCGTGGGACATGCAGAAGTTCCAGCTGCTGACGACGCAGGCCGGCCCGGCCTGCCGCGCCCGCAGCGGCCGTCACGTGGGGGTGCACGCCAAATGATCCATCGCATCGAAGCGGTCAACGACTTCGTCGTCAAGTTCGCCAACGTCAACGGCTCGGGTTCGGCCTCGGCCAACGAGTTGTTCGCGAAGGCGATCCTGCGGATGGGGGTGCCGGTCAGCCCGCGCAACATCTTTCCGAGCAACATCCAGGGCCTGCCGACCTGGTACGAGGTGCGCGTCAGCGAAGCCGGCTGGCTGGGCCGGCGCGGCGGCGTCGACATGATGGTGGCGATGAATCCGCAGACCTGGGCGCAGGATGTGGCCGAGTTGTCGCCGGGCGGCTACCTGTTCTACGACAGCACGCGCCCGCTGCCGCCTTCGGCGTTCCGCAGCGATGTCACCGTGATCGGCATGCCGGTGACGGCCATCTGCAACGCGACCTACGAAGACGCCCGCCAGCGCCAGCTGTTCAAGAACATCATGGTGCTGGGTGCGCTGTCGGCGCTGATGGACATCGACGCGGCGGTGATCGAGAGGCTGTTCTCCGAGCAGTACCGCGGCAAGGAGCGGCTGCTCGAGTCGAACGTGCGTGCGCTGCATGCGGGCCGCGAATTCGCGCGCGATCACCTGAGCCCGCCACGCGGCCCCGGCCTGGGCCTGCGCGTGCGGCGCGCCGAAGCCGTGGGCGAGCGCGTCTTCGTCGACGGCAACAGCGCGGCGGCGCTGGGCTGCGTGTACGGCGGGGCCACGGTGTGTGCCTGGTACCCGATCACACCCTCATCGTCGGTCGCCGAGGCGTTCCAGAAGTACTGCGAGAAGTTTCGCGTCGACCCCGACACCGGCGAGCACCGCTACGCGATCGTGCAGGCCGAGGACGAGCTCGCCTCCATCGGCATGGTCACCGGTGCCGGCTGGAACGGCGCACGCGCGTTCACCGCCACCTCGGGGCCGGGGGTGTCCTTGATGACCGAGTTCATCGGTCTGGCGTACTTCGCCGAGATCCCGGTGACGATCATCGACGTGCAGCGCGGTGGTCCCTCCACCGGGATGCCCACCCGCACCCAGCAGGCCGACCTGCTGGCCTGTGCCTATGCGTCGCATGGCGACACCAAGCACGTGTTG
>NZ_DATFAN010000159.1:0-6116 GCF_035254525.1 Ideonella sp. | reverse complement strand
GATCTTCGTCCACAGCTGCTGCAGGCCGCCCAGGCCGTGCTTGGCCAGCCAGGGCTGCAGCTTGCCGTCCGTGCGGACCTTCTCCTGCAGTGCCTTCAGGGCCTCCATGCGGGCGGACAGGTCCGACTGCTTGTGGGTCTGCGCGTTCAGGTCCTGCTGCCTGGCCCGGCGGTCCTCGTCGAGTTGCGGCACCTGCTCCTGCAACTCGTGCAGGCGGGCGTCGGTGGTCTCGGCCGCTTCCTGCGCGGTCGCGAGCTGCGCCTGCAGGTTCAGCAGGCGCTGTTCGTCGGGGGCGGCCAGCGCATTGCGGTCGGCCACCAGGCGCTCGCGGCGCTGGTTCAGCTGGCGCGATTGCTCCTCGATGTTGCGCTGGTCTGCCGCCAGCACCTGGATCTGCTGCTGCACCTGCGTGACGCTGCCACGCTGCTCGTTGGCCTTGGCCTGCGCCTGGCGCAGCGCCTCTTCCAGCTCGGGCAATTGCTGCACCTGCTCTTCCACCTGCGCGGCCAGCAGCGTGGCGCGCTCCTCGGCTTCCAGGGTCTGGGCCGCCAGGTTTTCGGTCTCGGCCTCGGCCTCCTCCTTGCGGGTGGACCATTGCGCGACCTGCTCCTTCAGCTGGATGAGGCGCTGCTCGACGCGCTGGCGGCCTTCGACCACGAAGCGGATCTCGGCTTCCAGCCGGCCGACCTCGGCGCTGGCCTCATAGAGCTGGCCCTGGGCCTGGTTCACCTGGTCGCCGGCGGCGTAGTGGGCCTGGCGGATCGTCTCCAGCTCGCTCTCGACGCGCCGCAGGTCCGCCACGCGCGACTCGAGCTCGTTGACCGCCTTGTCGGCATCGGCCTTGATCTTCGCCTGGTCGTTCTCGGCCTCGGCGCGCTTGAGGTACCAGAGCTGGTGCTGCTTGAGCGTGACGTCGGCCTGCAACTGGTTGTACCGGGCGGCGACTTCGGCCTGCTTTTCCAGCTTTTCCAGGTTGGCGTTCAGCTCGCGCAGGATGTCCTCGACACGCGTCAGGTTCTCGCGCGTGTCGGTCAGCCGGTTCTCGGTCTCGCGGCGGCGTTCCTTGTACTTGGAGACGCCCGCGGCTTCCTCGAGGAACAGGCGCAGTTCCTCGGGCTTGGATTCGATGATCCGGCTGATCGTGCCCTGGCCGATGATGGCGTAGGCGCGGGGCCCGAGGCCGGTGCCGAGGAACACGTCCTGCACGTCGCGGCGGCGCACCGGCTGGTTGTTGATGAAGTAGCTGGAGGTGCCGTCGCGCGTCAGCACACGCTTGACGGCGATCTCGCTGTACTGGTTCCACGAGCCGCCGGCGCGGCCATCTTCATTGCTGAAGACGAGCTCGACGCTGGCGCGGCTGGCCGGCTTGCGATTGCCCGAGCCGTTGAAGATCACGTCCTGCATCGACTCGCCGCGCAGCTCGCTGGCCTTCGATTCGCCCAGCACCCAGCGCACCGCATCCATGATGTTGGACTTGCCGCAGCCGTTGGGCCCGACCACGCCGACCCGCTGGCCGGGCAGCTGGAAGGTGGTCGGCTCGGCGAAGGACTTGAAGCCCGAGAGCTTGATCTGGTTGAGCCGCATGGAACGAGGGGGCTGGCGAAGTGCCGGCAAGGCTGCCGAGCCTTCGCTCTAAGTCATTGATTTACTTGGTTAATTTGGCCAAGAGCGGGCCGCCGAAGAGGCCGGGATGATACCATCGCAGGCATGGCTCGCACCCCTTCCCCCCAGTCTGTTCCGCGCGAGCGGCCGATGCCGCCCAACCCGCCCACCGCCCCGTCGAAGGAACTGCATGTGTTCCCGAACCCGGCCCCCGAGCGGGACTACGTGATCCAGTTCCAGATCCCCGAGTTCACCTGCCACTGCCCGCTGACCGGCCAGCCCGATTTCGCGCACTTCACGATCGACATGGTCTGCGACAAGCTGTGCATCGAGCTCAAGAGCCTGAAGATGTACATGTGGAGCTTCCGCAACGAAGGCGCGTTCCACGAGAAGGTCACGAACGACATCCTGACCAAGATCGTCGAGACGACCAAGCCGCGCTACGCCCGCATCACCGCCAAGTGGTACGTGCGCGGCGGCATCTACACCAACGTCGTGGCCGAGCACCGCAAGAAGGGCTGGAAGCCTGAAGCCGTGGTGACCCTGCCGGCCCACGCCGCCGAGACCGGCCTGCGCGGCTGAGCTGAGGGCCGCTGCCGTGGGCACCCTGGCCGAACGCCCGCCATACCAGAAGTACGACGTGGCCGTGCGCCGCAGCCCGATCGACGGCTTCGGCGTCTTCGCGCTCGAGCCGGTGCCGCGCTGGCAGAAGATCGGCGAGGTGCGCGGCGAAAGCATCACGGTGGCCGAGGCGCGGCGCCGCGCCGCCACGCTGCAGCGGATCATGATCGTCGAGGTCTCGGCCAAGAAGGCCATCGACCTGGCTCGCTCGACCGACCCGATGCGCTTCACCAACCACAGCTGCCAGCCCAATGGCGAGTTGCGCATCACCGACGGGCGCATCGAGTTCTACTCGCTGCGCGCCATCGAGCCGGGCGAGGAAATCACCGTGGCCTACGGCGAAACGCACCACGAAGGGCGCCTGGCCTGCCGCTGCGGCGCGCCCGGCTGCGCCGGCAGGCTCTGAAGCCCGCGCTGTTGTCCGTTCGCCGCGCCGGCCTGTCGATCATTGACAACTGTCGTGTTGCCAACGGTGTCCTCCTCTAAACTGCAGCGAACTCTCGCAGGGTGAGGCGCAGAAGAATCGAACCGACGCATCGATCGGCAAGGCACTGAGACACGGACCGACGGCTGACACGGCGCGCTGAACCCGGCGATTCACGAGGATCGTCGCACCGTGCCTGACGCGCGCACCGAATACGCCCCGCCCGATCCGCCCAACGCCCTGGCGGCGGCACCTGCGCCCCTTGCCCCCCAGTCCGCCCTGCAGCGCTTCGGCGCGGGCCTGCGAAGCATCGTCGTCATGCTGGTGGGCCTCGAGCTGGCCGCACAGGGGCAGCTGGGCGGCTGGACCGGCGGGCTGCTCCTCGCCTATGCGGCCTGGAGCGGCGCGCTGCTTTGGGGCGAGGCACGTGGCCGCCCGTTGCCGCGCCCGGTGCTGCAGCCCTGGATCGATGTGGTCTGGTCCGCCGTGATGATGCTGGGGGCGCCCGACGCCGCCGACATGCTGACCGTCACCTTCATCCTCCCGGTGGTGATGGCCAGCGTGCTGCATGGCGTGCGGCAGGGGGTGATGCTGGCCTGCTTCGCCACGCTGGCCCTGGCGTTGAACGTCACCGGCTCGGCCTGGCGCGGCGCGCTGGCCCTCGACCCGCTTCGCTTCCTGCCGGCACTCGGCATCCTCACCCTGGCGCCCACGGCGGCCCTGCTCTCGCGGCCCATGCACGCCTTGCGCCGCCGTGTCGCGCTCGAAGACCACTTCGAGGCCGAGATCGACCCTCGCCGGGGCCTGGAGGCGGTGTGCCTGACCGCGGCCGAGCGGCTGCGCCACGAGACGGGTGCCTCCGTGGTGGCCGTCGTGCTGCAGTCGAGCCGGAACGCCCCGGCGGTCGTCAGCTCGGGCACCGAGGGCAGCTTCCGTACGAGCGCGGGCATCCACCACCAGTTCGAAGAACAGCTCGCCCGCCTGCCCGGGGCACCGGCGAGCCTCACGCCGCGCCGGCTGCTCGGCCTGTTCGGCGGCGTCAAGGTGCACCCGGCCGAAACCATGATCGACGGTGCGGGCGATGCCTTGTCCGAGCTGGCCGGCATGCTGGAGGTGCGCCGCCTGATCGTCGTGCCCCTGCGCCTGCGGGGCCGCCCCTGCGGCCATCTGCTGATCGGCAGCACCACGCGACACCGCGACGAGTGGCGTTCCAGCACCCTGGCCGACCTCGCCCCCACGCTGATGCGCCTGTTCGAGCGCGCCGCGCTGGTCGACGAGCTGAACGAGGAGATCGGCGCCCACGCGCGGGTGCGCATCGGCCGCGACCTGCACGACAGCGCGATCCAGCCCTACCTCGGGCTGCGCTATGCGATCGAGGCGCTCGCGCTGCGCACGCCGGCCGACAACCCGCTGCACGGCGACATCGCCGCCCTGCTCGACCTGATGAACCACGAGGTCAACGAGCTGCGCGAGGTGATTTCCGTCCTGCGCTCGGGCCAGCAGAAGGGCGACAACGCGCTCGTGCCGGCGGTGCGCCGCCAGGCCCGCCGATTCAGCGTGCTGTTCGGCATCGAGATCCACCTGGATTGCCCGGACGACATCAAGACCAGCCGCGCGTTGGCCGGATCGGTCTTCCACATGGTCAACGAGGCGCTGAACAACGTGCGGAAACACACATCGGCCAGAAACGCTTGGATACACTTGACTACGGTTGGAGATAGCATCCAGGTGAAGGTTCGCGATGACGCGGGCAGTGTGCAGGGCAAGCCGGTCAACGACTTCGTCCCGAAATCGCTGTCCGAGCGGGTCAAGGAACTGGGGGGCATGCTGAACATCAGCCGGCCCAACGGCCTCGACACCGAGATCGCGATCACGATCCCGATCTGAAGGCGTACCGCGAGCGAACACCATGCAGCCAGCTTCCCAGGCCACCCGCCCCACAGCAGCAGCGGCAGCGTGCAAGCCGCCCATGGCGCTCGGCCAGGCAACGATCCGCGTCTTCCTGGCCGACGACCACCGCGTCACGCTGTGGGGCCTGCAGCAGCTCATCGAGAGCGCGCGGCCGGAAATGGAAGTCGTGGGCACGGCGCTGTCGCGCGCCGAGCTGGTGGGCCACCCCGCGCTGGCGGAAACCGACCTGCTGCTGCTCGACCTCGACCTCGCCGGCGAAAACAGCTGCAGCGCGCTGGCCGACGTACAGCGCCGCTGCCCCGGCCATGTGCTGATCCTGACCGCCGACGAAGACCTCGCCCACCAGCGGCAGGCGGTGCTGCAAGGCGCGCGCGGTGTGCTGCACAAGTCCGAATCGGCAGACACGGTGCTGCGCGCCATCCGCAAGGTGCACGAAGGCGAGATCTGGCTGAACCGCAACATGCTGGCCGACGTGCTGGGCCAGTTGACCGGCCGCCCGGCCGCGCCGCCACCCCAGGACGGGACCAGCCAGCGCATTGCCAGCCTGACGCCGCGCGAGCGCGACATCATCACCACGATGGTCCAGATGAGCGGCGGCAAGCAGCTCGCCGTGGCGGATGCGCTGGGCATGAGCGAACACACGCTGCGCAACCACCTGACGGCGATCTACGCCAAGCTCTGCGTGCGCGGCCGCCTCGAGCTGCACCTGTTCGCCACCGAGCACGGGCTCGCGAAGCCCGACGCCGTCGCCCGGGCGAACTGAAGCCGCCCCGCGCCCCGAAGCTTAAGGGCTTGGGGCAAAACTCCTATCCCGCTTGCCGCGACCTCCCATGGTCGCCGGCGTGGCCGCTGCCTAGCATCGGCCCATGCCTTATGCGAACCTGACATCGCCGCCCGGCGGCCGCACCGGCCCATCGCTGCTGATCATCGACGATCACGTGGCGGTGCGTGAAGGCCTGGCGCGCCTGCTGCGCTCGGCGCCGCTGTCGCTGCGCAGCGTGCATGCGGTGGCCACCGCCGCCGAGGCACTGGCCTGCGTCGAATCCGTGTGCCCCGAGCTCGTCGTGCTCGACGTGGACCTGGGCGGCGAAGACGGCCTGGCGCTGCTGCCCACCCTGAGCCGCCACGCCTACGTGATGGTGCTCACCTGCCTGGTCGATGCCGGCACGCGCCACCGCGCGATGGGCCTGGGCGCGAGTGCGTTCGTGAGCAAGCACGAGCCGGCCAGCCACCTGTTGGCCGAAGTCAAGGAACTGGCCGCCCGTTACCTGCGGGGGGAGCTTCCTCCCATGCGGGTGGGAGGCGAATCCGGTGCACGACCGGGCACATCGTCAGATGTGGCCGGGGCAGCGCAAACCTAGAGTTGACTCATGTGCTCAACGAACACCGACATGACCACCAAGCGCTCGCAAGCAGTCGCGTGGCGTGCTTGGTGGGCTGACGAGAGCGGGGTGACGGCGATCGAGTATGGCTTGGTAGCCGCTCTGATGACGATCGTGGCCGTCGGCGCCTTCACTGCATATGCGGATGCCCTGGCGGCGGTCTTCAAGTTGTGGTC
>NZ_DATFAN010000158.1:0-80031 GCF_035254525.1 Ideonella sp. | reverse complement strand
TCGATGCCCTGGTCTCGCTGGATCTGTCCGCCCCGGATGCCAACTACGTGGTGATCAAGGCACCGCCGCGGTAACAACACCATCGGGCCGCCAGCGGCCGCGATGCCATGCGCGAGGGCCCCGCCGGGGGCCCTTTTGTTTTCGGCAGCCTGGGACCTTCCCGCAGGCGGCATCGATTTCAAGCTGGCTTTCAGCTTCGCGCGCCTAGTCTCGCGCGCCGTCCGCCAACCCCTGCCCCGCGCCGAACGCCGGGGCCAATCGCCATGACGCCTCGCCGCACCCTTGCTGTACGCTGCGCCGGCCTCGCCGCTGCACTGGCCCTGGCCGCCACCGGCCCGGCCGCCGCCCAGGAGCCGGCGCCGCTTCGCGTCGGCTTCATCTGCCCCCTGTCGGGCGGCTCAGGCGACTTCGGCAACAGCGCCCGCCTCGGGGCCACGCTGGCTGTCAAGGAGATCAACGAGGTCGGCGGCTACCTCGGCCGCCCGCTCGAGTTGGTGGTGCGCGACGACAAGGCCACGCCCGACGAGGGCCGGCGTGCCGCCGAGGACCTGGTGTTGCAGCAGAAGGTCGCCTTCACGATCGGCTACTGCAACACCGGCGTGGCGCTGAAAGCCATCGACGTGTTCCAGACCCACCGGCACCTGCTGATGGTGCCGGTGGCCACCGGCTCGGCGGTGACGGCCACCTACGCACCGGCCGAAAGCTTCGTCTTCCGCCTGTCGCCGCGCGACACGCTGCAGGCCGACTTCCTGGTGCGCGAAGTCGCCCTGCGGCGCGGCCTGAAACGCGTCGCGCTGTTCGCCGACCGCACGGGTTACGGCGAAGGTGGCCTGGCCGACCTCAAGCACTTTCTCGCCGAGCAGGGCCTGCGGCCGGTGTACGTGGCGCGCTTCGACCTCGGCGTCAGCTCGCTGGTCTCGGAGGTCCGGGCCGCACAGGCCGCCGGGGCCGAAGCCATCATCGGCTACAGCGTCGGGCCGGAGCTCGCCACGCTGGCCAGTGCCCGCCAGGCCGTGCATTTCAGCGGCCCGCTGCTCGGGCCGTGGCCGATGTCGTTCCGCACCGTGTGGGACAAGTCCGCGGGCGCCGCCGAGGGCGCGATGATGGTCCAGTCGATCGTGCCGGATCTGTCGAACGAGCGCCGCATGTCCTTCATTGCGCGGCTCAAGCGCCATGCCGGCGACCAGCCGGTGTCGTCGCTGATGGCCGCGGCGCAGACCTACGATGCGGTGCACCTGATGCTGCGCGCGGTCTTCCAGACGCGCGGCGACACCAGCGGCCCCGCCCTCAAGGCGGCGCTGGAGAACCTGCAGCAGTCCTACCCTGGCGTCGTAACGACGCACGACCACCCGTTCAGCGCGCAGGACCACGACGCCTTCACGATCAACATGATCTGGCTGGCCACCTGGCGCCACGGCGCGCTGCAGTTCGTCTACGCCGAGGATGCCAAGCAGGCCAGCGTGATCCGGCGCAAGGCCAACTGATCTGTCGAGGCTAGCCGCGCCCGACGAAGGGCATGCCGGTGGCCATCAGGGTCGTGAACAGCATGTTGGCCGACAACGGCAAGGCGGCCATCTGCACCACCGCATCGGCCACATGGCGCACGTCCATGCGCGCCTCGGCGCGGCGGCTGCCGTCGGCCTGCGGCATGCCCTGGGCCATCGCGCTGGTCATGTCGGTCGCGGCGTTGCCGATGTCGATCTGGCCGACGGCGATGTCGAAGGCCCGGCCGTCGAGGGCGCACGATTTCGTCAGGCCGGTCATCGCGTGCTTGGTCGCGGTGTAGGGCGCCGAGTTCGGCCGCGGCGCGTGGGCCGAGATCGAGCCGTTGTTGATGATGCGGCCGCCGCGCGGGGACTGCGCCTTCATCAGGCGAAAGGCCTCGCGCGTGCACAGGAACGCCCCGGTCAGGTTGATGTCGACGGCGCTGCGCCACGCCTGGACCGGCAGCTCGTCGATCGGCACGCCGGCGGTGAAGATACCGGCGTTGTTGAACAGCAGGTCGAGCCGGCCGTGGCGCCGGCGGATCTGCTCGAACAGCGCGGCCACCGCCGCCTCGTCACTCACGTCGGCGGGCGCCGCCCAGGCGCGACCGGCATGCGGCGACTCGGCGATCGCGGCCGCGAGCGCGTCGGCGCGCCGGCCGTTGAAGACCACCGTCCAGCCGGCGTCGAGCAGGGCCAGCGCGCAGGCCTTGCCGATGCCGCTGCCGGCGCCGGTGACGAGGGCGATGCGGATCGTGGCGTCGTTCATGGCCGGCGAGCATACGCCCGCCGGGCCGGGGCGCTGCTCAGGGTTTGAGCATCCAGCGTCCGGTGCGCAGCGCCCAGGCGCCGACCGCGGCGAGCCAGCACTGTGCGGCCAGCAGCGTCAGGTGCGTGCCGGCCACCGGCCACAGCGCGGCGAACACGCGGGCGACCACGCCGAGCTGCAGCACCCAGAACATCACCCAGGCCCAGCGGTCGGCCGCCACGGCCCGGCCGTGCTGGCCGCAGGCCACCCGTGTGGCCATCGCCAGCAGCGTGCTGCCGAGGTAGCCCATCGTGAACGCGTGCACCGGCGCCAGGCCGAGCGACAGGCTGCCATCGCTGAAGGCCCGCAGCAGCTGCGACACGCCCCCCAGTGCGAAGGACACCGCCAGCCAGAAGAAGCCCATGTGCAGCATCGCCAGCAGGCGGATCGCAAGGCTCTGCCGCAGGCCCCAGCGCAGCGACAACCAGAACAGCAGCAGCGCGCCCAGCCACTCGATCGCGCCCTGCACGAAGGCCAACGCCGGCGAAAACGTCCCCAGCGCCTCGGCGGCGGCGAACGGCGCCTGCACGGCCACGAAGGCGGCCAGCGCGACCAGCACCGCACGCGATCGCCAGGCGCCGTCGCCCGGCAGCGCCGCGGCGCTGAAGAACGGGATCATCCGGTGCGCGGCGGCGACGAAGACCAGGCCGAAGCAGCCCCACAGCGCCGCCCACACGGCCGCCCGGGTGGCCGCATCGGCGCGCAGCGTCACCGCCAGCGCGGCGGCCCACAGCGCGATCGTGCCGATGCCCAGCGCGGCCAGCACGATGCGGCCGTGGTCGCGGTCCTCGGCGCGGCTGTCGAACAGCATCAGGCCGAACTGCGCCGTCAGCAGCATCAAGCCGGCGCAGACACCGCCCAGCCCCAGCCCGGCCAGCGCGCTGGACAGGTGGAAGCCCGGCAGCGCGAGCACCCAGCCGCCCAGCATCAGCCCGACGCCCGGCGCGACCGAGCGCATCGGCAACGGTGCCACACCCAGCCAGCGCGGCCCGGCCGTGAACAGGAAGCCGACGAAGAACATCGGCATGAAGCCGAAGGTCATCAGCAGCGCATGCGCCGTACCGGGCGAGACGGCCCAGGGCACGGCCACCCCGCCGAAGCGCGCCGCCAGCATCGCGCCCCACCACAGCGCCGACAGGGCAAGCATCAGACCGCCGCCGAAGAAGCCCAGGCGATGCGGCGCGGCAAGGAGCCAGCGCAGGTGGGCGGAGGCGGCGGGACCGCCAAAGCTGCGCGACGGCAGCCCGGCAGGAGCGGGTTGCAAGGGAATCATGGCGGGTCCAGGGGTGGTCGGGCGGAAGACGAAGGCGATGGCCCGCCCGGACGCGCGCCCGGCAGGCCAGCACGCGAGGCTACCGGCGCCCGCGACCCGCCTGGTTGATCAGGGTCAACCCTTAGTCGAATTGGAGCCCGTTGCCGGTCCATCGACCGGCTCGACCCGCACCGCGCAGAACTTGAACTCGGGGATCTTGCCGAACGGATCCAGCGCCGGGTTGGTCAGCAGGTTGGCCGCCGCTTCGGCGAACGCGAACGGAATGAAGACCCCACCCGGCGGCGTGCCGTCGTCGCGCCGCGCCTGAAGGCGCACCGTGCCGCGCCGCGAGCTGACCCGCAGCCAGCCGCCGGGCTCCAGCCCCAGCCGCGCCAGATCCTGCCCGTGCAGGCTGGCGGTGGGCGCCGGCTCCAGCGCATCGAGCACCTGGCTGCGCCGGGTCATGCTGCCGGTGTGCCAATGCTCGAGCTGGCGGCCGGTGATCAGCACGAAGGGGTAGTCGGCATCGGGTTTCTCGTCGGCCGGCAGCAGCGCGGCCGGCACGAGGTGGATGCGGCCATCGTCGGTGGCAAAGCCGTCGTGGAAGACGATGGGCTGGCCCGGATCGTCGTCGGTCAGGCAGGGGTAGGTCACGCTGTGCGCGCGTTCGAGCCGCTCCCAGCTGACTCCGGCGATCACGCCGTGCATCGCCTGGCGCATTTCCTCGTAGACCGCGGCGACGCCATCGTCCGGCCCCTCGTAGCGCCAGGGCAGGCCCATGCGCCGGGCGATCTGCTGGATGATCCACAGGTCCGGCTTGGCCTCGCCGGGCAGGTCCAGCGCGCGGCGGCCCATCTGCACCATGCGGTCGGTGTTGGTCACGGTGCCGGTCTTCTCGGGCCAGGCGCTGGCGGGCAGCACCACGTCGGCCAGCCAGGCGGTCTCGGTCAGGAACAGGTCCTGCACGACCAAGTGTTCGAGGTTCGCGAGGCCGGCGCGCGCATGGGACAGGTCCGGGTCGCTCATCGCCGGGTTCTCGCCCATCACGTACATGCCGCGGATGCGCTTCGGGTCGTCATCAGCCGCCAGCGCGGCGTGCAGGATCTCGACCACCGTCAGGCCCGGCCGGGCGTCGAGCGTCGTCTGCCAGAAGCGCTCGAACCACTTGTGCGCCTCGGTGTCGTTCACCCGCTGGTAGTTGGGGAACATCATCGGGATCAGGCCGGCGTCGCTCGCGCCCTGCACGTTGTTCTGGCCGCGCAAGGGGTGCAGGCCCGAGCCGGGCTTCCCGACCTGGCCGGTCACCGCGGCCAGCGCGATCAGGCAGCGCGCGTTGTCGGTGCCGTGCACATGCTGGCTGATGCCCATGCCCCAGAGAATCATCGACGCCGGGCTGGTCGCATAGGCGCGAGCCACCTCGCGGATCGTCTCGGCCGGGATGCCGCAGACCGGCGCCATTGCCTCGGGCGAGAAGCCCTGGACCTGCGCGCGCAGCTCGTCGAAACGGTTCACCCGCTCGGCGATGAAGGCCGGGTCGGTGAGGCCCTCTTCGATGATCGTGTGCAGCATCGCGTTCAGCAGCGCCACGTCGGTGTCGGGCCGGAACTGCAGCGTGCGCCAGGCGTGGCGCTCGAGGTCGGTGCGGCGCGGGTCGGCCAGCACGATCTTCGTGCCGCGCTCGGCGGCGTTCTTCATCCAGGTCGCGGCCACCGGATGGTTCTGCGCGGGGTTGGCGCCGATGATGAGCACCAGCGACGCATGCTGCACATCGCTGACCGGGTTGCTGACCGCGCCCGAGCCCACGCCCTCGAGCAGCGCCGCGACACTGCTCGCATGGCACAGCCGCGTGCAGTGGTCGACGTTGTTGCTGCCGAACCCGGTGCGCACCAGCTTCTGGAAGAGGTAGGCCTCCTCGTTGCTGCCCTTGGCCGAGCCGAAGCCGGCCAGCGCCGCGGGGCCATGCCCGTCGAGCAGGCGCTTCAGGCCCCCGGCGGCAGCATCGAGGGCCTCGTCCCAGTTCGCTTCGCGGAACACCTCGCGCCAGTCGCGCGGCGGCTGGCCGGGGTGGTTCTGCGCGGCCGCGTCCTTCGGCACCCCCGGCCTGCGGACCAGGGGCTTGAGCAGCCGCTGCGGGTGGTTCACGTAGTCGAAGCCGAAGCGGCCCTTGACGCACAGGCGGCCATGGTTGGCCGGGCCGTCGCGCCCCTGCACGGCGACGATGCGGTTGCCGCGGACCTGGTAGGTCAGCAGGCAGCCGACACCGCAGTACGGGCAGACCGAGGCGACTTCCCGCTCGACCCGCTGGTCGCCGATCAAGGACTTGGCTGACAAGGCGCCCGTCGGGCAGGCCTGCACGCACTCGCCGCAGGCCACGCACGTGCTCTGGCCCATCGGGTCGCCGAGGTCGAACACCACCTGCGTGCCGGCGCCACGGCCGCGCATGCCGATCACGTCGTTGACCTGGATCTCGCGGCAGGCGCGCACGCAGCGCGTGCACTGGATGCAGGCATCGAGGTTGACCGCCATCGCCGGGTGGCTCAGGTCGGCGGCCGGTTGCTCGCGGCGCAGCGTGACCAGCTCGGCGCGCGGCCTCACGCCCAACGCGTCGGCCCAGGCACTCAGCTCGCCATGCGGGCGTTGTGCATCGCCGTCTAGCCACTGGTAGCCCGCCTGCGGCAGGTCGGCCAGCAGCATCTCGACCACCATCTTCTGGCTGCGAGTGGCCCGCTCGCTCCGGGTCTCGACCACCATGCCGGGCTGCGCCACGCGGCAGCACGAGGCGGCCAGCGTGCGCTCGCCCTGCACCTCGACCACGCAGGCACGGCAGTTGCCGTCGGCGCGCAGGCCGTCGCTGTAGCACAGGTGCGGGATGGCGACACCGGCGCGCTCGGCCGCCTTGAAGATCGTCTCGCCGGCGCGTGCTTCGCAGGGCTGGCCGTCGAGCGTGAACTGGATGCTGCTCATCACTTCACCTCGTCCGCGAAGTAGCGCTGCACGCAGCGGATGGCGTTCGGCGCCGCCTGGCCCAGCCCGCAGATCGACGCATCGGCCATCACCGCCGACAGGTCATCCAGCGTCGTGTGGTCCCAGGCCCCCTGCTGCATCAGCCGCGCCGCCTTCTCGGTGCCGACCCGGCACGGCGTGCACTGGCCGCAGCTCTCGTCGGCGAAGAAGCGCATCGCATTCAGCGCCGCGTCGCGAGCACGGTCGTGCTGCGACAGCACGATCACCGCGGCCGAGCCGATGAAGCAGCCGTGCGGCTGCAGCGTGTCGAAATCCAGCGGCACATTGGCCAGCGACGCCGGCAGGATGCCACCGGAGGCACCGCCCGGCAGATAGGCATAGAGCGTGTGGCCCTCGGCCATGCCGCCGCAATATTCGTCGACCAGCTCGCGCAGCGTGATGCCCGCCGGTGCGAGCTTGACGCCCGGCTGCTTCACCCGCCCGCTGACGCTGAACGAGCGCAGGCCGGTGCGGCCATGGCGGCCGAAGGACGTGAACCAGGCCGGGCCGCGCTCGACGATGTCGCGCACCCAGTACAGGGTCTCGAAGTTGTGCTCCAGCGTCGGCCGGCCGAACAGGCCGCGTTCGGCGATGTAGGGCGGCCTCAGGCGCGGCTCGCCGCGCCGGCCCTCGATGCTCTCGAGCATCGCCGACTCCTCGCCGCAGATGTACGCGCCGGCGCCGCGGCGCAGCTCGATCGGCGGCAACGGGCACGGCGGATCTTCGCGCAGCCGGGCCAGCTCGCACTCGAGGATCGCCCGGCAGCCGGCGTACTCGTCGCGCAGGTAGAGGTAGACGGCCTCGGTGCCGACCACCTGCGCCGCGACCAGCACGCCTTCGAGGAATCGGTGCGGATCCCGCTCGAGGTAGGTCCGATCCTTGAAGGTGCCGGGCTCGCCTTCGTCGATGTTCACGGCCATCAGCCTTGGGGCCTCGTAGCCCCGCACGATGCGCCATTTGCGCCCGGCCGGGAACCCGGCGCCGCCCAGGCCGCGCAGGCCCGCGCCGTCGAGCGCGGCCAGCACCTCGTCGGCGTTGCGCTCGCCGTTGACCAGCTCGGCCGCGAGCTGGTAGCCGCCGGCGGCGCGGTAGGCGGCGAGCCCGACGTACGGGGGGGCGATGCCCTCGACCGCCTCGGCCACGGTGCCGAGCGCCTTGGCCACCGGATCGAAGGCGGCGTCGTCGGCCGCCGGGGGGTGGGTGCTCTCGCCGGCCGTCACCGCGGCCTGCACCGCCCCGGCCGTGGCCTGCGGCAGCGGCCGCTGGCCGACCACCGCGACCGGCGCCTGCTCGCAGCGGCCCACGCACGGCGCATGCACCACGCGCACCTGGGCCCCCAGCGTGCCTGCGAGTGCGGCCATCAGGCCCGGGGCGCCGGCCATCGCGCAGGCCAGGCCATCGCACACGCGCACGGTCAGCGCCGGCGCGGCCGCATCGTCGGGCAGGATCTCGAAGTGGTGATAGAAGCTCGCCACCTCCACCACCTCGGCCATCGCGAGCCGCATCTCGGCCGCCAGCGCGACCAGGTGGCCCTCGAACAGCGCGCCGTGCGCGTCGTTGAGCCGGTGCAGCAGCTCGATCAGCTGGTCGGGCGCATGGGGCCCCGGGCCGATCAGCGCGCGCACCGCCTCGCGTGCGGCCTGGCTCGGCTGGCGGCCCTTGAGCTCCGAGCGCGCGCGCCGGCGCAGCGTCTCGACGGGAATGCGGGTCTCGGCGGCGGCGGGTGGGTTGGGCATGCGGCAACGACCGGTCGGAGCAGCGCGCCCCAGTGGCGCACCACGATGCGGTCGAGTATGCGTCAAGCACGCCGCGGCGCGAAGCGCCTGTGCCTGGCCCGCCCGGGCGCGGCGCGGTGGAAGACGACCGCACAATCCCGGCATGGACGAGATCGACACCGTCGTGATCGGCGCCGGCGTGGTGGGCCTGGCGTGTGCGCGAGCGCTCGCTCGGGCCGGCCGCGAGGTGGTCATCCTCGAGCAGGAGAACGCCTTCGGCACCGCGACCAGTGCGCGCAACAGCGAGGTGATCCATGCCGGGCTGTACTACCCGACGGGCTCGCTGCGGGCCCGGCTGTGCGTGCGCGGCAAGGCGCTGCTGTACGCATTCTGCGTCCGCCACGGCGTGGCCCACCAGTGCTGCGGCAAGCTGGTGGTGGCCTGCAGCGACGACGAGCTGCCGCGGCTCGACGCGGTGCGCGCGCAGGCCGCCGCCAACGGCGTGACCGATCTGCAGCCGCTGTCGGCCGGCGACGCCCGTGCGCTGGAGCCGGCACTGGCCTGCCGCGGGGCGCTGCTGTCGCCCTCGACCGGCATCGTCGACAGCCACGGCCTGATGCTCGCACTGCTGGGCGACGCCGAGGCACACGGCGCCATGCTCGCGCTGAAGTCGCCGGTGCGGCGCGGCCAGGTGGTGGCCGGCGGCGGGCTCGAACTCGCGGTCGGCGGCGACGCGCCCAGCACGCTGCGCGCCCGCCGTGTCGTCAATGCCGCGGGGCTGCGGGCCTGCCAGCTTGCGCGCGCGATCGACGGGCTCGACGCCCGCCACGTGCCGCAGCCGTTCTATGCGCAAGGCGCCTACTTCACGCTCGCCGGCGCGGCGCCGTTCTCGCGCCTGATCTACCCGGTGCCGGGCCAGAGCAGCCACCTGGGCGTGCACCTGACGCTGGATCTCGCCGGCCAGGCGCGTTTCGGGCCGAGCTTTCGGTGGGTGGACGAGGTGGATTACCGCGTCGACGCGGCCGACGGCGCCGGCTTCGCGGCCGAGGTCATGCGCTACTGGCCCGGGCTGGCCGAGCGGCCGGCCGATGCGCTGCAGCCGGGCTATGCCGGCGTGCGGCCGAAGATCAGCGGTCCCGGCGAGCCGGCGGCCGACTTCCGCCTCGACGGGCCGGCGCTGCACGGCGTGCCGGGGCTGGTGAACCTGTTCGGCATCGAGTCGCCGGGCCTGACCGCGGCGCTGGCAATCGGCGAAGAGGTCGCCGCCCTGCTCGCGTGACGCAGCGCGGCACCGGGCCGCTCAGTGCAGCACCAGCAGCGGCAGCTTGCTGCGCGCCAGCACGCTCTTGGTGTGCGAACCGAACAGCAGTTCACCGAACGCGCCGCGGCCGTGGGTGACCATCACGATCATGTCGCAGTGGTACTGCTCGGCCGCCTGGACGATGGCCTCGTCCACATGGGCCGCACGGGTGTAGTGACCGTGGAAGGTGATGCCGGCCTCGCCGGCCAGGGCGCGGAACTGCGCCAGGATGTGGCGCGCATGGGTCGCCGCGGCCGCTTCGGCCTGCTCGTGCTCGCGCAGCACGACCGAAGGATGGCGCCCGACCGCCGGTAGCGCCGTGTCGGGCTCGGCGACGAAACCGGTGATGGCCGCATTGAGCCGCTTGGCCAGCGTGATGCTGTCGCGCATCGCCCGCTCCGACAGCTCGCTGCCGTCGACCGGCACCAGCAGGTGTTCATACATGGCCTGACCTCGCTCGGTGGTTGGTGTGTCTGCCGGCCAATCTACGCCGCCTCGGCAGCCACGGCTTGAGCGGGGTCAAGGGCTCAGTTCGAGGCGGCCGACGCCACGCCCTCGGGCGCACTCGCCGCCGCGGGGGGGCTGGTCTCGATGCCGTGCTTCTCGCCGCTGATGTCGACATCGCCGCCCTTGGACAGCAGGTACAGCGCAATGGCGGCGAACAGGGCGAAGGCGAGGATGAGTTTCCACATGGGGCATGTCTCCTTGAAGTGCTTGCCGGCACGATAGACAGGTGGCCTGACACCGCCCCTACGCGGACATGAAAAAAGGGCAGCCGCACGGGCTGCCCTTCGAGGGATCGGGCGCGCCGTCAGGCGCCGCCATCAATCCTTGGCATAGATGTCCACGTCCTTGGTTTCCTTCACGAACATCATCCCCACCACGAAGGTGATCGCGGCCACGATGATCGGGTACCACAGGCCGTTGTACATGTTGCCGGTCTGCGCCACGATGGCCAGCGCGGTCGCCGGCAGCAGGCCGCCGAACCAGCCGTTGCCGATGTGGTACGGCAGGCTCATCGAGGTGTAGCGGATGCGGGTCGGGAACAACTCCACCAGCATCGCGGCGATCGGGCCGTAGACCATGGTCACGTAGATCACCAGCAGCGACAGGATCAACACGATCTTGACCTTGTCCATCTTCGCCGGATCGGCCTTGGTCGGGTAGCCCGCCGCCTTGAGGGCGTCGCCCACGGCCTTCTTGAATTCGCCGTCCTTCTTCTTGATCTCGTCAGCCGGCAAGCCGACGTGGCTGAAGCTTTCGATCACCGTCTCGCCGATGCTGATCTTGGCTGTGCCCGTGCCGGCCACGTTGTCGTAGCTCACCGAACCCGCCGACAGCACCTGCTTGGCGATGTCGCATGAGCTGGTGAACTTGGCGGTGCCGGTCGGGTTGAACTGGAACGAGCACTCGTTCGGATCGGCGGTCACCACGACCTTGTTTGCGGCCTGGGCCTTGGCGAGGTCGGGGTTGGCGGCCTCGGTCAGCGCACGGAACAGCGGGAAGTAGGTCAGCGCGGCGATCAGGCAGCCGGCCATGATGATGGGCTTGCGGCCGATCTTGTCGGACAGCGCGCCGAACACGATGAAGAACGGCGTGCCGATCACCAGCGAGGCGGCGATCATCAGGTTGGCAGTGGACGCGTCGACCTTCAATGCGCCGGTCAGGAAGAACAGCGCATAGAACTGGCCCGTGTACCAGACCACGGCCTGGCCGGCGGTCAGGCCGACGAGCGCCAGGATCACGATCTTCAGGTTCTTCCACTGGCCGAAGGATTCGGTCAGCGGCGCCTTCGAGGTGCGGCCCTCTTCCTTCATCTTCTTGAAGGCGGGCGATTCGTTCATCGACAGCCGGATCCACACGCTGACGGCCAGCAGGAAGATCGAGACCAGGAACGGAATGCGCCAGCCCCAGTCGGCGAATTCCTTCTCGCCGATCGTCGTGCGCACGCCGAGGATCACCAGCAGCGACAGGAACAGGCCCACGGTCGCGGTCGTCTGGATCCACGAGGTGTAGGCGCCACGCTTGCCTTGCGGCGCGTGCTCGGCCACGTAGGTGGCGGCACCGCCGTACTCGCCGCCGAGCGCCAGGCCTTGCAGCATGCGCAGGCCGATCAGGATGACCGGCGCGGCCAGGCCGATCGATGCATAGCTGGGCAGCACGCCGACGATGAAGGTCGACAGGCCCATGATCAGGATGGTGACCAGGAAGGTGTACTTGCGGCCGATCATGTCGCCCAGGCGGCCGAACACGATGGCGCCGAAGGGCCGCACGATGAAGCCGGCGGCGAAGGCCAGCAGCGAGAAGATCGTGCGCGAGGCCGGGTCCAGTGCCGAGAAGAACTGGTTGCCGATGATCACGGCCAGGGTGCCGTACAGATAGAAGTCGTACCACTCGAACACCGTGCCGAGCGAGGAGGCGAAGATGACCTTCTTCTCCTCCCTCGTCATCGGCGCGCTTGCCGTCGTCGTTGCCATGAATATCTCCTGATGCCCAACAAGCGCTGCCACCCCGGCAACGCATGGCGCGACTATTTCGAGACCCTCTGACCGGGTTCTGACAGCTGGCTGATGCGAGGCTGACAAACTCGGGTCGAACCCGAAGGCACGCTTCCGCGATGTGAGATGCCGACGGCGACCGCGGGAAAGTCCCAGGGCAGCTCTGTACGGTTGTTCAGCGCGGCTCGATGGCGAGCAGGTCGTCGCGCAGCATCGGCAGCGCGTCCAGGCCCCAGTACAGGCGGCCGCTCATCTCGAAGCTCGGCACGCCGAACAGCCCGCGCGCGATGGCCGAGTCAGTCAATGCGCGCAGTTCGGCCTTGACCTCCTCGCTGTCGGGATCGCGCGGCGGGGCAAGCGCTGCGCGCAGCGCAGCCAAGCGCACCGGCTCGTTTGGGTCGGCACCGCCGGCTTGCCAGACGTGGCGCATCAGCGTCTCGACGACACGGCGGTTTGGCATCCGGCCGGCTGGCTGGCAAGCCAGCGCCAGGCGCAGCAGCGCGAGCGGGTTGAACGGGTGCGGCGCCGGGCAGCGCATCTGCCCCAGGCCGAGCCTGGCGGCCAGCCAATCGACCTGGCGGAAGGTCCACTCGCGCTTGGCCGGGATCTCGGCCGGCCCCTTGTGGCCGTGCGCCTTCAGCAGGCCGGCGAACAGCACCGGCCGGTAGTCGACGACGTAGCTGCAATCCTTCAGGGCCTCGGGCAGGTGCTCGAACGCCAGGTAGGCGAAGGGCGAGATGACGTCGAAGTGGAAAACGATGGGGGTCATCGGGTCGGCTCCTTCGGTGCGGCGGCCTGCTCGCGCCGCGCCGGCAGCAGCGCCCAGACGCGGCGCTTGTCGTCGTCGCCCATCGTGCCCCAGGCGACGATCTCGTCGATCGTGCGAAAACAGCCCTCGCACCAGCCGGTGCCGGCGTTCATCTTGCACACGCTGGTGCACGGGGATGGAACCCCTCGTCCGACGGGTACGTCGGCCGATCCCCCGAGGGGATCCGGGCCGGCTTGGGAGCGGCCCGGCGCTCGGCCCGGCAACTCGCCCTGCGCGGTCATTGCGTAACGTCCGCCACCGGCGCGCCGGTCAGCTTTTCCAGCGCGGCCGGCGCAATGCAGAACACGCCGTTCGGGTGGCCGGCCGCGGCCCAGACCTCGTCGAAACGGAACAGCTCGCGGTCGATCAGCGTGACCGGCGGCGTCGCATGGCCGACCGGGGCGACGCCGCCGATCGAGTAGCCGGTCTTGGCCTTGACGAAGCCGGCGTCGGCGCGGCCGATGGCGCCCACCAGGGCGGCGACCTTCTTCTCGTCCACGCGCTTGTCGCCCGAGGCGACGACGAGCACCGCGGCGTCGTCGGCCTTGCGGCGGAAGATCACGCTCTTGGCGATCTGGCCGGTCTGCAGGCCGAGCGCCTCGGCGGCTTCCTGGCAGGTGCGCGCAGGCACATCGAGCCAGCGCGGCGCGTGCGGGTGGCCGGCTTCGGCCAGCAGGCGCGTGACCTGGGCGAAGGCCTCGTGCAGCGTCTGGTCAGCGGCGTCAGGGGTGTCGTTTGCCATGGGGCGGATTGTCGCCGCGCGACAATGCCCCCATGAGTTCACCCGACGCCGCCGACGCTGATCGCGACCCCCTGGACGCCACCCGCGAGTGGGTCGACAAGGCCGTCATCGGCCTGAACCTGTGCCCTTTCGCCAAGAGCGTGCAGGTCAAGGGCCAGGTGCGCTACGTGCTCAGCGACGCGACCGCGCCCGAGGCGCTGCTGGCCGAGCTGGACCGCGAGCTGCGCCACCTGGCCGCCGCAGACCCCGAGACAACCGACACCACGCTGCTCGTGCACCCGCAGGTGCTGCAGGACTTTCTCGACTTCAACGATTTCCTCGAAGTGGCCGAGGCGCTGCTGGCCGAACGCGGCCTCGACGGCACGCTGCAGATCGCCAGCTTCCACCCGCGGTTCCAGTTCGCCGGCACGGCCGCCGACGACATCTCGAACTTCACCAACCGCTCGCCCTACCCCACGCTGCACCTGATCCGCGAAGCCAGCATCGACCGCGCGGTCGAGGCCTTCCCCGAAGCCGAGGCGATCTTCGAACGAAACATCGAGACGCTGGAGAAGCTGGGGCACGAAGGCTGGGCCGCGTTGTTCCGGAAAGCGGGCTAACACCACAAAAGCGCGCACTTCGCGCAGCTGTTCGCCCCATCGGCACGCCGGGCACTTCCTAGCATCGACGGCTCCAAGAACCCCACCCCGGGAGGATCCCTCGATGAGCCACGAGCCGGCTTCGCCGCGCACCGAATCGCGCCCCAACTACCTGTACTCCGGCGGCAACGTGCTGATGCACCCGCCGCTGTCGCTCGGTTCGTCCGAGATGTACGGCTTCTTCGTCAAGGGCAAGCGCTCCGCGCTGCAGCAGACGGTCGACGCGACGCTGAACGCCGCCGCGGACGGCCGGATGAGCTTCAAGGTGCTGTCGCCCTACGTGCTGCTGACCTTCACCGACGTGCAGCATGCCAACTCGACCGATCCGGTCGACCGCGCCAAGGGCTGGGGCCAGGAGACCGACATCGTCACCTGGGTGATGGTCGGGCAGTTCCTGCCGGGCGAAACCAAGATCCACCGCATCTACTTCTACCCCTGCCACATCTGGGTCAACGACTGCATGGCCCTGATCAACGGGCGTGAGCTGTACGGCTACCCGAAGTACGAATGCCAGTACACGATGCCGCTGGCCGAGGGCGACCCGCTCACCTTCTCGCTGGCTTGCAAGGGCTTCCAGCCCTTCTCGCCCGACACCGAGTTGGCGATGCACCCGCTGCTCCAAGTCGCGCCCGAGCACCCGCTGCCGCCGCCCACGCCGCTGCAGGACTTCGAGGCGCTGGTGCGCCAGGCCGTGGCGCTGCTGGCCAGCGATGCCGATGCGCTGGACCTGTCGCTCGCCGGCTGGGAGCAGGTGATCCAGACCCTGCTCGCGCCGCAGATCGACCAGGTGTTCCTGAAGCAGTTCCCGGACGGCGCCGGCGTCAAGGCCGTCTACCAGGCGGTGGTCGCGGCGCCGGCCAGGATCGACAAGATCCGCGCGGTCAAGCTGTTCGGTGGCCCGTTCGGGTGCACGCTGCAGCCCTTCGCCAGCTTCCCGCTCGACCAGACACTCGGCTGGGCGCTGGGCACGCAGCCGGCGATCCTGCCGTTCCACGTGAGCATGGATTTCAGCGTCACGCCGGGTGTCGAGCTGGTCGACAACTCGGTGATCCAGCCACAGAAAGTGGCCATCATCGGCGGTGGTGTCGGCGCGATGACCACGGCGTTCTACCTGACCGACCAGCCCGGCTGGCAGAACCGCTACGAGATCACCGTCTACCAGATGGGCTGGCGCATCGGCGGCAAGGGCGCGAGCGGGCGCAATGCGGCTGCCGGCCAGCGCATCGAGGAGCACGGGCTGCACATCTGGTTCGGCTTCTACGAGAACGCCTTCGCGCTGATGAAGCGCGCCTATGCGCTGCTCGGCCGGCCGGCCGGTGCGCCGCTGGCCACCTGGGACGAGGCCTTCAAGCCGCAGCACTTCGTCGCCCTGACCGAGTGGATACGCGACCACTGGGAGATCTGGCCGGTCGACACCCCGCCCCGGCCCGGCACCCCGGGCAGCGGCAGCGAGCGCCTGTCGATCTGGGATGTGGTCGTCACCGCCTGCGAGTGGATCCAGCAATGGCTCGGCGAACTCGGCAACGCGCATGCCGCGCCGCCGCCGGTCGCCTCGCCCGGCGACCCCGGCTGGCTTCACCGTCTGGCCGAGGCCACCCAGCGCGAGGCGGCCCATCTGGCGGGCGACGTGCGCCACGCCGCCGCCGCGCTGCATGACGCCGCCAAGGCCCTGGGCAGCGACATCGCCCGCCACGACGGCGCCGACCACGAGATGCTGCATGCGAGCCTGCAGGGCCTGCGAGGCTGGCTGCGCGATGCCTGGCCCGCGCCCGGCGAGATCTCCACCGACCTGCGGCGCCTGTACATCTGCGCCGACCTGGCGATCACCGCGCTGATCGGCATGTTCGAGGACCATGTCTTCACGCAGGGCTTCGACGTCATCAACGACATCGACTTCCAGGCCTGGCTCGCGCAACACGGCGCAAACCCCGGCGTCACGGTGGATTCCGCCCCGGTGCGCGGCTTCTACGACCTGGTCTTCGCCTTCGAGGACGGCGACTTCCACAAGCCCAACATCGAGGCCGGCACGATGCTGCGCGGCATGATGCTGGTGGCCTTCGCCTACCAGGGCGCGATCATGTGGAAGATGCAGGCCGGCATGGGCGACGTGGTGTTCACGCCCTTCTACCAGCTGCTGCGCCAGCGCGGCGTGACCTTCAAGTTCTTCCACCAGGTCGACGAGCTGCTGCCTTCGGCCGACGGCGGCAACACCGTCGAGCAGATCGTGCTGACGCGCCAGGTCGACGTCACCCGCGGCGCCGACCACTACGAGCCGCTGGTCGACGTGAAGGGCCTGGCCTGCTGGCCGAGCGCGCCGCAGTACGGCCAGATCGTTCCCGCGCAGGCTGCGCTCCTGCAGGCAAAGAACATCAACCTCGAATCGCACTGGAGCGACTGGCCGGACGTCTACGAGGCCGCCTTCGGCAAGCCGCTGCCACACATCACGCTGCAGCGCGGCGTCGACTTCGACCTGGTGGTCTTCGGCGCCTCGGCGGCCAGCGTGCCCGAGCTCGCGCCGAAGCTCGTCGAGCGCAGCCCGGCGCTGCAGAGCATGACGGCCAAGGTCAAGACCGTCGCGACGCAGGCCTACCAGGTCTGGTTGACCCAGGACCTGAAGGCGCTGGGCTGGAACACCTGGGCGACCAACCCGGCCCACGCCGACGAGGAACCCGTGCTCAGCGCCTTTACCGAGCCTTTCGACACCTGGGCCCCGATGGACCAGCTGCTGGTGCGCGAAGACTGGCCGCCAGGCCAGGAGCCGAAGAACGTCTCGTACTTCTGCAGCGCCCTGCCGATGGCCCACTACCCGCCCGAACGCGACTTCGGCTTCCCGGCGCGCTGCAAGGCCGAGGTGCGCGTGGCCGCGACGAAGCAGCTGAACACCGAGGTCGGCGCGCTGTGGCCCAGCGCCACGACGGCCGAAGGTTTCAAGTGGGAGTGGCTGGTCGACCTGAACGGCGGCGTCGGCGAGCAGCGTTTCGCGAGCCAGTACTGGCGCGCCAACGTCGACCCCTCCGAGCGCTACGTGCTGTCGGTGGTCGGCAGCAGCGCCTATCGCCTGGCGACCGATGGTTCGGGTTTCACGAACCTGTACCTCACCGGCGACTGGATCAGGACCGGCCTGAATGCCGGCTGCGTCGAGGCCGCGACGATGGCCGGCATGCAGACCGCGCGCGCGATCTGCGGCTGGCCCGCCGTCATTCGGGGCGAAGCAGGCTGGTAGGGCTGACCTCGGCCGCGCGCGCCGCTTGAGCGGCGGCCCGCCGCTCGGCTTTCCGCCGCGCCTTGTTCTGGTACATGTGGCCGTCGGCGCGCTTGAGCAGCTCGAACGGGTCGCAGCCCGGCTCCCAGTGCGCGATGCCGAAGCTGACACCCGATTGTTCGAAACCGCCGGCCAGCAGCTCCAGCTCCAGCTGCATCAGCTGTTCGGCGATCTGCCCCTCGAGGTGGCGTGGCGCGAGGATCCCGAACTCGTCGCCACCCAGGCGGTAGCAGCGCGTGCCGTCGACCTGCATCGCCTGCAAGCCCAGGCCGACGGCGCGGATCAGGTCGTCGCCGCGGGCGTGGCCTTGCTGGTCGTTGATCAGCTTCAGGCCGTCGAGGTCGATCACCGCGAGCAGGCAGGGCTGCTGGTCCGGCCACAGGGAGCCCGCACTGCGCCGCTCGACCATCAGGTCGAAGGCGTAGCGGTTGCCCAGGCCCGTCATCGCGTCGGTGTGGGCCACCTGCAGCGTGTGGATCAGCTGCTCGGCGACATGGTCCTTCTCCTGGCCCAGCAAGCGAATGCGATCGGCCAGCGCGAAGGCCTGCAACAGCGCCTCGAACGCACTGCCCAGCAGCGTCCAGGCCTCGGCGTTGTCGACCAGGTCGGGAATCAGGTCGAGGTTGCCCGGCAGGATGATCAGGCCCGGAATCGCCAGCGCCATGAAGGCCAGCACGAAGAAGCGCGCCGGCCGGTAGCCCGCGCGCAGGCTGACGAAGCCGCTGGTCAGCGTCAGCGCCATCCAGGCCGAGATCAGCAGCGAGGCCACGAGGTTCGCCCACGGCAGCGCCAGCACCGCCACCGGCGCCAGCAGCACGCCGGCCACGATCACGCCACAGTGCAGCGCATACAGCCGCCGGTGGCGCTGGCGCAGGCTGAGGAAATCGATGCAGAACAGCGAGGCCGCCGGCGGCATCAGGAAGAACGGCAGGTAGTGCAGCGTCAGGCCCTGCCAGCCCCACAGCTCGGTCGGGATCTGGAACACCATCGACCAGGCCCAGACCGACAAGGACAGCTGCACGAAGTAGTACAGGTGGCTCGCGGTGCGCGTCAGTGTGTAGAGGAACAGGTTGAACAACGCCAGCGCGACCATCGCGCCGAGCGAGCCCAGCACCAGCAGGTTCTCGCTCAGCACCTTGCGCTGGAACGCCGGCTCGGGCCCGAACTGCAGGCGCGGCACCGAGGCGAAGTAGCGGCTGTCCAGGCGCACCAGCGCCTGGTACTCGACGCCCGGCTTCAGCTCGATGCCCTGGCCGTAGTGCAGCATGTGGGCGCGCGGCTCGGCGTAGCCGGCCACGCGGCGCTGCAGGCTGCCGTCGCTGCCGCTGAGTTGCAGCTCGACCCGCTCGATCAGCGTGTTGTGGGGGTCGAAGACCCAGCCGATGCCCGTGTCGTCATGGCGCAGTCGCGCGGCGAGCCAGTAGTGGCCACCTTGCAGGCTGATCTGCGCGGCGGGCCGATGGCCGGCGAACCAGGTGGCGAGGTCGGCGCCGGGCGCGGGAAAGGGTTCGTCGACGCCGGCCTCGGCCAGCCAGGCCGTGCCGACCAGCTCGGCCGGCGCCTGGCTCGACAGCGCCAGCAGCGGTGGGCGGCCGGCCACCGGCGCCGAGGCGGCCGTGGCCACGCCCAGCCACCCCAGCCAGGCCAGCAAGACCCACGCGCTCCAGCGGGCCGCGGCCCGACAGCGCCAACCAACGACGTGCTTGTTCAATTTCTGGGATGCGCGGTGCGCGCCCTCCGGCGCGCCCGGCCCTTGGCTCCGGACGCCGCCGATTGTGGGGCAAAGCCGTGCCCCGCCGCGGCGACCGCACTCCTAGAATGGCCGCCTTTCACGGAAAAGGTCGGGCCGCCCCGCGATCCGTGCCCCAGTGTCTCCCCCTCGAAGGAACCCGTGTCCGACCGCCTGCGCGTCCTGCCGCAATACCTGCTGCCCAAGCAGGCGCTGACTTCGCTGATGGGCACGCTCGCGCGCCGCGAGGCCGGCGCACTGACGACCTGGGTCATCCGCCGTTTCGTCGCGCGCTACGGGGTCGACATGAGCGAGGCGGCCGAGCCCGACATCGCGGCCTACAAGAGCTTCAATGCCTTCTTCACCCGGGCGCTGCGCGCCGGCGCGCGGCCGCTGGCCGAGGCGCCGTTGATCTGCCCGGTCGACGGGGCGATCAGCCAGATCGGCCCCATCAACGGCGACCAGATCTTCCAGGCCAAGGGGCACTTCTATTCCACCGCCGCGCTGGTCGGCGGCGACCAGCAGCTCGCCGAGCAATTCCGCAACGGCTCGTTCGCCACGCTGTACCTGAGCCCACGCGACTACCACCGCATCCACATGCCCTGCAACGGCCGGCTCACGCGGATGATCCACGTGCCCGGCGCGCTGTTCTCGGTCAACCCGGTCACCGCGCGCGGCGTGCCGGGGCTGTTCGCCCGCAACGAGCGGGTGGTCTGCGTGTTCGAAGGCGAGGCCGGCCCGTTCGTGCTGGCGCTCGTCGGCGCGACCATCGTCGGCAGCATGGCCACGGTCTGGCACGGCGTGGTCAACCCGCCGCGGCCGGGGAACCTGCGCGAATGGCGATACGCGGATCAGCCGATCACGCTGCGCCAGGGCGAAGAGATGGGCCGCTTCCTGCTCGGCTCGACGGTGGTGATGCTGTTCCCGCCGCGCGGGCCGGGCCAGCCCCCCCTGCGCTTCAACCCCGAGTGGGCGCCGGGGCGGTCGATCCGCCTTGGTGAGGCGATGGCAGCCTGAAGGCTGCCGATGTGCCGATGACCTCCCCTCGGCGCATCACTTCGGCCACCCTTGCGCTCATGGGGCTGGGGGCGATCCACCTGCCGGCCAGCGCCCAGCCGCTCGCCTGGTCGGACGAGGTCTCGCTCGGCAGCGATCTCTCCGAGCGCGGCATCTCGCTGTGGCCCGGCGTCGCGGTCGCGCAGGCGCTGGGGGCGGTGTCGGATGCGGCCACCTGGTCGGCCACGCTGTCCGCCGCCAGGCCGCTGGGCAGCGGCGAAGGCAGCCGCGGCAGCCAGCTCGTCGCGCGCGGCGCCGGCTACCTCGCCTTGTCGCCCGACTGGCAGCTGCAGGGCCGGCTCGGTGCCTACGCCTACCCCGGCATGGGCGTTCGCCAGTACGACCGCACCGAGGCCACGCTGGGCATGGCCTACCGCGACCTGGTGTCGCTCGAACTCTCGGCCAGCCGGCTTCACGACGAATCCTCGCACTGGTATCCCGCCTATGACCTCGGCCTGCGCTGGCCACTGTCCGCGCGGTGGGCGCTCGCCGCCGGCGTGGGCAGCGCCGAGTTGCCCAACTGGCCCGGCACGCACTACCGCTACGCCGACGTCGGGGTGGCCTGGCACGCCGGCGCCTGGCGCGCCTCGCTGAGCCGGCTCGGCGCCAGCGGCGAGGCGCGGCGCTTCGTCGGCGACGCGGCCGGGCCACGCACCGTGCTCGGCCTCACGCGGGCGTTCTGAGTCTTCGAAAGATGGGCCGCGTTGCGACCGCCCCAGGGCTCGTGGCCGACGTGCCGCTGCGCGCGCTGCGCGCCGTCGCCGCGGTCGCGGCACACGGTGGCGTGTCGCACGCGGCGCAGGCGCTGCACCAGTCGCCTGCCGCCGTCACGCGCGCCGTGCAAGGGGCGGAGCGTGCCTTCGGCGTCGCGCTGTTCGAGCGCGGCGCGCGCGGCATGCTGCCGACGGCTGCCGGTGAGGTGCTGGTGCAGCGCGTCCAGCGTGCCTTGCAGGCGTTGCAGGACGCGGCGCAGGGGCTGCGCTCGCGCGGTGCGCCGGCCTCGGTTGCGTCCTTGCCGCGGCTCGTCAGCGACAGCCTGCTGCAGGCCCTGGTCGCTCGCGCGGCGCATCCGACCGAGGCCGCCGCGGCCGCCGCCGCGGGGCTTTCGCAGCCGGCGCTGCACCAAGCCTTGCGCCGGCTGGAACACGCCGCACGCGTGCCGCTGTATGAGCGCACGCGGCTCGGTGCGCGGCTGAACGAATCGGGCCAGTGGCTGGTGCAGCAGGTCAAGGTCGCGTATGCCGAGATCCGCGTCGGCCGGGAGGAGCTGGCGCGCTGGTGCGGCCGCGACGAATCACGCGTCGCGATCGGCTCGCTGCCGATGGCCACCGACCTGCTGGTGCCGCAGGCCGTGGCGCGCACGCTCGCCGCGCGGCCCCAGCTGCGCATCACCGTGATGGACGGCACCTACGAATCGCTGACGCGCCTGCTGCGTGACGCCGATGTCGACCTGCTCGTCGGCCCGCTGCGCGGCGACGCGCGCGCTGGCGACCTGGCCGAGGAGGTGCTGTATGTCGACCGCTTCGTCGCGGTCGTGCGACGCGGCCATCCGCTGCTGGCCGACGGGCGTCGTGCATCGCTGCGACGGCTGGCGCCGTACCCCTGGATCGGACCGCTGCCGGGCACGCCGGCCGACGCGGTGTTCGACCGGCTGTTCGCCCAGGCCGGCCTGCCGCGCCCTCCCGTCGCGCTGCGCGCTCACAGCACCACGGTGCTGCGCTCGGTCCTGCTGGCGGGAGACCACGTCGCCTTGCTGTCGCCGTTGCAGGCGCACGAGGACGTGCAAGCCGGGTTGCTGTGCTATGCCTCGCCGCCGCTGCCGGGCTCCGAGCGGGCGATCGGCATCACGCAGCGGCGCGATGCGCTCGCGTCGTCGGCCTGCGGCGAGGTGATCGCGGCGCTGCGGCAGGTCGCGGCCGAAGCCGTCGCGGACCTCCCGCGATAAGCGAAACGCAACGCTCGGAGGGCAGCTCGCACTGGTCCCCGGCGCGCGCCGGCCTGATGCTCTCGTGTTGACGCCAGACCGGCCCCACCGGCCTCACGGACCTCACGGACTTCACCGCTGCCCGCATGCCCCATCCCTCCGATTCGACCCGCCGCGCGCTGCTCGCGGCCCTGCTCTGCGCGCCGATCGCCACGCGCGCCCAAGGCGCCAAGACCATCCGCCTGATCGTCCCGTTCACCCCCGGCGGCAGCACCGACATCCTCGCCCGGGCAATCGCGCCGAAGCTCGCCGCGGCGCTCGGCCAGAACGTGGTCATCGACAACAAGCCAGGCGCCGGCGGCTCGCTGGGCGCTGGCGAGGCGGCCAAGGCCGTGGCGGACGGCAATACGCTGCTGATGGGCCACATCGGCACGCTCGCGGTCAACCCGTCGATCTATCCCAAGTTGCCCTATGACCCGCTGACGAGCTTCGTTCCCGTCGCCTACGTCGCCCGCGTGCCCAACGTGCTGGTGGTCAACGCCAGCTCGCCGATCCGCTCGTTGAAAGAGCTGATCGAAGCGGCGCGCGCGCAGCCCGGCAAGCTGACGTACTCGTCCGGCGGCAACGGCAGCGCCGCGCACATCACCTTCGAGGCCCTGAAGCTGCGCGCGAAGGTTTTCGTGGTCCATGTGCCCTACCGCGGCACCGCGCCCTCGGTGACCGACGTGATCGCCGGCCAGGTCGACTGCACCTTCACCGGCTCGCCGGCCGTGCTGCCCCACGTGCGCAGCGGCCGGCTGCGCGCGCTGGCGGTGTCGAGCGCGCAGCGCCTGGCCGCCCTGCCCGACGTGCCGACGGTGGCCGAGAGTGGCTACCCCGGCTTCGAGACCGACCAGTGGTACGGCGTCGTCGCGCCGGCCGGCACGCCCGCCGCGACCGTGTCGCGCCTGAACGCCGAGATCAACAAGGCGCTCGCGCTGCCCGAGGTCATGCAGCAGCTCGCCACCGAGGGCGCCGCGCCGATGCCCGGCACACCGCAGGCCTTCGGTGAGCTGATCAGGCGCGAGATCCCGCGCTGGGCCGAGGTGGCCCGGGCCGGCAACGTGCGGCCCGATTGAAGTGAACCTCCACGCTCCCTTTCGGTTGGCGGCCGCCATCACGCTCGTGGCCGGTTGCGCCGCGCCGACGGCGCCACCCGCCGCCCCACGCGCCGAAGTCGTCTGGCTCGGCCAGTCGGCGTTCAAGATCACGACGCCCCAGGGCCAGGTGATCGTCACCGATCCGTGGCTGCGCACCAATCCGCTGACGCCGCCGGCGTTCAAGCAGCTCGATGCCTTCGGCCGCATCGACGTGCTGCTGGTCAGCCACGGCCACCTCGACCACATTGCCGACGCGCCGGCGCTGGCGCGGCAGTACAACGTGCCGCTGCGAGCGCCGGGCGATCTGAACCAGACGCTGACGACACTCGGCGTGCTGCCGGTCAACCTGCTGCCGCGCATGAACAAGGGCGGAACGATCGAGCCGGCGCCCGGCATCAAGGTCACCGCCGTGCGGGCCGAGCACTCGTCGATCTATGTGTGGCACAACCCAGCGTCGAACCAGGACGAAGCCCACCCCGGCGGCGAGCCGGTCGGCTGGATCGTCGAGCTCGACAACGGCTTTCGCATCTACCACGCCGGCGACACCGCCGCCTTCGGCGACATGCGGCTGATCGGCGAACGCTTCAAGCCCGACCTCGCGCTCGTGCCGATTGGCGGCCACTTCACGATGGACCCGGCCGAGGCGGCCTGGGCCGTCAAGGAGTTGATCCGCCCGAAAGCGGTGATTCCGATGCACTACGGCGCCAACCCGCTCGCGCGCGGCACCGCGCAGCAGTTCATCGACGCCATGGGCACCGGCGCGATAAAGGTCATCGTCGCGGTGCCCGGCCAGTCGATCTCGTTCTGATTCCCTTCGCCACGACCAGCACGGAGACTCCCATGCAGTCCATCCACCCGGCGGTTCCCGCCATCGCCGCGGTCGCGCTCGGCGCGGCATCCGCCGCCCAGGCCCAGGCGAATGCGCTCGCCGCAACGCCATCCGACGTCGTCATCTACGGGCTCATCGACTCCGCGGCGCGCCACGCCAGCAACGTCGGCGCCGCCGGGGAAGGCGCCTGGTCGATGGACGACGGCCTGATCACCGGCAGCCGCCTCGGCCTGCGCGGCAGCGAGGATCTCGGCGGCGGCCTGCGCGCGGTCTTCTCGCTGGAATCCGGCTTCGAGCCGGGCAGCGGCGCGTCGCAGCAGGGCACGACCACGGCAGACTACGGGCAGGAGGCGGCCTCGCCGCGCTTCTGGGGCCGCGAGGTCTACGTGGGCTTGCGCAACGGCTGGGGCGGCGTCTCGCTCGGGCGGCAGTACACGACCGCGCACCAGATCGCCGCGCGCTTCCAGCCCCTGGGCAACCCGAACAACACCGCGCTGTCGGTGTTCAGCAGCCACCACATCGCGCGCCAGGACAACATGCTGCGCCTGGATGGCAAGCTCGGCGGTGTCGAGTTGCAGGCCACCCGCACCTTCGGCGAGCAAGCCGGCTCGTCGAGCGCGAACGGCGCGTGGGCGATCGGTGCCGGGTACACGAATGGTGCGCTGTCGCTGGGCGCCTACGTGCAGCAGATGGACAACCGCGCCGGCACCGAGACGCGCAGAATCGTCGGCCTGGGCGGCAACTACCGGTTCAATCCGGTCTTCGCTTTGTTCGCCGGCTACATGCAGCGTTCGGCCGAGGTCAGCGCCCAGAAAAACAAGGTCTTCGCGATCGGCGCCAACGTCGAGCTCGGCAGCGCGACGACGCTGAGCGTCGAGGTCTTCGACGACCAGCAGTCCGGCAGTGCCGCGCTCGAGGGCTCGCGCAAGGTCGCCTGGGTCAGCGCGAGCTACCGCTTCTCGCGCCGCACCGATGTCTACGCGGCGGTCGACCACAACCGCGTCGCCGGCGGCTACACCAAACCCTCCTTCATGGGCACGCCGGGCGATCAGACCGCGTTCAGCCTGGGGTTGAGGCACCGCTTCTGAGCGGGAGCCTCAGATACTGCGCCTGCCATGAACGCCGCCCGGCCGCTCCGAAGGCGTTCGCTCCCCCTCGGGGGGACGGCCCGCAGGGCCAAAGGGGTCGCATGAAATCACTTCGCACACTGTCATCGCCGCGGCGTCGCCGCACGCTGGCCTGGCTCGCCGCCGGCGCCGCCCTGCCCGCCCTTCCCGCCCTGGCGCCCGCACAGGGGCCGCAGGGCCGCTACCCCGAGCGGCCGATCCAGATCCTCGTCCCCTTCGCGCCCGGCGGCATCGCCGACATCACCGCCCGCGCGGTCGCCGAGGTGATGGGCCAGCGGCTCGGCCAGGCGGTCGTTGTCGACAACCGCCCGAGCGCGGGCAGCATCGTCGCCAGCCAGGCGGCCGCGGCGGCGAAGCCCGATGGCTACACGCTGCTGCTGATGAGCAACGCCAACGCCGTCAGCGTGGGCCTGTTCAAGAAACTGCCTTACGACACGCAAAAGGACTTTGCCGGCATCAGCACGCTCGGCTACTTCGACCTCGGCGTATTCGTGCCCTCCGGCTCCCGCTTCGGGTCCCTGAAGGACGTGGTCGCCTTCGCGAAGGCGAACCGCGGCAAGCTCAACGTCGGCACGATCGCGGTCGGCAGCACCCAGCACCTGGCAGCCAAGCTGTTCGAGACGGTCGCCGGGCTCGACGTCCTGCTCGTGCCCTACAAGGGCAGCCCCGCCGTGTTGACGGCCTTGCGCAGCGGCGAGACCGACATCGCCTTCGAGATGGTCGGGCCGATGCTGCCGCAGGTGCGTGCGGGTGTCGTGAAGGCACTCGCCGTGTCGTCGGACCGCCGCAACCCGGCGCTGCCCGACGTGCCGACGGCGATCGAGTCCGGCGTCGGCGGCTACAACGTCGCATCGTGGAACGCGCTGGCCGCGCCGGCCGGCACGCCGCCCGAGGTGATCGCGCTGCTGAACCGCACCGTGCGCGAGGCGGTCGCGTCGCCCGCGGTGAAAGACAAGCTCGGCCAGCTCGGCATGCGCGTGGCCGCGAGCACACCGGCCGAGCTCGAGCGGCTGCTCGCCGGCGAGATCAAGCGTTGGGGCGAGGTGATCCGCGCGGCGAATCTCGAACCCGAGTGAGGACGACCACCATGACACTGATCACCCGCCGCTGGTCGGCCGCGTGCCGGTGGTGATCGCGGCGAACGCACAGGTGCCGTTCGATTCGATCGCCAAGCTGATCACCGCGTCGAAGGTGGCCCCGCGCTCGATCGCCTACGGCAGCCCCTGCAACGGCTCGACGCCACACTTGGCCTGCGAGCTGTTCCAGCGCGCCGCCGGCATCCAGCTGAACCACGTGCCGTACAAGGGGGGCGCGCCGGCGCTCAACGACGTGATCGCCGGCCACGTGCCGGCCGTCGCGGTCAACGCACTCGAGGCCCTGCCGCACGTGCGCGCCGGCAGGCTGCGCGTGCTCGCGGTGTTGAGCCCGGCGCGCAGCCCCATCCTCCCGGAGGTGCCGACGATCGCCGAATCCGGCTTCCCGGGCTTCGAGGCCTCGGTCTGGTACGGCGTCGTCGGCCCGGCAGGGTTGGCGCCGGCCATCGTCGCGCGCGTGCATGCACAGGTGCAGCAGGCGCTCGCCGCGCCCGGCGCGGTCGATCGTTTCGCGAGCCTGCTCGCGAGCGAGCGCGCGCTACGACAAGCTGATCCACGAGGCGGGCATCCGGCCGGACTGAGGGCCCCCTACGCCGCCTTCGGCGTCGCCCCCCGAGAGGGATCAGTCGCCTTGGAGCGGCCCGGCGGCGACTGAGTGCATCTGCGCCGGCCTCGCAACCTTTGGCGCCCCGCGCGACACTCACCGGCGATGACCCACGCCTCCTACGAAGACGACCCCGCCGAGCGGGCGCTGCTGCGGCGCATGGCCAGCGGCGACCGCGAGGCCCTGGCCGCCCTGTACCGGCCCTATCGGCGCCGGCTCGGCCGATTCCTGTCTCGCATGACGCGGCGCGCCGACGTGGCCGACGAGGTCATCAACGACTGCTTCTGGATCGTCTGGCAGAAGGCCGGCAGCTTCCGCGGCGACTCGCGCGTGTCGACCTGGATCATGGGCATCGCCTACCGCTGCGCGCTGAAGGCACTGCGCCAGCATGGCGAGGACGATGCGATCGACAGCGCCGACTGGCTCGAGCGGCACGACCCGGCGGTCGACCCGCAGGCCGACCACGAGCTGCGCGACTGGCTCGCCAAGGCGATGCGCCGGCTGCCGACCGAGCAGCGCGTGGTGCTGGAGCTGGCCTACGGCAACGGCCACTCGCTGGAGGAGATCGCGGCGATCATGCAGTGCCCGCTGGGCACGGTGAAGGCCCGCATGTTCCACGCCCGCGTCAAGCTGCGCAACCTGCTGCCCGACCTGGCCGCCAGCCACGCGCCGCGCAGCGCCGGAGAGTCATCGTGAGCATCGACCCCCGCGCCGAACACCTGCGCGCCTGGGAGACACTGCCGTGGGTGGCCAATGGCCGCGCCACGCCCGAACAGGCCCGCATCGTCGCCGAGCACCTGGCCCACTGCGAAGACTGCCGCGCCGAGTTGGCATGGCAGCAGCGCCTGCACGCCGCGCTGGCCGAGAGCGCCGCACCGCCGCAGGCCGGCCCCGGCACCACGGCCACCGACGACCCCGACACCGAAGCCGGCCTGCGGCGCCTGCTGGCCCGGCTCGACGATGCGCCCGAGCAGATGCCGCCGGCGCCGGGCGGGCGCGGCTCGCGCCTGACCTGGGCCCTGGCCGCCGCGGTGGTGCTGCAGGCGGCGGGCCTGGGCGTGATGAGCCTGCACCTCGGCTCGGGGCCCGGAACCGACGGTGATTTCCGCACCTTGAGCGATCTGGCCCCCGCCGCGACGGCCGCCACACTGCGCGTGCTGCCCGATGCCGGCATGCGGCTGGCCGACTGGCAGGCGCTGCTCGAGGCCCAGCGGCTGCAGGTGGTCGCGGGGCCGAACGCGGCCGGCGCCTACGCGCTGGGGCCCCTGCCCGGCGCCGCGGCGCTGCCGCCCGCGCAGGTGTTGGCGCGCCTGCGCGGCGCGCCGGGCATTCGCCTGGCCGAACCGATCACCGCGACACCATGAAGCGTCCGACCGCTCCCGAGTTCCTCGGGCGCGCCGCCCGTCATGCCGCGCTGGCGCTGCTGGCGCTGGCCGGTGCCGGCTGCGTCAGCCCCGGTGGCGGCGCGAGCACCGAAGCGAGCGCGACCGCGGCCCAGGCGATGCGCAACGACAGCAGCCGCTACATCGTGCTGGCGGTCGACAACCCGCTGGAGAACCCGGCCGGCCGCGCCGGCAGCAGCCTGGGCAGCTACGCGCCGCCCACGCGCTACGTGCTGGGCAGCCGCGCGGCCGCCGCGCTCGCGTCCCTCGCGCACGAGCATGGCCTGCGCGAGGCCGCGGGCTGGCCCATCGCGGCCCTGGGCTGGCACTGCGTCGTCTACGAACTGCCGGCCGGCCGCTCGCGCGACGCGTTGCTCGCCACGCTGGCCCACGACCCGCGCGTGCGCCTGGTTCAGCCGCTGCAGGATTTCGACACCCGCGGCAGCACCAGCGCACCCGAGCCGGGCCCGTCGAGGAACGAAGGCCCGCTCCCGGGTTCGGCGATCCCCCTCTACTACAACGATCCCTACGTGGACCTGCAGCGCGGCTTCGTCGACACCGGCGCCGCGCAGGCGCACCGGCTCAGCACCGGCGCCGGGGTGCGCATCGCGGTGGTCGACACCGGCGCCGCGCTCGACCACCCGGATCTGCTGGGGCGCGTCGCAGCCCAGCACGACCTGGTCGGCGACAGCGCCGGCCCCGCCGGGCGGACTGCCGATGCCGACCGTCACGGCACCGCGGTGGCGGGCGTGATCGCCGCCGTCGGCAACAACGGCGAAGGCATCGTCGGCATCGCGCCCCAGGCCCAACTCGAGATCTTCTGCGCCTGTTGGCCGCGCGGTGCCGCGGGCGGCCCGGCCAACACCGGCGGCGCGCGCTGCAACTCGTTCACCCTGGCCAAGGCGCTGGCCGCAGTGCTGGCGACGCAGGCGCGCATCGTCAACCTGAGCCTGGGCGGCCCGCGCGATCCGCTGCTGGACCGGCTGCTGGCGGAACTGCTGCGCCAGGGCCGGATCGTCGTCGGCGCGCTGCCGCCCGACGGCCGGCGCGGCGGCTTTCCGACCGGCACCCCGGGCGTGATCGCCGCCGGCGTGGCCGGCGAGATCGACCCGGCCGCAGCGGACGTGCTGGCCGCGCCGGGACGCGACGTGTTGACGCTGCAGCCGGGCGGGCGGTACGACTACGCCTCGGGTTCGTCGATCGCCGCGGCGCACGTCACCGGCGTCGCGGCCCTGCTGCTGGCCGCCGACCCGCGGCTGGACCGCGCCACCCTCGGCGCGGCGTTGCTCGAGCACGGCAGCGGGCCGGCGCGGCTGAACGCCAGCGCCGCGCTGGCGTCGATCGAGACCCGCCGCGCCGCGCGCCGCTGAACACGCCCGTCAGGCGCAGCTCGCGGTCACCGTGTGGTTGTGCCCGCTGGTGGTGGTCGAGGTCACCGTCACGCTCTGCTTGCCCTTCAGCATCGCCAGCTGGTCCGGCGTGAAGGTCACGGTGTGGTCGTGGCCCGCCGAGCCCATGATGCTGTAGGTCTTGTTGGTGGTCGAGTCGAGGTCTGCCTCGTTGATCGTCAGCGAATGGCCATGGTTGGCCGAGATGTTGGCGCTGCCGGCGCCGCAGCTCAGGCCACCGCCACCACCGCCACCCATGCCACCGCCGTCGCTGCCGCCGCCACCCCCGCAGGCCTGCAGCCACAACACCACCGTGCCGCCGCCCAGCGCGCCCAGAAACTGCTTGCGCGTCATGCTCTTCATTCGGTTGCTCCTTGTCGATGCGAGGCTGCCCGAACCGTTCGGGCAGCTGTCGTCGGTAGGTGCAGCCGGGGCGGCGAAAGGTTGTCGCGATTCAGCCGGCCGCGAAACAGCGCTCGGCCAGCGCGTAGTGCGCGGGGACGTTCAGCGCCGGCGCATGGCCGCAGCCGGCCACCTCGACCACCTCGGCCTTCGGGCCGCGCTCCCGCATCGCCTGGGCCACGTCGGGCTCCAGCAGGTCGCTGGCCTCGCCGCGCAGGCACATGACCGGGATGGCCAGCGAATCCCAGGCCTCCCACTGGTCGTAGTCGGCCGGGTGGTCGATGAACTGGCGCACCATCGCCGGGTCGTAGTGCGGCGTCACGCGGCCGTCGGGCAGGCGGCGCACCGAGGTTTCGGTCAGGCGCCGCCACTGCGCCTCGGTGAGGAAGCCGTAGGGCGCGTAGACGGTGCGGAAGTAGCGCTCCAGCTCGCCCACCGTCGCGAAGGCCGGCGGGTTGCCGGCGTAGGTGCGGATGCGCTCGACCGCCGGTGGCGCGAGCCGCGGGCCGATGTCGTTGAGCAGCAGCGTGCGGATGCGACCGCGCAGGGTGGTGGCCGCGGCGCGCAGCCCGATCGCCCCGCCCATCGAGGTGCCGAGCCAGTGGAAGCGCCCGAGCCCGAGCTGATCGGCCAGCGAGGTGGCGAGCGCCACGTAGAAGCGCAGGCAGTACTCCTGCGCAGGCTGCGGGCTCCACTGCGACAGGCCGCGGCCGATCGTGTCCGGGCAGATCACCCGGTAGCGGCCGGCGAGGTGGGCCGCGATGTCGTCCATGTCGCGCCCGGTACGCGCCAGGCCGTGCCAGGCGATGACCACCTCGTCGTGCTGCGCGCCCCACTCGGTGAAGTGGATCTCGCGGCCCTCGCAGACCAGGTAGCGTGAAACGAAGTCGGTCATCGCCGGCACTCCCGGTTCGGCTCAATCAGGAATGGACAAGGTGCTGTCGCTGAACGTGATCAGGTCGCCTGGCGCGGGCGTGGCCTGGATCGGGGGCACGTTGGCCGCTGTCAGCGGCGGCGCCGCACCGGTGACGCCGCCGCGCGGCACGGTGCGCACCACCTGGCTGGGCGGCAGCGGCGCGCCGCTGGTCAGGTGCGCCCACATCGCGTCCATCGCGCGGTTGAAGTACACATGCAGCGGGATGAAGCGGGTGTCGTAGCCGAGGAACAGCCCGAGCGCGATGAAGGTATCGAAGTGCTGCGCGTTGGTGACCTCGATGTAGCGTGTGTTGCCTGCCTTGTCGCTGCCGGAGCCGCCGGCCTGGTTCTTCGCGAAGTAGGCGCGCGAGGCATGGTTGATCGGCACCAGCGCGTCGCTGCGGCCGGCGACGATCAGCGTGGGCTTGCCGTGCAGGTGGCCGGTCAGCTGCACCTCGCCGATGCCGGCGCGCACGCGGTCGGACTTGGCCTTCATGTCACCGCTGAGCTTGGCGCCGGTCACCGCATCACGCCCGGTGGTGAGCGAGCGCTGGCACAGCGCGCCGTCGAGTGCGAAATCGGCCGTGCCCGTGCTCGGCGAGGTGGCGAGGAAGTCGAGCTTCGCGCCGCCGACCGAATCGTTGTAGACGAGGTTGACACCGGTGGTCGGCGGCACGCCGTTGCCGGTCGAGAAGATGCCTGCCTGCGCCGCCGGCACCTGCGCGATCACGTTGCCGCTCGCGTCGGTGTTGGCCATGCTGAAGCCGCACAGGTTGTCCAGCACGCTGAAGCGGCCGTGCGTGTTGGTGTAGGTCACCGCGATCGCGTTGGTCGCGAAGCGGAAATGCGACTGCTGCAGGAAGTTGCTGTCCGGCTGCCAGCCGTACGCCAGCATCCTGGCCAGCGCGTCGTCGGCCTGCTCGGCCACGGTCGCGCCGCTGACCAGGCCCTTGGCGGCGAGCGCGGCGCAGCGGTTCTCGGCCGACGCGGTGTACGCCGGCGGCCAGAACGCGACATGCAGCGACAGCCCGGCCTGCGACGACAGCAGCGCGCAAGGCTGGTAGACGTTGGCGAAGGTGAAGTAGTCGGTCAGCGGCCGGCCGATGGTCGGGATCGTCGTCGTGCCCTGGCGGATCGTCAGCTTCTTGGTGTGGCGCGGCTGGGCGTTCGGCTCGGTAACCGCCACGCCGTCGATCAGGCCCTCGGTGTCTTGTTCGGCCGCCGCCAGTGCCGCGCCGCCGCCGTTGGAGACGCTGCTGGCGATCACCAGCGTGTTCTTCGTGTTCAGCGTCGCGCGGCGCACGCCCTGGCCGTCGAGCGGGCCGTAACGCTCGTTGAGCACGTAGAAGGCAAAGCGCACGGCATCGAGCGTGTTGCGGCCCCAGTCCTTCTCGGGGTTCTGCTGCGAGTGGGCGTGCTTGTAGGCCACGCGGTTCGGCGTGGCAGCGTTGAAGGCGGCGCGGTCGGCGTCGCTGACGGCCGCGGTGAACTGCGATTCGATGCCCAGCGTGGTGGCATCGCCCAGGGTGCCGTCGCGCGCCGTCACCGCGTTCGTCATCAGGTCATGCAGGCCGTTGCCCGAGCCCTTGTCGGCATAGGCCACCGCGCAGCCGTGCTTCAGGCCCCAGTCGCCGGCAGAGCCGACCGCGCCGTAGATGCCGCGCGAGCCGGACGAAGTGGCGGTGACGATGCACGCCGCGTCGGGGCTGAAGCTGTCGGGCACCTGCACCATCAGCGTCACGTTCTGCGCGCCGCTGCCATCGTCGGCCCAGACGAGGTACTCGCGCCCCGCGACCTTGCCTTCGCCCAGCGTGTCGTTGCCGTTCACGTCAATGTTGGGCCCGTAGAACACGGTGAAGCCGCCGGCGACGGTGTAGTCGACCAATGCGCGGTAGTTGGTGTGGATCGCATTGCGGCGCAGCTCGGCGGGCGTCGGGTGCAGCGGGTCGACGAAGGCCGGCGCAGCGCCGAGCAGGCCGGTCTTGCCGAGGCCACCGGTCAGCAGGTCGTCGGTGACGCCGTCGTAGGCGGTCTCGGCGATCGGCCCGCGCAAGACAGGCGGGCGCTGGTTCGGCGGCGCGGCGTGGGCGACCCCGCAAGCCAGGGTGGCGGCCGCGGCCAGCGCGGTGACGGTACGGTTCATGGGATCCACTCCTCAGGCCGATTCGTTGGAAGCAACCCGAGCGCGCAGGCGGCCCACCACGCCGCTCGGGAAGTAATACACACACAGCACGAAGCCGACGCCCAGCCACAGCAGCCAGCGGTCGGGCGAGACGAGCGGGCCGAGCAATGGCACGCCGGCGACGAGACCGCCCTCGCCGCCGAACCACTTCAACGCGTCCTGCAGGTAGTTCTGCGCGAAGACGAACAGCACCGTGCCGATGACGGCGCCATACATCGTCCCCATGCCGCCGATCACGACGATCAGCAGCACGTCGAGCATCACCTCGAAGCCCAGCGTCGTTTCCGGCCCCGTGTAGCGCAGCCACAGCGCCAGCAGCGCGCCGGCCAGCGTGGCGAACAGCGCCGCCAGCACGTTCGAGAGCGTGCGGTAGACCACCGTGCGGTAGCCGATCGCCTCGGCCCGGAAGTCGTTCTCGCGGATCGCCTGCAGCACGCGGCCGAAGGGCGAGTTGACGATGCGCAGCAGGGCGAGAAAGGCCAGCACGACGGCGACGAACAGGCCGTAGTAGGCGATGACCTTGCCGTCGATCAGCAGGCCGAAGACCGGCTCGTCGAAAGGCTCGAACGAGGGCGAGAGCCACGCGGGCGTCTTGAAGCTCAGGCCATCCTCGCCGCCGGTCAGCTCCGACAGCTGCGAGGCCAGCGTCTGGAACGCCGCGGCGACGGCCAGCGTGATCATCGCGTAGAAGATCGCCTTCACGCGCAGGCTGAACAGGCCGATGACGAGGCTCAAGGCCAGCGACAGCACCAGCGCGACCGCCAGCCCGGCGAGCACCGCGCCCCAGGCCACGCCCTCGTCGCCTGCGGCGCGTGAACAGGCGATCGCCACGCCGTAGGCGCCGATGCCGAAGAACATCGTGTGGGCGAAGCTGACGATGCCGGTATAGCCCAGCAGCAGGTCGTAGCTCGCGACCAGCAGCACGAAGACGAGCATCTTCGCCGCCACGTTCAGCGCCTTGGCGCCGGGGAAGAGGAAGGGCTCGATCGCCAGCAGCGCGACGACGAGCACGAGGGCCACCGCGAGCGCGCGGCTGCGCGGCAGGTCGTGGGAAAGGATGCGATCGAGCATGGCGCCTACCTGTTCGTGACCGGATACAGCCCACGCGGCCGCCACAGCAGCACGGCGACCATCAGCCCGATGTTCGAGAACAGCGCCACCTTGGGTGCCAGGAAGCCGGTGTAGTTGGCCATCAGGCCCACCAGCAGCGCACCGACGAAGCAGCCCAGCGTCGAGCCCAGCCCGCCGATGATGATGACGATGAACAGCAGCGTGTTGACCTGCGCGCCGATCTGCGGCACCACGCTTTGCTGGTACAGGCCCCACATCACGCCGCCCAGGCCGGCCAGGCCTGAGCCGGCGACGAAGACGCCGACGAACAGCCGCTTGATGCGGTAGCCCAGCGACTCGACCATCTCGCGGTCCTGCACGCCGGCGCGCACCAGCAGGCCGAGCTTGGTGCGGTTGAGCACCCACAGCATCGAGATGAAGACCACCAGGCCGAGCGCGACCGCGAGCAGGCGGTAGCGCTCGACCGCCGCATCACCCAGCAGCACGGCGCCGCGCAGCGTCTCGGGCAGCGGCAGCGGGATCTGTGCCGGGCCCCAGATGACCTTGATCAGCTCCTCGCCGACGATCATGCCGCCCATCGTGATGAGGATCTGCTTCAGGTGCTGGCCGTAGACCGGGCGCACGATGACCCGCTCGAAGGCCCAGCCGAGCGCGCCGGCCACGGCCATCGCGGCCAGCATCGCGGCAAACACGGCGCCGAGGTTCTGCCAGACCGAGGCGCTGCCGGTCCAGTCGGCCATGCCACCCATCACGCTGGTGGCGACGAAGGCGCCGAAGGCGATGAACACGCCGTGGCCGAAGTTCAGCACGTCCATCAGGCCGAAGACCAGCGTCAGGCCCGAGGCGATGATGAAGACGATCAGGCCCATCGCGAGGCCGGCGATCGTCAGCGTGAGCCAGGTGGCGCCGGAGCCGATCGCCGGCAGCGCCGCCAGCGCCAGCACGGCCAGCAGCGCGAGCGGCTTCCAGTCGAAGGCGGCCTTGGGGATGCTCTTCATAGGCGCCCCCTACGGCGCTGCGCGCCGGTCCCCCCGAGGGGGAGCGAACGCCTTGGGAGCGGCCCGGCGGCGTTCATTGGTGCGCCCCCAGCGACAGCCCCAGCAGCTTGTGCTGCAGCGCCTCGTCCTCGGCCAGTTCGGCCATGGGGCCGGCGTGCACGACGCGGCCGTCGTCCATCACCGCGACGCGGTCACCCAGCGCCTTGGCCATCATGAAGTTCTGCTCGACGAGCAGGATGGTCGTGCGCTGGCGCTTGAGCTCGCTGAACGCCGCGACGAGGTTGTTGATGATGGCCGGCGCGAGCCCCTTGCTCGGCTCGTCGATCAGCAGCAGCGCGCGCGGCTCGATGATGGCGCGCGCCACGGCCAGCATCTGCTTCTGGCCGCCGCTGAGCTTGCCCGCTGGGTAGAGCCAGAACTTGTGCAGCGCGGGGAACAGGCCGAACAGCCAATCGAGCCGTGCCTTGTCGAGGTCTTCCTCGCGGCGCGCCGCGCGGGCCGCGAGCAGCAGGTTCTCCTTGACCGTCAGGTCCGCGAAGATGCCCATGCTCTCGGGCACGTAGGCGATGCCGCGCTGCGCGATGTCGGGCGTGGCGAGCTGCCCGCCCGGCCCGCCGATCTGCCGCCCCTGGAAGCGCAGGCTTCCCTGGCTGGCCGCCCACAGGCCCATGATCGTGCGCAGCGTGGTCGTCTTGCCGGCGCCGTTGCGGCCCAGCAGCATCGTCACCTGGCCCTCGGGCACGGCGAGCTCGACGCCGTGCAGGATGTGGTACGCCCCGATGTGGGTATGGACGCCTTGCAGCACGAGCAGGTCCGTCATGCAGCCCCCTTGGCGCTGCGCGCCGTCCCCCCGAGGGGGAGCGAGCTGCTTCGGAGCGGCCGGGCGCAGCTCATGCCGCCTCCTCGACCGGCGCGGTGCCGAGGTAAGCCTGCTGGACGACGTCGGAAGCGATCACCGTGGCCGGGTCGCCGTCGGCCACCAGTGCGCCGTTGTGCAGCACGATGATGCGGTCGGCCAGCTCGCGCACCACGTCCATCTTGTGCTCGACGAGCAGGATGGTGGCGTCCTTGCGGCCTTTGAGCACACGGATCAGGTCCAGCACGACCGGCACCTCGTCGACGCTCATGCCCGCGGTCGGCTCGTCGAACAAGTAGACGCGCGGCTCGAGCGCCATCAGCAGCGCCACCTCGAGCTTGCGCTGGTCGCCGTGCGGCAGGCTGGCGGCGGCGGCATCGCGCCGGTCCAGCAGGCGCACGGTGGCGAGGATCTCGCGCGCCTCCTCGATCCAGTCCTTGCGATCCAGCCAGACCTGCCAGAGGTTCAGCCCGCCACCCTGCCGCGCCTGCACGGCGAGCCGCACGTTCTCGAGCACGCTCAGGTGGGGAAAGAGCTGCGTGAGCTGGAAGGCCCGGCCCAGGCCGCGGCGCGTGCGCAGCGGCGCCGGCAGGCCGGTGATGTCCATGCCGTCGAGCAGCACCTGGCCCTCGCTGGCGGGCAGCTGGCCCGAGATCAGGTTGAAGTAGGTCGTCTTGCCGGCGCCATTGGGGCCGACGATGGCGGTCAGCGTGCCCGGCGCGAAGGCGCAGGACACATGGTCCACCGCCACGTGGCCGCCGAAGCGGATGGTCAGGTTTCTGGTCTCGAGCATTCGGTTCAGGAGCAGGTGCCAATCACGTAGTAGTTCGGCCCGGTTTGCTTCAGCGTCGTCGTGACGAACACGTTCCACAGGCCCATGTTCTGGTTCGAGCCGTTGGCCAGCGCGTAGCCGCCGCTTTGATGGGCGCGGCCCGCCGTCGTGTGGGCGTAGTTGCTGGCCGTGTAGCAGACGGGCGCAGCGCCGGTGGTCGTGCCGCTGGCCGCGCTGGACACGGCACCTTGCGCGCCGGCGGAATCGACGGCCGCGACGGTCCACGAATAGGTGGTGGCTGGCGACAGGCCCGAGTCGACGTAGCTCGTGCCGCCGACCAGCGAGGCGTTGACCTGGGCACCGCCACGGAACACGTTGTAGCCCGCCGCGCCGCTGACCGCGCCCCACGCGATCGTCATCGTCGTGTCGGTCGCATTCGACGTGGCCACGCCGGTCGGCGCGGGCAGCGAGCCGCCGCCACCGCCCGAGCCGGACGAGACCTGGTCGACCATGGCCTTGAGCGCCGCCATCTGCGTGCCGGCCTTTTGCGCGAAGTTGCTGCCGTACCAGCCGATCCAGTCCCAGCAGCCGTTGGGGTTGGCCAGCGAGCCGCTGGCCGAGGTCTGCCGGCTGGTGTTGTCGACCTTGGTCTGCGGGAACAGCACGACGATGTTGTTGGTGTCGGCCCAGCGGCTGTAGCCGGTGTTCTTGACGAACTTGTCGCCGATCGTCGCGGCGTTCTGCTGGCAGCCGTGCAGCGCCACGTGCAGCCGGCAGCTCGCGCCGCCGGCGCAGTTGGACGGCACGTAGGCCCAGCCGCTGGCCGCCATGCCGGGGTTGCCGGCGGTGAACGGCGTCTGGTCGAACTCGATGTAGTTGGCCGCGGCCGGCGCGTTGTTGCGGGCGTTCAGCGTGCCGTAGAACTTGGTCAGCGCCGCCTTGGCACCGTCGTAGCCGCAGTTGCTGATGTAGGGCGAGGTGCTCGACGAGCAGGCGTTGTTGCCGGTCGCATCGAAATCGGTCGGGAAGACGTGTGCGGTGCCGCTGCGCTGCACGTAGCTCAGGTTCGCCGCGCTGACGCCGTTGTTCGTGTACTGCGTCTGCACCGCATTCATCGGAATCGGGCCGACGGTGTAGTCGCTCGTGCCGACGAACATGAAGACCTTCTGGCTCGCGACGTTGGCCAGCGCGTCGTTGGCCGTGCCGCTCCAGTTGTTCAGGTCGGCCTGCATCGTATTAAGCATGGCGCTCGTGATGCTGGCGTTGTACATGCAGGCCGTGTAGTTGCTGTGGCCGGCGCACATGTACGGGCCGCCCGCGAACACGCCGACGCCCTTGAAGGTGGACGCGTAGGCATAGCCGAGCTGATTGGCCATGAAGCCGCCGGAGGACAGGCCCGAGACCGTGACCTGGCTCTTGTCGATGTTCAGTGCCGGCAGGGCGACGACGGCGGCCAGGACGGTGGGAGTGGCGAAGGTGGCGAACGCGGCGACGAATAACGCCGCGACCCCACCCGCCTTGACGGCGGGAGTCTTCATGGCTTGTCTCCTTGGAGTGTGGGCGCGGGACGGCTCGGTTCCCGCTGTTGCGTCAGCGCTTGTTGCGAATCGGCACAGACATCTCGTCCGGCTTGATCTCGCGCACCAGCTCGGGCACGCCCCAGGCGAAGGCCGGGTCCACCTTGATCTTGAAGTGGTACATGCTCTGCATCGCCTGGTGGTCTTCCTTGCGGAAGCTCATCTTGCCCTTGGGCGATTCGAAGCTCATGCCCTCCATCGTGGCGATCAGTTTGTTGGTCGCCGTGTCGCCGCCGGTCTTCTTCAGCGCCTCGACGACCGCGATCGCCGCGCTCATGCCGCCGGCGGTGAAGAAATCCGGCGGGTTCTTGAACTGCTTGTAGTGGTTGGCCACCAGCCACTCGTTGACCGGGTTCTTCGGGATGCCGAAGTAGTAGTAGGTCGCGCCTTCCATGCCGGGGAAGGCCTTGTAGGCGGCCATCGCCGGCAGGATGTTGCCGCCCGAGGACACCTCGATGCCATAGCGCTTGGCCAGCTCCTGCGCGGCCAGCGCGTTGTACGGCGGCGTGCCGCCGGCCCAGATCACCTCGACGATCTTGCGCCCCGGCTTGTCCTTCAGCGCGTCGACCACGCGCTGGATGCCGGCGGTGAAATCGGTCGTCGTCTGCGGCAGGTACTCCTCATGGACGATCTTCGCGTTCTTCAGCGCGTCCTTGAAGGCCTTCACGCCATCGCGGCCGAAGGCGTAGTCCTGCGCCAGCGTCGCGATGAGGGTGCCGGCCTTGTCCATCGCGACGGCGTTGCTGATTGCGTCCTGGCTCGAGTTGCGGCCGGTGCGGAAGATGTACTTGTTCCACTTGTCGCCGGTGATCGAGTCGGCCACCGCCGGCTCGACCAGCAGGATCTTCTTGTACTCCTCGGCCACCGGCAGCATCGCCAGCGCGACGCCCGACGAGGTCGGCCCGACGGCGATGTCGGCCTTGTCGTCGCCATAGGCCGCCGCCAGCAGGCTCTTGCCCTGGTCCGGCTTGCCCTGGTCGTCCTTCTCGATCACGACGAGCTTCTTGCCGGCCACGGTCATCGTGCCGCCAGTCGCGTAATCCAGCCCCATCTGGAAGCCGACCGCCGTCTGCTTGCCATAGGCCTCAAGAGGGCCGGTCTTGCTGTAGATGTGGGCGATGCGGATCTCGTTGCCCGCCGCGTGGGCCGGCAAGCCCGACAACAAGGCCAGCGCGGTGACGGAAAGCGAGGTGGCAAGCAGGGCTCGGCGGGTCATGCAGGGGTATCCGGTGTTCGTTGTGGGCGCATCGATGAACCCAGCTTGGTGCAACGCCTGTGCCGGAATGCGACCGCCCGGGGTAAACACCGAGCGCTCCCTCTGGTGGCCTGCCGGGCTCACTGGCAAGGCGCCACAGCGATGCTGGCCGGATTCCGGACAGCAAGGCCGGACATGCCCGTTCACCGGACAGTCTCGCTCGGCACTGTCCGGCATTCGGACAATGCCCGGGCGCCCCCGATCAGCCGATGTGGCCCAGCTTCTCGTACAGCGTGGCCCGCGCGATACCGAGCATGCGCGCCGCGGCCAGCTTGTTGCCCTTGGTCGCATCGAGCGCCGCGCGAATCGCCCGGGCTTCCAGCTCGGCGACGGCCACGGGCAGCGGCTTGATGGCGCCCGGTTCGGCCAACGGGGCAGCAGGCGGCCCGGCGGGCGGCCGCATGGGGGCTTCGGCCGCCGCTTCTTCCGTGCCGGGCGTCACCGGCGCCACGAGCAGCCCGGCGAGGGGGCCCGCCGTCAGGACCAGCTCGTCGCTCAACAGGCACGCCTGCTCCAGCACATTGCGCAGCTCGCGGATGTTGCCCGGCCAGCGCTGCGCCGCGAGCAACTCCAGCGCATCGGCCGCCAGGCTCTTCGGTGCCGCCAGACCGGCGCGGCAGGCAATGTCTTCCAGCAGGTGATCGGCCAGTGCATCCAGGTCGCCCAGCCGCTCGCGCAGCGGCGGCAGGCGGATCGGCAGCACGTTGAGCCGATAGTACAGATCGGCGCGGAACGCGCCCTCGGCCACCATCGCCGCCAGGTCGCGGCTGGTCGCCGCGATGATGCGCACGTCCACCCGCTCCACGCGGTTGCTGCCCAGCGGCTCGACCTCCTGCTCCTGCAGCACGCGCAGCAGCTTGGCCTGCAGCCCGAGCGGCATGTCGCCGATCTCGTCGAGGAACAGCGTGCCGCCGTCGGCGAGCTTGAACTTGCCGTGGCGGCCCTTGCGGTCGGCCCCCGTGTAGGCGCCGGGGGCGACGCCGAAGAACTCGGCTTCGAGCAGGGTCTCGGGCACGGCGGCGATGTTGACGCCGACGAAGGGTGCGGCCGCGCGGTGGCCGCCGGCATGGATGCCCTGCGCCATCAGCTCCTTGCCGGTGCCGGTTTCGCCCAGCAGCAGCACGGTCGAATCGGTGCCGGCCACCCGGCGCGCCTGGCGCTTGACCTCCATCACCGCGGGGCTCGCACCGATGAAGCTGGCGATCGTGTACTTGGGCCGGCGCTGCGCAGCGAGCTCGCGCCGCGCGTCGTCGAGCTCCTTCTGCATCCGGCTGAACTTGGCCATCAGCGGCTGCATCGTGCTCTGCGTGTGGTCAGGCGACTCGTTGAGCCACACCATGCCGACGGCGCCCAGCACCTGGCCGGATTCGTCGCGCAGCGGCAGCCGGCTGACCAGGAAGGTGCCGGCCTTGTTGGTCAGCAGGTCCAGCACGATCGGTCGGCCCGAGTCGATGACCCGGTTCATCAGCGTGTTGGGCACGACCTGCTCGACCGGCTTGCCGACGAAATCTTCCTCGCGCTCGAAGCCGAGGGCGGGCAGGAAGTGCTTGTAGCCCTCGCTGATCCAGACGATGCGGTGCGAGCGATCGACCACCATCATGCCCAGCGCCGTCTGGGCGAAGACGTCGAACATCGACTGCGCGGCCAGGCGCAGGACTTCGCCGGCGTCCTGCGGCAGTGCGGCGGGGGCGGAAACGTTGGGTGCAGGCATGCGCAGTCTCCCGGGCGGAAGACGAATGTAGCGCCGGGCCTGGGCATCGGGCAGCGCACTATCCCGATGCCGGTATCCGGCTCGCGCCGCGGCGAGCGCAGCTGGTTCATCGCGCGCTGCGGCAACTCACCTATGGCCCGACGTCGTTTCGTCGCCTGGCCAGCCCCGGCCGCCCCGACTGCGCACAATTCGCCTGTCGCGGCCAAGACAGGCCGATGTGAGGAACAAATGAGACAGTGGCTGAAGGACAACCGTGGTTTCGTGGTGTTCCTGCTGTGCTTCGGCTTTCTTCGCACCGCGGTGGCCGACTGGAACCCCATCCCCAGCGGCTCGATGCGCCCGACGCTGCTCGAAGGCGACGTGGTGTTCGTCAATCGCCTGGCTTTCGACGCCAAGATCCCGCTGACCGACATCTCGGTCGCGCGGCTGGCCGATCCGGTGCGTGGCGATGTGGTGACCTTCAGCTCGCCGAAAGACGGCACGCGCCTGATCAAGCGCATCGTCGCGGTGCCCGGCGACGTGGTCGAAATGCGCGACGAGGTGCTGCTCGTCAACGGCGAGGCCGCCCAGTACACCGATCTGGCGCCGGCCACCGAGGCGATGGGCGATGGCGTCGAGCTGCCGGCGATCCGCGCCACCGAGCGAATCGCCGGCAGCCGCCGCACGGTGCAATTCCTGCCGCCGACCGCCGCGCGGCGCAGCTTCGGCCCGCTCAGGCTCGGCGCCGACGAGTACTTCATGCTCGGCGACAACCGCGACAACAGCGAGGATTCGCGTTTCATCGGCCCCGTGCGGCGCAAGCTGTTGATCGGCCGCGCGCACCACATCCTCGTGTCGGCCGACATCCTGGGCGGTTGGGCCCCGCGCTTCGAGCGCGTGGCGGCGCCGATCCAGTGAGCATCGGATCGACCGGCTAAGGGTTATTGCGGGTATTGCGGACGCGCCGGCGCCGCGCGGCGAGCAGACTCGCGCTTCTTTCCAGAAGCCCCGCGAGGCCACCATGGCGCACAAGCCGATCTACAAGTCCCTCTACGCCCAGGTCATCACCGCCATTGTCATCGGCGTGATCCTGGGGCACTTCTACCCCTCGATCGGCGAGTCGATGAAGCCGCTCGGCGACGGCTTCATCAAGCTGATCAAGATGATCATCGCGCCGATCATCTTCTGCACGGTGGTGGTCGGCATCGCCGGCATGGAGGACATGAAGAAGGTCGGCAAGACCGGTGGCCTGGCGCTGCTGTATTTCGAGGTGGTCAGCTCGGTCGCGCTGATCGTGGGCCTGGTCATCGTGAACCTGGTGCAGCCCGGCGCCGGCATGAACGTGGACCCCGCCACGCTCGACACCAAGGGCATCGCCGCCTATACCGCCCCCGGCAAGATGCAGGGCACGGTCGATTTCCTGCTGGCCATCATCCCGAGCACGGTGGTCGACGCCTTCGCCAAGGGCGAGATCCTGCAGGTGCTGCTGTTCTCGGTGCTGTTCGGCTTCGCGCTGCACAAGTTCGGCGGCCGCGGCACCCTCGTGTTCGACGGCATCGAGAAGACCTCGCACGTGCTGTTCGGCATCGTCGGCATCATCATGAAGCTGGCCCCGATCGGCGCCTTCGGCGCGATGGCCTTCACGATCGGCAAGTACGGCGTGGGCTCGCTCGTCTCGCTGGGCAAGCTGATGGGCACCTTCTACCTGACCTGCCTGATCTTCATCTTCGGCGTGCTCGGCCTGGTGGCCCGGCTGCACGGCTTCTCGGTCTGGAAGTTCATCAAGTACATCAAGGAAGAGCTGCTGATCGTGCTGGGCACCTCGTCGAGCGAGTCGGTGCTGCCTCGCATGATGGCCAAGCTCGAGAACCTGGGGGCGCGCAAGTCGGTGGTCGGCCTGGTGATCCCGACCGGCTACTCGTTCAACCTGGACGGCACCTCGATCTACCTGACCATGGCCGCCGTCTTCATCGCCCAGGCCACCAACACGCCGATGACGCTGACGCAGCAGCTCACGCTGCTGGCCGTGCTGCTGCTGACCTCCAAGGGCGCCGCGGGCATCACCGGCAGCGGCTTCATCGTGCTGGCGGCCACGCTGTCAGCGGTGGGCGGCGTGCCGGTGGCCGGGCTGGCACTGATCCTCGGCATCGACCGCTTCATGTCCGAGGCGCGGGCGCTGACCAACCTGATCGGCAACGGCGTCGCCACGGTGGTGGTGGCGAAGTGGACCGGCGACCTGGACACCGGCCGCCTGCGGCGCCAGCTCGACAACGAGACCGACACGGCGGCCGAAGCCCCGGAGGCCGTGCTGGACGCGGTCGAGCAGCACATGCCTGCGGCCGCACGACGCTGAGCGCGCCGGCGGCACGCCATTTGCTGCTTGACGTTGCCAGGGCGCCCTCGGGCCCTGGTGCGTGAGGTTTTTGGCAGAAACCAGCGCCGCGCGCTGATCATTCTTGGGGTTGCGCCACTCCGCCCGGGCCGCTTCTAATCCCCCCTGCCAAGGCCCAGGCGGTCGGATGTCCTGGCCCAGCACACAACGGGGAGACCCTGGATGGTCATGAAGCAAGTCGTTCGGGCGGCAGTGGCGGCAACAGCCCTGCTGGTGGGTGTGTCGGCCCAGGCCGCACTGGTCAAGTACCGCATGACCGGCCTGGTCACGCAAAGCGGCATCTTCGATGACGGCAGCACCGTGCCCGAGGGCACGCCCGTCACTGTGACCTACAGCTACGAGACCAAGACGGCCTCGTTCGTGATGGATCGCCACGACGACGGCTCGGGCTCGGCTGGCTACGCGTTTGGCGCGCCCTACCACTTCAAGCTGCGCGCCGGTGCGCACCGGGCGCAGGCCGATCAGTTCCAGGTCGCGCTGAACAACGACCTGAACCAGCCCTTCGGCGACACCTACGACGTGGCCACCAGCATCGGCGTCGCCATCGACGGGGTCTGGCAGGACGGAGCCCGCTTGGGCATCTCGCTGATGAGCCAGGCCGGCCACCTCGATGCGCTGCACTCGCTCTCGCTGCCCAAGCACCTGAAGGCCTGGGCCTTCGACGCCTTCCGCGTCGGCCAGCTGGTGACCACGGGCGATCGCACCTTGCTGATGTTCCGGATCGACACCATCAAGTCCACGGTCTGCACCGAGACCGTGCCGGGCACGGACGACTGCGCCCAGTAGGGCGCCCCCTCCTTTCCGCCGTTCTTCCTCCACCCTGCCCGCGGCCTGGCCGCCGGCAGGGTTCGTCGCGCTTGCGCCTGTCATCGACGGCCGTCCAGAATCGCGACGGCCACGAGCCACCCCTCAACTCGCAAGGAAGGTGATCCCGATGAAAGCAACTGGCGCCGAATTCTTCGGCACGTTCTGGCTGGTGCTTGGCGGCTGCGGCAGCGCGGTGCTGGCGGCCGCGTTCCCGGGCGTGGGCATCGGGCTGCACGGCGTCTCGCTGGCCTTCGGCCTGACGGTGCTGACGATGGCCTTCGCGATCGGCCACATCTCGGGCTGCCACCTGAACCCGGCCGTCAGCATCGGGCTGTGGGCCGGCGGGCGCTTCCCGGCGGCCAAGCTGCTGCCCTATATCGTGGCCCAGGTGCTGGGGGCCGTGGCGGCCGGCGGCGTGCTGTACCTCATCGCCAGCGGCAAGGCCGGCTTCGACGCCAGCGCCGGCTTCGCCTCCAACGGCTATGGCGAGCATTCGCCGGGGCAGTACAGCCTGGCGGCCGCCGCGGTCTGCGAGGTGGTCATGACCGCCTTCTTCCTGATCATCATCATGGGCGCGACCGACTCGCGCGCCCCTGCGGGCTTCGCGCCGATCGCGATCGGCCTGGGCCTGACGCTGATCCACCTGATCAGCATCCCGGTCACCAACACCTCGGTGAACCCGGCACGCTCGACCGGCGTCGCGCTGTTCGCCGGCGGCTGGGCGATCGGGCAGTTGTGGCTGTTCTGGGCCGCGCCGATCGTCGGCGCCGTGATCGGAGCCAAGGTCTACGCCTGGCTCGCCAGCGGCGACTGAGCGGGGGCTCGACGGCGGCCGCGAGCGCAAGCCCGGCGCGCGGCCGCCGACAACTCGGCCGTGAGGGTCTTGTGATTTCGTAATTACGCGATTACGATCAGCGCCCATGAACCCGCCCGCCGCCAGCGCCCTGCACGCCCCGGTCCGCGGTACCTCGCTGCACGACGAGGTCGCCGCCCGGCTGCGGGCGATGGTATTCGAGCGCGAGCTGGCGCCGGGCGAGTGGATCGACGAGAAGGCACTGGCCGCGCGTTGGCAGATCAGCCGCACGCCGCTGCGCGAGGCGCTGAAGGTGCTGGCCGCGGAGGGCCTGGTCGAGCTGGTGCCGCAGCGCGGCTGCCGCGTCGTCGAGCTGAGCGACGACGATGCCGATCAGCTCTTTCCGGTCATGGCCCTGCTCGAGGGGCGCTGCGCCTACGAGGCCACGCGCAACGCGACGGCCGCCGACCGCGCACTGCTGCGCCACTGGCACGACGAGCTCGAGCGGCACGCCGCCGCGCAGGACCGCGACGCCTACTACCGCGCCAACCACGAGTTCCACACCCTCGTGCAGCGCCTGGCGCGCAACCGCTGGCTGGATCGCTCCACCGGCGACCTGCGCCAGTTCCTGCGCCTGATGCGCGGGCGCCAGCTCAAGCTGCCCGGCCGCATCGACACCTCGATCCGCGAACACCGGGTGCTGATCGAGGCGATGCTGGCCGGCGACGCCAGCCGCGCGGAGCGCACGATGCACGACCACCTGATGGCCCAACTGGCCGCGCTGAAGGCGGTGCGCGCGCTGGAGGGCCAGTCCCCCACCCACGAACGGAAGGAAGGGCGCACGTGATGCTGGTCGACCACTTTCGCGCGGCCGCGCGCCGCATGGGCGATGCGCAGGATCTGCGGGCCCTCTCGGCCGATTGCGCGCGCCTGCTGTCGCAGCGCGGCGAAGCCAGCAGCACGCAGATCGCGCGCCAGATCGTCGAGCGGCTGCAGGAGCTGCTGGCCGAGTCGGGCCGCAAGGACGGCGCGCGGCCGAGCGCGCTGGAGCGCTTCTTCGACCACCTGGCCGAGGACTACAGCCCCGAGCCGGCCTCGGTGCTGGCCAGCGCCCAGGCCTACGCGGCGCAGCCGGATGCCGCCCACCTGATCGCCTTGATCGAGCGCGCCGAGCCGCCGCGACAGGAGCTGTTCCGCCGCATCAACCGCGCACCGGGCGGCACGGCGGCGCTGATCCGGCTGCGCCGCGCGCTGCTCGATCGCCTGCCCAAGCGGCCCGAGTGGCGCGCGCTCGAGGCCGACCTGCTGCACTTGCTGTCGAGCTGGTTCAACCCGGGCTTCCTGGAGATGCGCCAGGTCAGCTGGCGCTCGCCGGCACAGCTGCTCGAGCAGATCATCCACCACGAGGCCGTGCACGAGATCGACGGCTGGGACGACCTGCGGCGCCGCCTGCTGCCCGACCGGCGCTGCTTCGCCTTCTTCCACCCGCAATTGCCGGAAGAGCCGCTGATCTTCGTCGAGGTCGCGCTGCTGCCCGAGATGGCGGCGGCAATCCCACCGTTGATCGACAAGAAGTCGCCGCCGCTGTCGCCGGAGGCCTTCAAGGTCGCCGTGTTCTACAGCATCAGCAACTGCCAGCCGGGGCTCAAGGGGGTGTCGCTCGGCAACTTCCTGATCAAGCGCGTGGCCGAGGAGCTGAAGGCCGAATTGCCGCAGCTGAAGACCTTCTGCACGCTGTCGCCCATCCCCGGCTTCATGGCCTGGCTGCTGGCCACCCCGGACGCGGCCGCGGTCCCGGGCGTCAAGCCGGCGTTGGCCGAGCGCATGGCCGCCGCCCGCGAGGCCCTGGTGGCGGCCTGCGGCGGCGAGCTGTCGAGCCTGGCCCAGGCCGCCACCCACGCGGCCCTGCCGAAGCCGGCGCAGCAGGCGCTGCTGCAGTGGGCGGCGCTCTACCTGGTGCACCAGTCGCCCACCGCCGGCGGCGACCCGGTCGCGCGCTTCCACCTCGACAACGGCGCACGCCTGGAGCGCCTCAACCTGCAGGGCAACCCATCGCCCAAGGGCCTGAAGCAAGCCGCCGGGCTGATGGTCAACTACCTGTACGACCTGGCGCACATCGACGCCTGCCATGATCGTTTCGTGCACGGCGAGGTCGCGCATTCGCGCGCGATCGGCCGCCTGCTGTGACAACCCGCCCCCAACGACAAACCCGGAGACGCCCGATGAACCATCTGCCCACCCGCCGCCTGGCGCTGCTCACGCTGGCCACCGCAAGCGCGCTCGGCGCCGCGCCCTTGGCCTGGGGCCAGGCCGCCGGCTGGCCTGCCAAGCCGGTGACCATCGTCGTGCCCTTCCCGGCCGGCGGCGGCACCGACGCCTTCGCCCGCCCACTGACCGCCATGCTGACCAAACAGACCGGCAAGCAGTTCATCATCGACAACAGGGGCGGCGCCGGTGGCACCGTGGGCGCCACCCTGGCCGCCAAGGCCGCGCCAGACGGCTACACCTTCTTCATGGGAGCGGTGCACCACGCGATCGCGCCGTCGATGTACCCGAAGCTCGACTACCACCTCGAGACCGATTTCGTGCCGGTCGGCCTGATCTCGAGCGTGCCGCAGGTCATCGTCGTCAACCCGCAGCGGGTGCCGGTCAACGACCTGAAGGGCCTGCTCGAATACGCGCGCAGCCACCCCGGCCAGCTCAACTACGGCTCGGCCGGCAACGGCACCTCGCACCACCTGGCCGGCGAGCTGTTCAAGCTGCAGACCAAGACCTTCATCACCCACATTCCGTACCGCGGTGCCGGCCCGGCGCTGCAAGACCTGGTCGCCGGCCAGGTCGACCTGATGTTCGATGGTCTCGGCTCGTCGGCCACGCACATCAAGAGCGGGCGCATCAAGGCGCTGGCGGTGGCGTCCACCCAGCGCGCACCGGGCTTCCCGGATGTGCCCACCACCGTCGAAGCCGGCGTGCCGACCTACCAGGTCTCGACCTGGTACGGCCTGTGGGCGCCCAAGGGCACGCCGAAGGAGATCATCACGGCGATGCAGAGCGAGATGAAGAAGGCCTTCGCCGGCGACGAGATCAAGTCGGCGTGGACAGGCCTGGGCGCCAGCGTGCCGGCCATGTGGGGCGACGATTTCGGCAAGTTCGTCACGAGCGAAACGAAGCGCTGGGCCGAGGTGGTGAAGTCCTCCGGAGCGAAGCTTGATTAGCCCCAAGACCTGACATGACCGGCCACGTCCATCTTCATCCGGCCGATGAGCACGGCATCGCCCAGCTGCGCTTCTCGAACCCCGGCAAGCTCAACGCGCTGTCGGTGCAGATGTGGCGCGATCTGCGCGCGCTGGTCGAGGGGCTCAACGCACTGCACCCCGATGCGGGGCCGCGGGTCATCGTCGTGCAGGGCGAGGGCGGCAGCTTCGTCGCCGGCGCTGACATCGAGGAGTTCCCGGACTTCCGCTTCGATGCCGACACCCTCGCGCACTACCACGAGGAGGTCGTCGCGCCGGCGCTGAATGCGTTGCTCGACTGCGAGCGGCCGCTGGTCGCGCAGATCGAGGGTGCCTGCGTCGGTGGCGGGCTCGAGATCGCGGCCTGTTGCGACATCCGGCTGTGCGGCGATTCCAGCCGCTTCGGCGTACCGATCGCCAAGCTCGGCTTCCCGATGGCGCCGCTCGAGGTCGAGATCGTCGCGCGGGTGATCGGCGAGACCACCCTGCGCGAGCTGCTGCTCGAAGCCCGCGTGCTGGGTGCCGCCGAAGCGCGCGAGCGCGGGCTGGCCACGCGCGTCGTGCCCGACGGCGAGGTCGCCGCCGAGGCGCGCCGCAGCGCCGAGGCCATCGCCGCGTTGTCGCCGCAGGCGCTGCGGCTGAACAAGCGGGCGCTGCGCCAGTTCGGGCGTTCGCATGGCAGCAGCGCCGAAGAGCGCCGCCCCCACTACGACTACGCCCCCTCGGCCGAGCACCGCGAGGGCCTGGCCGCCTTCAACGAAAAACGCCCGGCGCGCTTCGCCGCCGCGGCCCGCCCTTCCGACGACAAGCCCACGCCATGAACCTCTTCGTCGCCCTGCGCCAGGCCTTTCCGGCCGATCTCGACACCTGCGCGATCGAACCGGCCGACGGCCCCGACACTCGCCGCTTCTACACCTGGCGCGACCTCGACCACGCCAGCGCGCGCATCGCCAACCTGCTGGATTCGCTCGCACTGCCGCCGGCCAGCCGCATCGCGGTGCAGGTCGAGAAAAGCGTCGAGGCGCTGCTGCTGTACCTCGGCGTGCTGCGCGCCGGGCACGTCTTCCTGCCGCTGAACACCGCCTACCAGGCCGCCGAGATCGAGTACTTCATCGGCAACGCCGAGCCGGCGGTGGTCGTCTGCTCGGGCCGGAACTTCAGCTGGGTCAGCCGGCTCGCCTTCCAGGCCGGCACGACCCACGTCTTCACGCTGAACGACGACCGCACCGGCACGCTGCTCGACCGCGCGGCGTTCCATGCCGACACGCACACGCCCGCCGAGAAGAGCGCCGGCGACCTCGCCGCGATCCTCTACACCAGCGGCACCACCGGCCGCAGCAAGGGCGCGATGCTGTCGCACGGCAACCTGCTGTCGAACGCGCAGACCTTGAAGGACTACTGGGGCTGGCAGGCTGGCGACGTACTGATCCACGCGCTGCCGATCTTCCACGTGCATGGCCTGTTCGTCGCCTCGCACGGCGCGCTGCTGAACGGCAGCAAGATGATCTGGTTCACCCGGTTCGACCCCAAGGCCGTGCTGGCCCGCCTGCCCGAGGCCACCGTCTTCATGGGGGTGCCGACGCTGTACGTGCGCCTGCTCGGCGAAGCCGGGCTGACGAAACAGGCGTGCCGGAACATGCGGCTGTTCGTCAGCGGCTCGGCTCCGCTGCTGATCGAGACCTTCAATGACTGGCGCGAGCGAACCGGCCACACGATCCTCGAGCGCTACGGCATGAGCGAGACCATCATGCTGACCTCGAACCCCTACCGCACCGAAGACGGCGAGCGCCGCGGCGGCACCGTCGGCTTCCCGCTGCCGGGCGTGGGCCTGCGCGTGCGCGACGAGCAGGGCGGCGCGCTGCACGTCGGCGAGATCGGCGGCATCGAGGTGCGCGGCCCGAACGTCTTCTCGGGCTACTGGCGCATGCCCGAGAAGACCCGGGAGGAGTTCACCGCCGACGGCTGGTTCAAGACCGGCGACGTCGGCAAGATCGACGCCGGCGGCTACGTGACCATCGTCGGCCGCAGCAAGGACCTGATCATCAGCGGCGGCTACAACGTCTACCCCGCCGAGGTCGAGGGTTACCTGAACGAGCTGCCCGGCGTGGCCGAGAGCGCGGTGATCGGCGCCCCGCACCCGGACTTCGGCGAGGGCGTGCTCGCGGTCGTCGTGCCGCGCGCCGGTGCGGCGCTCGACGGCGCTCGACTGATCGCCGCGCTGAAGACGAAGATCGCCGGCTTCAAGGTGCCCAAGCAGGTCTTCATCACGAATGAGCTGCCGCGCAACACGATGGGCAAGGTGCAGAAGAACCTGCTGCGCGAGCAGCACCAGGGCTACTTCTCGGCGTGACGATGCTTGATCGTCCGACCCCCTAGAACCGCAGGGGGACGGTAGCGGCGCGCGGGGGCGCCCCACACAATCGTTCGCTCGGCCTGCACCCACCGGTGGCCGGCCACCACGATTGCCACAGGAGACCCCCGTGAAGCATGCACCCCTCGCCGCTGCCTTGTCAGCGGCCTTCGCGACCCTGGCGCTGGCCACCGCCTCGCCCTGGGCGATCGCCCAACCAACCGCTGCCGGCGTCCACGACACCGAGATGGACGGACTGCTGCAGCAAGCGCAGCAGTCCGACAACTTCTACCGCGCCCACTTCCCCGACGCCGCCACCGGCCGCAAGGCCGCGGTGACCTTCCACGACGCGCTGCTCGAGTCGAACTGGAAGGCCGGCTACCTCGTGCTGCAACTCGACGACGCCGACGTCGCCCGGCTGAAGACCTTCAAGTTCCGCGTCGTCAAGGACGAGGCTTTCGCCGCGCGCTACCACGCGATGCTCGCCCAGCTGCGCGCGATGGGCTCGCCCAACCTGTTCGGCGCTTCGGGCGCGAAGCTGGCCCAGCAGGCGCTGGAAACCGGCGAGTCGATCCCGAACTTCCCGTGCTACGAGACGGTCGAGGAGACCTTTGCCGCCGCGCAGGGCTTCACCACCACCTACCCGACGCTCGCCACCTGGACGCCCGTCGGCCAGAGCTGGGAGAAGTCGCAGGGCCTCGGCGGCTACGACATGGCCGTGCTGAAGCTGACCAACCAGAACACGGCGGGGCCCAATGGCGAGCCCAAGCCCAAGCTGTTCGTCAACTCGGCGATCCATGCGCGCGAGTACGTGACCGCACCGCTGATGCTGGCCTTCGCGACCCAGCTGCTGCAGGGCTATGGCAAGAACGCCGACGCGACCTGGATCCTCGATCACCACGAGGTCCACCTGCTGCTGCACACCAACCCCGACGGGCGCAAGAAGGCCGAGAGCGGCCTGCTCTGGCGCAAGAACACCGACAAGAACTACTGCGGCGCCAACAGCAACGACCGTGGCGCCGACCTGAACCGCAACTTCACCTACAGCTGGAACATCACGCACGGCGGCGGCTCCAGCGGCAACGCGTGCGACGAGACCTACCGCGGCCCGTCAGCGGCGTCGGAGCCGGAGACGCAGTCCGTCGAATCCTATGTGCGCAGCATCTGGCCCGACCGCCGCGGCCCGAACCAGAACGATGCCGCGCCGGCCGACACCAGCGGCATCCACCTCGACATCCACAGCTTCAGCCAGCTCGTGCTGTGGCCCTGGGGCTTCACCAGCAACCAGGCGCCCAACAGCACCGCGCTGCAGACGCTGGGCCGCAAGTTCGCCTTCTTCAACGGCTACCTGCCCGAGCAGTCGATCGGCCTGTACCCGACCGACGGCACCTCCGACAGCGTCAGCTACGGCGAACTCGGCGTCGCGGCCTACACCTTCGAGCTGGGCACCAGCTTCTTCCAGAGCTGCACGACCTACGAGAACACCATCAAGCCGGCCAACCTGAACGCGCTGTGGTACGCCGCCAAGGTGGTTCGCACACCCTACCTCACGCCGGCGGGGCCCGACGTCACGGCCGTCAAGCTCAGTGTCAACGGCATTCCGTCCGGCACCCCGGTCGGGCTGACGGCCACGGTCAACGACACCCGCTACAGCACCCGCAACGGCACCGAGCCGACGCAGAACATCGCGGGCGCCGAGGCCTACATCGACCTGCCGCCCTGGATGCCCGGCGCGACGCCGCTGGTGCTGGCCGCCAAGGACGGCGGCTACGACGAGAAGACCGAGAAGGCGACCACCACCTTGTCGACCACCGGCCTGGCCAAGGGCAAGCACATCGTGTTCGTGCGCGGCCGCGATGCGGCGGGCAACTGGGGGCCGGTGAGCGCGACCTTTCTGAAGATCAAATAGCGGCCGCATGGCCTGCATGACAATGCAGGCCCATGCATGTGCCCCCTAACCTGCCGCTTCGTGCCGACGGCCGGGCGCACGCCTGGGCCGCCTCGCTCGTGTTGGCGCTGGCGTCGGCGAGCTCCCCGGCGGTCTCGCCCGACGCTGTCCAGCGCTGCGGCGCCGAGCCGGCCTGCCTGGCCCGGCTCGAGGCCACGGCGCTTCGCGATAGCGCCGGGACGGCCCGTCGCGATGGGCGGCAGCTCGTGCTGCAGTTCGGCCTGCACCCGCCGTCAAGCTTCGTCGACCAGCCTCCCGTCACCCACCTGTATCTCGGCCGGCTCGATGGCGTGCTGCTGCATGTGGTGCGCGCCGCCCAGACCGGGCAGCCGAGCCGCTGGTGGCTGGTCGGTGAGAGCGGCCAGGCGCCACTGGTGGTCGATGCGCTGCCGGTGGCGGCCCCGGGCGGGCGACAGTTCGTCGTCACCAGCGGCAACAGCCTGTCGCTGTACCAGCGCTCCGGGCCGCGCTGGTCGCTGCAGTACCGCTTCGATGCCGCGCCCGGCCTGGTCTGGGGCGTGAAGGGCTGGCGCGCCGATGCGGCGGCGGTCAGGCTGGAGTGGCTCTGGCCGGAAGCGCCTGCGGCGTGCGCCGGCCAGGCCGCGCAGGGCCAGCTGCAGTTGCGTGACGGCCCCTATGGCTGGGACCTTGTGCCCGAGGCGCCGCGGCGCTGCGCACCCTGAGCGTCATCACTCGTCTTCGCTGTCGTCTTCCTGCTGCGCCGGCTGACCCGCGCGCTGCACCGGCTGCGCCGCCGGCGCGGTGGGCGGGTGAACGCCGGGGCCCTGGTTCGGCGCGATGCCGGACGGCATCATCGGCACCGGGCGCTGGATCTGGTTCATCGCGGCGCGTGGCGGCACGGGAATCGGTGTCGGCTCCGGCAGGCTCAACTCGGCGGTGGCCGGCCCGCCGCGCGGGCCCAACTGCACCGAACGCTGGTTGACCGCCAGCAGCACCGTGTCGCCCTCGACCACGCTGCCGGTGCGGTACGCCTTGGGCGGCTCGTCGCTGACGGCGATCAGCGCCACGCCCTGTGGCGAATGGCCGGCGCCGCGCGGCGCAACCACGCCCAGCAGGTGGAAGCGGTCGCTCGCGTCCGCGACCTCGTTGTCGTCCCCCTGCGGCTTCTCGGAGGTGCCGAGCAGCCTGCGCAACTCGCCGCCCATGGCCAGCGCGCGCGCCGGCATCTGGGCCTGCGCCGGCACGCCGGTGCGCGAGGCGAAGACCTTCATGCCCCAGAAGACCGCACTGGCGAGGACCACGGCCCACACGGCCAGCGTTAACAATCGCGATGCCATCCGACGATTATGATTCAAGCCACTTTTCGCACGCCTTGGCCTCGCGGCCGGCATTGACAACATGACCGCCTCGAAACGCTTCGCAACCCTCCGCCGCAGGGCCCAGGCCGGCTTCACGCTGATCGAAATCATGGTCGTGGTCGTGATCATCGGCGTGCTGGCGGCGCTGATCGTGCCGGGCGTGCTCGACCGCGCCGACGATGCGCGCGTGACCGCAGCGCGCGCCGACGTGGGCAACCTGATGCAGGCCCTGAAGCTCTACAAGCTCGACAACAACCGCTTCCCGACCGCCGAGCAGGGCCTGGACGCGCTGGCCCACCGGCCCACGGTCGGCCAGATCCCGCCGAACTGGCGGGTCTATGTCGAGAAGCTGCCCAACGACCCCTGGGGCCACCCCTACCAGTACGCCAACCCCGGGGTGAAGGGCGAGATCGACGTGTTCAGCTTCGGCGCCGATGGCCAGCCGGGCGGCGAGGGCCGGGACGCCGACATCGGATCGTGGCAGTAGGTCAACGACCATGGGTCCAGCGCGGCTTCACGCTGCTGGAGCTGATGGTCGTCACGGCGTTGATCGCGGTGACGGTGGGCATGGCGACGCTGGCCTTGCGTGATGCCGATGCGAACCGGCTGGAAGAGGAAGGCGCACGTCTGGCGGCGCTGTTCGAAGGGGCCCGCGCCCGCGCCCGCGCGGAAGGCAGCGAGGTGCTGTGGCAGCCCAACCGCGAAACCGGCGAGGGCTTTGTCTTCACCGGCCTGCCGCCCGATGCCGGCCTGCCGAGCAAATTCCTCGACGAGCGCACCCGCGCCGAGATCATCGGTGCGCCGGTGCTGCGCCTGGGCCCCGAGCCGGTGATCGGGGCGCAGCGCGTCGTGCTGCGCATCGAGCAGCGCCAGCTCGTGCTGGCCACCGACGGGCTCGGCCCGTTCGTCGTGATCTTCCCGGAGCCCTCGTGAGACGGCGCGCGCGCGGCTTCACGCTGGTCGAGGTGCTGGTTGCGGTGGCAATCGTCGCGATCGCGCTGGCCGCCGGCAGCCGCGCCGCCGGCACGCTGCTGGACAACTCGCAGCGTCTGTCCGACGTGACGTTCGCCCAGTGGTGCGCCGACAACCGGCTGGTCGACATGAAGCTGGCCAAGCAGTTTCCCGACATCGGCGAGAACAGCTTCGATTGCGAAGAGATGGGGCAGGTCTACAAGGTCACGATGACCGTGCGCGCCTCGTTCAACCCGAACTTCCGCGTCGTCGACACCGGCGTGCAGGACAGCCGCGGCCAGCCGCTGTTGCACCTGTCGGTCATCCTGCCCCGGTACTGATGAAGCCCTCTCGCCCCGCTCGCGGCTTCACCCTCGTCGAGGTGATGGTGGCGCTCGTCATCATGGCGGTGCTGGCGACGATGGCGTGGCAGGGGGTCGACGGCCTGGTGCGCGCACGCGAGGGCGCCGAGCGCAGCGGCGAGGCCGCGCTGCGGCTGGGCACGGTGATCGCCCAGTGGGAGCAGGATCTGTCGCAGATCCAGCAGAGTTCGGCGGCGCCGGGCCTGAAGTTCGACGGCGCGACGCTGCGCCTGACGCGCCGCGCGCCGGGCGGGATCCAGCTCGTCGCCTGGACGCTGCAGGGCCGCAGCTGGTACCGCTGGGCCGGCCCGCCGGTCACGCGCATCCAGGAGCTGCAGGACTGGTGGATCCGCAGCCAGAGCTGGAGCGCGATCCAGGCCGACGCGCTGAAGATGCTCGACGACGTCGACAGCCAGCAGGTCTACTTCTACCGCGGCAACAGCTGGAGCAATGCGCAGTCGACCGGCGACTTCGAAGCCACGCCCCAACCACCGCAGCCGCCGGCCTCGGGCGCCTCGGCGCCCCCCGTCGGCGGCGAGAACGAGGTCCTGCCCACCGGCGTGCGCCTCGTGCTCGCGCTGCCCAGCGGGCCGCTCAGCCGCGACCTGATGGTGAGGCCCTCGCAATGACCCACCGCGCCCAACGGGGGGCCGCACCCGGCCGAGCGCCGGGCCGCTCCCAAGCCGGCCGGCACCCCCTCGGGGGGTCGCGGGCCGCACCCGGCCAGCGGGGGGCCGCACTGCTGCTGGCGATGCTGATCGTCACGCTGGTCGCGACCCTGTCCGCCGGCATGGTCTGGCAGCAATGGAAGGGGATCGAGGTCGAGACCGCCGAGCGCGCGCGCGCCCAGGCCGCGTGGCTGATCGAGGGCGCCACCGACTGGGCCCGGCTGATCCTGCGCACCGACGCGCAGGACAAGGAGCACCCCAACGTCGACACCCTGAACGAGCCCTGGAACACGCCGCTGAAGGACGTGAAGCTGTCGGACTTCCTCGCCGCCGACAAGAACAACACCGCCGATACCGGCCTCGAGGCCTTCCTGTCCGGCCAGATCACCGATGCCCAGTCGCGCTACAACCTGCGCAACCTGATCAACGACGAGGAGGTCGAGGCGGCCAAGGAGCTGGCGACGCTGCGCCGGCTGTGCGAGGCGCTGGGCATTCCGCCCGAGGCGGCCAACCGCATCGCCGACGGCATGAAGGGCGCCGACCTGGCCGAGGACCAGCTCGGCGACGAAGAGGCCGTGTCGCCCGGCGCGCCGCTGCCGCCGCAGCGCGTGCAGCAGCTGACCTGGTTCGGGGTCGACAACGATGCGGTGCGCCGCCTCGCGCCCTACGTGATCATCCTGCCGACGCCCACCCCGGTGAACCTGATGACCGCGCCGCCCGAGGTGCTCAGCGCCGTGCTCGACGGGCTGGACCGCGGCAGCGCCGAGCGGTTCGCGCAAAAGCGACTCGCCCTGGACGTGCGCTCGACCAGCGACCTGCGCCCGCTGCTGCCCGAGAAGGTCCACGCCCAGCTCGAGGACACCAACCGCGTCGGCGTCGCCTCGAACCACTTCGAAATCATCGGCGAGCTGCGCTACGAGAACTTCCAGCTGCGTGAGCTGACGCTGGTCGCGCGGCGCGGGCTCGAGGTGGTCGTGCTGCGCCGCGAACGGCTGCCCCACGAAGGGCCCCTATGAATGACAATCGCGGCCCCGAAGGGCGCCTCGCGCGCCACGCCACAATAGCGCTCGCCTTGTGCTGACTCCACCTCCATGTCGACACTGATCGTTGCCCTGCCCGTGCCGCCCCGCCTGTCGTCCCAGGGGGCGGCGGGCGCGACGCTGGCGCCGTCGGAATACGACTATGTGGTCAGCGCCGACGGCGGGCCGCGGCTGATGGCCGGCCGGGCCGCGCCGGCGCTGCTGCCCAAGACCCAGTCGGTGGTTGCGGTGGTGCCGCCGCACGGCATCGGCTGGCACCGCGTGACGCTGCCCAAGGCGCCCCCGGCCAAGCTGCGTGCCGCCCTGGCCAGCGTGATGGAAGACGTGCTGCTCGAGGACGACGCCGAGTTGCACCTGGCCCTCGCGCCGCACGCCAAGTCCGGCGACTCGACCTGGGTGGCCGCGCTCAGCAAGCCCTGGCTCAAGGCCCAGCTCGACGCGCTCGAGGCCGATGGGCTGACAGTCGACCGCGTCGTGCCCGCCTGGCCGCCGGACGATGCACCCGCCGGCCACTTCTTCCGCGCCGAGCCGCTGCCCGATGGCACCGACCCCGGCCCGCAGCTGGCTTGGCGCGACAGCGCCGGCCCGCTGTGCCTGCCCGCCGCGAGTGAAGCCGCGCGCACGCTGCTGGCCCGCGTGGGCGGCGAAGTGCCGGTGCGCTGGACGGCCGAGCCCGAATGCGCCGCCGACGCCGTGCGCCTGGCCGGCGGCAACGTGGCCGCGCTGTCGGTCGGCGAATTCCAGCTCGCCGCCGCCCGCAGCGACTGGAACCTGCGCCAGTTCGACCTGACCCCGCAGCGCCGCGGCAGCCGCGCCGCGAAGGAACTGCTGCAACACCTGTGGAGCTCGCCCGCCTGGCGCCCGGCGCGCTACGGTGTTGCGGTGCTGCTGCTGCTGAACCTCGTCGGCGCCAACGTCTGGGCCTGGCAGCAGCGGCAGGCCCTGACGCGGCAGAAGGCCGCCATGACCGCGCTGCTGCAGACCACCTTCCCGCAGGTTCGGGCGATCGTCGATGCGCCGGCCCAGATGCAGAAGGAGCTCGATCTGCTGCGCGCCTCGGCCGGCAAGCCCGGCGAAAACGACCTCGAGCCGATGATGTACGCCGCCGAGGCTGCCTGGCCGCCGGGCCGGGCGCCGGCAGACGGGTTGAAGTACGAGCCCGGGCGGCTGATGATCACCAGTGCCGGCTGGAGCCCGCAAGAGGTGGAGGCCTTCCGCGGGCGGCTGCGCCCGCTGGGCTACGACGCCGAGTCGGTGCCGGGCCGCTTGACGCTGACCCGGGCCAAGCAGGCGGAGCTTGCGATGGACGTTCCTGCCGCGCCGCCACGGCCCGGCGCCGCGCCCACCAACCCTCCGGCCACACCGCCAGCCGGGCCCGCCGCCGCCGCGCCGAACGCGCCGCGCCCCGTGCCGGAACTGGCCTCGCCCCCGCCGCCGCAGATGGGCAATCGCCCGCTGCCCGGCGCCCGGCCGGTGCCGGGGCTGCCGCAAGGCTCAGCGCCCATGCCGCGCCCGGCCGGCGCCGAGCAGCCTCACCGCATGCCGACCCAATCGCCCACCGGTGTGAACAACGCCGCCGAGATGTGAGGCCCGCCACATGAAGCCCACCCAGGAACTGCGTCAACGCTGGGCCCGGCTCGCGCCGCGCGAACGGGCGCTCGTGGCCGTCGGCGCCGGTGCCCTGGCCCTGCTGCTGCTGTGGTACGTCGGGCTGCAATCGGCCTGGACGACCTGGAAGACCGCCCCGGCCCAGGCGCGCACCCAGGAGCTGGCCTGGATGCAGATGCAGGGTCTGGCCAGCGAGGCGCGCGAGCTGAAGGCGCAGCCGCCGGTCAGCGCGGCGCAGGCGGCCGAGGCCTTGAAGTCGGCCACCGATCGGCTGGGCGCCCACGGCAAGCTGAGCCAGCTCGGCGACCGGGCGACGTTGAACGTCAACGGCGCGTCACCCGAGCAGCTGCGCACCTGGCTGACCGAGGTGCGCAGCGGCGCGCGGGCGCGGCCGGTCGACATGCAGATCAACCGCGCCGAGGGCGGGCTCTCGGGCCAGATCGTCGTCAGCCTGGCCGCCGGCGCGTCCTGACATCCCCGGCGACAAGGCGCCCCCACCGACCCACCATGGCCAAGCGAATTTCCCCTGCCGGCTGGAGCCTGTCGAGCTTCGACGACAGCATCCTGCTGGGCATGCGCCGCGCAGTGCGCGGCGGCGTGCTGCCGCGCCCCGCACCGGCGCGCCTGGGCCGCTGGGCGGTGGCGGGGGCGCTGCTGGGTGGCGCGGTCGCATTGATCGCCTTTGCGCCGGCTTCCTGGCTGGCCGACGCGGTGGCCCGCGCCTCGAACGGCCGGCTGCTGCTGGCCGAGGCCGAAGGCAGCCTGTGGCGCGGCAGTGCCCTGCCGGTGCTGACCGGCGGGCCCGGCAGCCGGGATGCCGCCGTCCTGCCCTCGCGGCTGGACTGGTCGCTCTCGCCGTTCTTCGGCGGGCTGCGCCTGCGGCTGGCACAACCCTGCTGCATCGAACCCGGTCTCGAGCTCGAGTGGCGCCCGGGCTGGAACACGACCTCGCTCGTGGTCAGGCCCGGGCCCGCCGGCGTCGGCCACTGGCCCGCGGCCTGGCTCGAGGGCCTGGGCGCGCCCTGGAACACGCTGCGCCCCGGCGGGCAGCTGCGCCTGGCCACCCAGGGCCTGACGCTCGAATCGCGTGGCGGCGTCTGGCAGGTGCAAGGCCGCGCCGACCTCGACTGGCTGCAGGCCTCGTCGCGCCTGTCCACGCTCGACGCGCTGGGCAGCTACCGCATCGGCCTGACCGGCGCGCCGGCCGGCGGCGCGGGCAGCGCCGCGGCCCGGCCCGCCATCACCTTGCGCACGCTGGACGGCGCGCTGCAACTCAACGGCAGCGGCCAGTGGGGCGAGCGTGGCCTGAAGTTCACCGGCGAGGCGCGCGCCGCCCCCGGCTTCGAGCCGGCGCTGAACAACTTGCTGAACATCATCGGGCGGCGCACCGGCGCGTCGTCCGTCATTTCGATCGGCTGATCATGACCTTGCACCACCGCTCCCGCCTTGCCCCGCTGGCCCTGGCCGCCCTGCTCGCCACCGCGCCGCTCGCCCAAAGCCAGGTCAGCGAGCCACCGATGCCGGCGACCAAGTCCAAGGCGCCCGTGACGCTGAACTTCGTCAACGCCGAGATCGAGGCGGTGTCCCGCGCGATCGGCGCGATGCTCGATCGCCAGATCGTCGTCGACCCACGCGTCAAGGGCCAGATCACCGTGACCAGCGAGAAGGCCCAGCCGCCACAGGAGGCCTGGCGCAGCTACCTGGCCGCGCTGCGCGGCATGGGCTTCACGGTCGTCGAGAACGCCGGCCTGCTGAAGGTCGTGCCCGAGGCCGAGGCCAAGCTGCAGGCCGGCACCGTGTCGATCGGTGCGCCGACGCTGCGCGGCGACCAGATCCTGACGCAGATCTTCCGCCTCAACCACGAGAACCCGAACAACCTGGTCGCCGTGCTGCGGCCGCTGATCAGCGCCAACAACACGATCAACGCGAACCCGGCCAACGGCACGCTGATCATCACCGACTACGCCGACAACCTGCAGCGCCTGGCCAAGATCATCGCCGCGCTGGACCAGCCGGCGGCCTCCGAGGTCGAGGTGATCCCGGTGCAGCACGCACTGGCATCCGACCTGGCACCGCTGCTGCAGCGGCTCACCGAAGGCGCCGGGGCGACCAACGTGCCGGGCGCGGCGGCCACCCAGGCCGCGGCCACCTCGATCGTCGTCGAGCCGCGCAGCAACTCGCTGATCGTGCGCACCGCCAATCCGGTGCGCATGAACGCGGTCAAGTCGCTGATCGAGAAGCTCGACAAGCCGATCCCGGGCGGCGGCCCGGCCGGCAACATCTGGGTCGTCTACCTGAAGAACGCCGACGCGGTGAAGCTGGCCGAGGTGCTGCGCGCCGCCATCTCCAGCGGCACCGCGGCGACCAGCGGCGCCGCCGGCACCGGCACCAGCGGCTTCAGCGCAGGCACCGGCGGTGTCTCGCGCCCCAGCCCCGGCGTGGCGGGCACCGGCGCGACCCCGATCAGCACCGGCGGCACCCAATCCGGCATGAGCGCGGCCGCGACCACGCCGGTGGCCGCGTCGGCCAGCCCCTCCACCGGCGGCCAGATCCAGGCCGACCCGGCGACCAACTCGTTGATCATCTCGGCACCCGAGCCCGTGTACCGCCAGATGCGCCAGGTGATCGATCAGCTCGACACGCGCCGTGCGCAGGTCTATGTCGAAACGCTGATCGTCAAGGTCGACGCGACCAAGGCCGCCGAGTTCGGCTTCCAGTGGCAAAGCCTGCTGGGCAACTCCAACACCGACAGCAAGGTGGTCGGCGTGGCCGGCACCAACTTCGGCGGCACCGGCAATATCATCGACCTGTCGTTGTCGGGCTCGGCGTCAACCTCGACCGGTACCGCGACAGCGTCGGCGAGCAGCCAGATCGGCAACGGCCTGAACATCGGCGTGTTCCGCAAGATCGCCGGCTTCTACACGCTCGGTGCGCTGGCCCGCTTCCTCGAGACGAACACCGGCGCGAACATCCTGTCCACGCCCAACCTCGTCGCGCTCGACAACGAGGAAGCCAAGATCGTGATCGGCTCGAACGTGCCCTTCACCACCGGCTCGTTCACCAACACCGGCACCGGCAACGGCGCGGTCAACCCGTTCCAGACCATCGAGCGCAAGGACGTCGGCATCACGCTGCGCATCAAGAGCCAGATCGGCGAAGGCGGCACCGTGCGCATGACGGTGTTCCAGGAAAGCAGCTCGCTGCGCAGCGACAACTCGCAGATCACCGACAAGAGCTCGATCGAGACCACGGTCGTCGTCGACGACGGCAGCATGATGGTGCTGGGCGGCCTGCTGAAGGACGAATACGGCGACAGCGAGGGCAAGATCCCCGGCCTGGGCAGCATCCCCATCCTCGGCAACCTGTTCCGCAACGAAGGGCGCACCCGCGTCAAGAGCAACCTGATGCTGTTCCTGCGGCCGGTGGTGCTGCGCACCCCGCAAGCGGCCGAGCAGATGATGGTCGATCGCTACGACGCAATCCGCAGCGTGCAGTCGGCGAGCCAGAAGGAGGCCACCACCTTGCTGCCGGTCGAGGGCTCGGTGGTCTTGCCCGAGCGCCAGCCCGGCAAGCTGCCGACCCAGCAGGTCGTCGTGCCGACCGAGCCGGCGGCCTCGGCGCCCACCGCCGTGCCGGCCCCCGCACCGGCACTCACGCCCGAAGCTCCGGCCCCGGGCCGCTGAACCCCACCCGCGCCACGCGCACACCGCCATGGGCCAACGCCACCCCCTGCCCTACGCCTTCGCCAAGGCCAACACGCTGCTGCTGGAAGACGACGGCCGCCAACTCGTGCTGCGCCTGGCCGACACCACGCCGCGCAGCGCGCTGACCGAGGTGCTGCGCCGGTACAACGTCGACCGCTTCGAGCCCGAGGCCGCCGACACGCTGGACAAGCGCCTGGCCGAGGCCTATGCCGGCGGCGAAGCGAGCGCCGCAGCGGTGGTCGGCGAGGTCGAGAGCGCGGTGGATCTCTCGCGCATGATGCAGGAGCTGCCAGCGGTCGAGGACCTGCTCGAGGCCGCCAACGACGCGCCGATCATCCGCATGCTCAACGCGCTGCTGACGCAGGCCGCGAAGGATGGCGCGAGCGACATCCACATCGAGCCCTACGAGCGCAGCTCGAGCGTGCGCTTCCGCGTCGACGGCACGCTGCGCCAGGTGGTGCAGCCGAACAAGGCGCTGCACGCGGCGCTGATCTCGCGCCTGAAGATCATGGCCGAGCTCGACATCGCCGAGAAGCGCCTGCCGCAGGACGGCCGCATCTCGCTGCGCATCGGCGGCCGCGCGATCGACGTGCGCGTCTCGACGCTGCCTTCGGCGCACGGCGAGCGCGCGGTGCTGCGCCTGCTGGACAAAACCGAAGCCAAGTTCAGCCTGGAAGGCTTGGGGATGCGCGGCGACGTGCTGGCCGCCTTCCTGAAGCTGGTGCAGCAGCCGCACGGCATCGTGCTGGTCACCGGTCCGACCGGCTCGGGCAAGACGACCACGCTGTATGCGTCGATGTCGCGCCTGGACACCTCGACCACCAACGTGCTGACGGTCGAGAACCCGGTCGAATACGAGCTGCCCGGCATCGGCCAGACCCAGGTCAACGCGGCGATCGACCTGACCTTCGCGACCGCCCTGCGCGCCATCCTGCGCCAGGACCCGGACGTGATCATGATCGGCGAGATCCGCGATTTCGAGACCGCGCAGATCGCGATCCAGGCCTCGCTGACAGGCCACCTGGTGCTCGCCACCCTGCACACCAACGACGCCTTGAGCGCCGTGACCCGCCTGACCGACATGGGCGTCGAACCCTTCCTGCTGAGCTCCAGCCTGCTCGGCGTGCTGGCGCAGCGCCTGGTGCGCAAGCTGTGCCCGGTGTGCAAGAAGCAGGACGAGCGCGGCCGCTGGCACCCCGTCGGCTGCCCCGAGTGTGCCAACACCGGCTACAAGGGCCGCACGGGCGTCTACGAGCTGATGGTGGTCGACGACAAGATCCGCGCGCTGATCCACAACCGTGCCGCCGAGAGCCAGCTCTACGTCGCCGCCGAGGCCGCCGGCTTCCGCACGATGCGCGAGGATGGCCAGCGGCTCATCGACGCCGGCATCACCTCGCAAGAGGAAGTGCTGCGCGTGACGCGGGAGTAGCGAGATGTTCAAGACCCTGTTGCTGGCCCTTGCACTCGCCGTCGGCGCTGCGCCCGCGCTGGCCGCCAGGAAGCCACCCTACGACTACTACCTGACCGGCAATGCGGCGGACGTCGTCCTGCCGACGCCGGCCGCACCGACGACACTGATGATGGGCGGCGGCCCCGATGTCGACGCCGCGTTCCAGTGGATGATCGCCAAGGCCGGCGGCGGCGATTTCGTCGTGATCCGCGCGACCGGCGCCGACGGCTACAACCCCTACATCTACGCGATGGGCGGCGTCGACTCGGTCGAGACGCTGGTGATCCCGTCGCGCGAGGCCGCCAACGACCCCTTCGTGATCGGCCGCATCGCCAAGGCCGAGGCCTTGTTCATCGCCGGTGGCGACCAGAGCGACTACATCCAGCAATGGAAGGGCACCGGCGTCGACACGGCGCTGCAGGGCCTGATCACCCGCCATGTGCCGATCGGCGGCACCAGTGCCGGCCTGGCCGTGCTCGGGGAGGTCGACTTCGCCGCCCTGAATGGCAGCGTCACCTCGGATTCCGCGCTCGGCAACCCGTACGGCCGGCGCGTGACGCTGGACCGCGGCTTCCTGACCGCCCCCGCGCTGGACGCAGTGATCGGCGATGCCCACCTCGACACGCGCGACCGCATGGGGCGCCTGGTGACCTTCATGGCCCGCATGGCGCAGGATGGCTGGGTCGCCGCGCCGCGCGGCATCGGCGTCGGTGTCGAGACGGCGCTGGCGATCGAGAACGGCGTCGGCACCCGGCTGGGTGTCGGCTCCGTCTACTTCCTGCAGGGCGGCATGCCGCAGGTCTGCCAGAAGCGGCTGCCGCTGACCTACCGCGACGTGCAGGTGCAACGCCTGTCGGGCGCCGGGCAGTTCGATCTCGTCCAGTGGCAAGGCGACGGCTCGACCACCGACTACAGCCTGACCGCGGAGAGCGGCGTGCTGAGCTCGACCCAGCCCGGCGGCGGCATCTACTGAAGTACCACGCCCGACCATGCCTGCCTTCAAGTTCGAAGCCCTCGACGCCGCCGGCAAGGCGGCGACCGGCCTGGTCGAGGCCGACAACGCCAAGGCGGCGCGCGCGCAGGTTCGCGCCAAGGACCTGGTGCCGCTGAGCGTGACCCCCGTCGGCGGTGCCACCGACCCGGGGCGGGCCGGCGTCGGCAGCGGTCTGCGGCTGGGGCGCAAGGCCTTCACCACCAGCGGGCTCACCGTCTGGACGCGTCAGCTCGCCGGCCTGGTCGGCTCCGGCCTGCCGCTGGAGCGCGCGCTGACGGCGCTCGCCGACGAGGCCGAGGAGCCGCGCCAGCGCGAGCTCATCGCCCACCTGAAGAGCGAGGTCAACGCCGGCAGTTCGTTCGCCCGCGCGCTCGCCTCCAGCCCGCGTGAGTTCGACGACGTGTTCCGCGCGGTCGTGGCCGCCGGCGAGCAGAGCGGCGCACTCGGCGGCGTGCTCGAGAAGCTGGCCGACGACCTCGAGGACCGCCAGGCGCTGAAAGCCAAGCTGCTGGGCGCCATGCTCTACCCGGCGATCGTCTCGCTGATCGCGATCGTCATCGTGACCTTCCTCATCACCTACGTCGTGCCGCAGGTCGCCTCGGTGTTCACCAGCAGCAAGCGCGCGCTGCCCGGCCTGACGGTCGCGATGCTGGCCATCAGCGCCTTCGTGCGCAGCTATGGCCTGATCGTGCTCGCGCTGCTGGTCGGCGGCGGCGTGATGCTCAGTTTCTCGCTGCGCAACGAGGCCTTCCGCGAGCGCTTCGACGCGGCCTTCCTGCGCCTGCCGCTGTTCGGCCGGCTGGCGCGCGGCTACAACGCAGCGCGTTTCGCCGGCACGCTGGCGATGCTCGCCGGCGCTGGGGTGCCGATACTCAAGGCCTTGCAGGCGGCGGCCGAGACCTTGGGCAACCGCGCCATGCGGGCCGACGCGATGGCGGCGCTGGTGCAGGTGCGCGAAGGTGCGCCGCTGGCGTCGGCGATGGCGGCGAAGAAGCGCTTCCCCGGCCTGCTCGCGATGTTCGCGCGGCTGGGCGAACAGACCGGCAAGCTGCCGGTGATGCTGGACCGCGCCGCGCGCCAGCTCGGCAGCGAGGTGCAACGCCGCGCGCTCGCGGTGGCCACGGTGCTCGAGCCCCTGCTGATCGTCGCGATGGGCGTGATGGTGATGCTGATCGTGCTGTCGGTGCTGCTGCCGATCATCCAGCTCAACACCTGGGTCAAGTAGGCCCCCACGCCCCCTCCGGGGGCTGCCCCCCGAGGGGGCTTCGGCAGCGGACCGGCAAAGCCGGACCCGCGCCGACGACTTGGGGGGCGGCGCCTGCGGCGGCCGCCGGTTTTCAGGCCTCGTGGTTCGGCTCTTCGCGCCAGGTATCGGTCATCATGCGGGCATGAAGTCGGTCTTTGAAGCCTCCAACACGGTGGAGGCGCACATGATGCTGCACCTGCTGCGCCAGCATGGCCTGGCGGGCCGGGTCGAGGGCGAGTACCTCACCGGGGCGATGGGCGACCTGCCGGTGACGGGCCTGGTGCGGGTCGTCGTCGAGGAGCCGGACTACGAAGCTGCACGCGCCGTCGTGGCCGCCTTCGAGGCGGAGCAGCCGTCTGACACGGCCCACCCCCCGCCGCCACGCGGCTCGGGGCGTCTGGCCTGGGCTGGCATGGGCCTGGCGCTCGGCATCGTCGTCACGGCCGCGGCGCTGCGCGTACCGGCCGTCGACGACGGCATCGACCACGACCGCGACGGCGTTTCCGATGAGCGCGCGTTCTACAGCGCCACTGGTCAGCTGCTGCGGATGGAGATCGACCGCAACCTGGACCACCGCATCGACGCTGTCGTGCACTACGAGCGCGGCATGCCGGCCCGCGAGGAAGACGACGACGACTTCGACGGCCGCTTCGAGACGCGAATGTCCTACCGTCACGGCAGCCTCGAGCGCAGCGAGGTCGATGCCGACGGCGACGGCCTGGCCGAGTGGCGGGCCACCTACCGCAACGGCGTGCTCGACACCGCCACGATCATCGAGCCCTCCACCGGCCTGCCGCTGCGCGTCGAGCACTACCGCCTCGGGCGCCTGGTCGAGGCCGAGCAAGACGACGACCACGACGGCCGGCTGGACACGCGCCTGCGCTACGGCCCGCTCGGCGAGGTGACCGCACGCGCGCCGCTAGCCCAATGAAACCAGCCCGCTGCAGTTCCATCTGACCCCTGCCACGACCACGGGCGCGCGCAGCGCCGCCCCCTCCAAGTGGCGTGCGCGGATCCGGCTCCGCCGGTCCGCTGCGCGAGCCCCCCTGGGGGGCAGCCCCCGGAAGGGGGCGTGGGGGCCTCAAGACGGCAGGAAGTCCATCGGATAGGTGACGACCATCTGGTCGACGTCCTTGGCGCCGAAGTCGAACTGCTGGATGCGCGCGAGCAGCTTCTGCTCCAGCTCGGGCGCCTTCAGCTCGCTGGACACCAGCCGGCACGACACAACGTTGCCGGCCGGCGCGATCTTCAGCTCGAGCACCACCTTGCCCTGCAGCGAGGGATCCTCGCGCAGCGCCCGGTTGTAGATCGCGTAGATCGCGCCCTTGTTGCGCTCGAAGACGAGGCGGATCTCCTCGATCGAGCGCGAGGCCTTGCCGCTGCCACCCTTCTGCAGCGTGCCGCCCACCGGCGAGCCGCCGGCGCCGGTGCCCTTGCCGCCGGTGCCGTAGCCGCCCCCGCCACCCGGGCCGCCGCCACCGCCGCCACCGGCCGTGCCTTCGACGAGCGTGGTTGAGCGGCCGGCCAGGCCGCCGCCGCCGGTGTTGCGGCTGTAGCCCGAGGTGTTGATGCCGCCCGAGCCGCCGGTGGCGTTGGAGGTGATCATCGAGCGCACCGGCAAGCCGGCCTCGTTGCCGGCGCCGACACCCGGCCCGCTGCCGGTGCCGACGCCCAGGCCCGGCTTGATCGCTTCCTTGTTCAGCTGCACCGCGACCGGCGCGCCATGCAACTCGGCGAGCTGTTCCTTCATGGCCAGCAGGCCGACGCCGGTCGCCTTGCGGCGCGCGGCATCGAGCGCTTCGCCCGGCGGCTTGCCGGGGACGGGATTGCGCGCCTCGGGCACCGGGGCCTGCTTCTTGTCGCGCTCGGGCTTGGGCGCGGGCTCGTCCTTGGCCTTGGCGTCGGGCGGCGGCTTGGTGGCCTCGACCGGCGCCGCGGGCTTGGGCAGCTCCAGCGGCTTCTTCTCGTCGAGCAGCAGCTTGGCCAGCGGTGGCGGTAGCGCCTGCACTTCGTCGCGCACGACTTCAGGGTGCGGCAGCCAGAACAAGGCGATCGCGAACAGCACGCACAACAGCAGCACGCGCTGCACGATGTGGCGGAAGCGCCGCTCGTCCTCCTCGGGCACGGCCCACGCCAGCACCGGCGTGCGGAACGACACCGCGAGCGCGCTCATCGCACCCTCCTGGCGCCGTTGAGACGGCTCTGCGCGCTCATGCGTCACTCCTTCGACGCACCGCGAACGACACGTCACTGAAGTTGGCGCGGGCGCAGGTCACCATCACCTTGCGCAGCAGCTGGTAGGGGATGTCCTTGTCGCCCATGATGGTGATGGCGCTCATCTTGGCCTGGTTCTCCTGCTTGACGACCTGGCGCGTGGCCAGCAGGTCGAGCTCGGCCTTCAGCGGTGCAATCAGGTCGTCGGGCGACTTCAGCACCTCGGCCACGTCGGCGATGCGGCGGCCCTCGACGACGATGTCGGTGCCGCTGACCACGACGACCAGCGTCTCGTGCGGGCTTTGCTGCGCGGTCGATTCGGGCAGCTTGACGGCCTTGCTCGCCGGCAGCGTCTCGACCTCGGTCGAGTTCGACAGCAGGAAGAAGATCAGGATCGTGAACACGTCGATCAGCGAGACGAGGTTCAGGTCCAGCTGCTGCTGGTTGCGCGCCTTGTGCACCGCGCGCTTCTGCAATGGGGTCAGCTTCATCGTGGCCCCTCGGTCACTGCTTGCGCACCGGCGCGTCGCCGATCGCGATGTCGGGGAACAGCTCGGTGCGGACGATCTCGCGGCCCTGCACGGCTTGCGTGCCGCGCACCGCGTCCATCACCTGCACGAGCTTGTCGTAGACGGTGTCGGGCTCGGCCAGCACGCTGGCGTCGCGCTGCTCGGGGAACTTCAGCTTGATCTGCTGGACCAGCGTGTTCAGCGCCGCCACGTCGGCCAGCCCCTTGTCGGTGTTGGGGATGCGCTGGATCAGGCCGCCGATGCGATCACCGACCTCGATGGCCTCGGGCCGGATCACGACCTCGAGCTGCAGGTGGTCGACCTTGAGCTGCTCGGCCGCACCCGAGGACTGCGCCGGCAGCGACATGTCCAGTACCGCGAGCCGCGTGAACACCGCGGTCGAGAGCAGGAACGGCACCAGCACGACGATCAGGTTCAGGAAGGCCGAGATCTCCAGCGCCGCTGGATGTTTTCGTAGGCGTCGAACGCGCATGACGCGGGCCTTTAGCGGTTCGTGGAGTGCTCGGGCGCGATGCGCTGCATCAGGTTCAGGAAGCTGATCTTGGCGGCTTCGAGGCCGTCGACGATCTCGCTGGTGCGCGCCTGCAGGAAGGCATGGATCAGCAGGAAGGGGATCGCGACCATCAGCGCGAAGGCGGTGTTGTTCATCGCGATCGAGATCGAGGCCGACAGCATCTCGGCCTTCTCGGCCGGGTTGACCTGGGCCACCGCGGTGAACGCCTTGATCAGGCCGATGATGGTGCCCAGCAGGCCCACCAGCGTGATCACGTTGGCGAAGGTGGCCAGGTAGTGCGTGCGGCGCTCCAGGCGCGGCACGATCTCCATCATGCCTTCTTCCATCGCCGCGTCGAGATCCTCGCGGCGGCGCGAGCTCTGCAGGCGCGTCAGGCCGTGGGTGACGATGTTGGCGATCGCCGAGTCGGATTTCGACGCGTGGCCCAGCACCTCCTTCAGCTGGCCGCCCTGCAACTGCGGCAGCATCTGCGACCACTCACGCTTGTTCTGGCTGCGCGCGCGGCGCAGGAAGACCCAGCGTTCGATCGCGATCGACACCCCCAGCGCCATGATCAGCAGGCTGGGGTAGATGAACAAGCCGCAGTCCTGGAAGAACTTCACGACCGTTTGGAAGGCATTCATCAATCTTCTCCGGGAACTTGAAAACGAGAGGGGTCAGGGCTTGGGGGCAGGGGCGGCCGCGGCGGCCGGGGGAGAACGCGTGGCGCTGTCGTACTGGACCTGGCGGCGGAAGACATCGCGGTCGACCGGCGCCAGCACCTCGTCGAGCACGCTGACGGTCGGCCGGCCGGTCAGGTCACCCGGCAAGGGCTTCTTCCAGGGCACGATGTAGAGGACCTTGGGCAGCTCGCGGTTGCCGATGATCTGCGTGCGCTCGAGGTCTGCCCGGTCTTCGGCACGCACCGCGCCGGCTGCAGCGAGCACGATTGCGAGCAAGGGTAAGGCTCGTCTCATGGCTTGTCCTTCGCGGTCGGGGCGGAGGCCGCGGCGGCCGAAGCCGATGCGGCCGCCGCGGTGGCGGGCGCCGCCTCGGGCGGCGGCGCCGGCACGCGGCGCTTGACGTCGGCCACCCACTTGGCCACGCTGGCATCGCCGGCCGGCGTCAGCGCCAGGTAGCGGTTGTACAGCTCCAGCGCCTGGGCCGGGTGGCCCAGGTACAGGTCGTGCAGCACGCCCAGGTTCAGGCTGGCCGGGGCGTAGCCGGCATCGGCGGCGAGCGCCGCCTCGTAGGTCTGGCGCGCCTTGTCGAGCTGGCCCTGCTGGCGCAGCGCGATGGCCTGCTGGTTCAGCGTCGCGGCGGGCGAGGCGCTGTTGTCGCTGCGCTCCTGCTTGCCCCAGCGCCCGGGGCGCAACTCGCGCAGCGCGGCGAAGCTCTTCTGGACCCATTCGTCGTACAGGCCGTCGGCTGAGCGCAGCGCATTGACCTCGTGCAGCTCGATCGCCTTTTCCTCGAACGGGAAGGCCTGCTCCTCGAGCATCACGTTGTACTGCTCGAGCTCGAGCTTGCTGAGCTTCTTCGGCCGCTGCGAGCCGAGCAGCGCCTTGCCGAAGTCCTGGTAGACCGCGCCGATCTGGTAGGTCGACGCGGTGACGACTTCGGCCACGCCGTAGTCGGCCGCCACCGAGTAGGCCTTCAGCGCCTCCTCGAACTTCGCCTTCTTCAGCTTCAGCTGCTTCTGCAGCGGCTCGACGAGCTGGACCTGCTGGTAGCTTGCGCGCACCGGCTCGGCCAGCGCCAGCGCGGCCATCGCGCCGAGCGTCTTGGTGCGGCCGGTGCGGGCGCCGCCGCCGGCCTGGTCGGCCTGGAAGATCTCCTTCTGCAGCGCCAGCGCGCGGGCCGCGTTGCCATCGGCCTCGGCCAGCTTCACCAGCCGGAAGCGGGCTTCCACCGCCTGCTCCAGCGGCGCCGGGTACTGGCGCAAGTAGCGCTCGTAGGCCCTGGCCGAAGCGGTGCGCGCGGAGCCCGCGCCACCTTGCGCGGCCTTCTCGTACAGCTCCGCGGCCTGCCACTGCGCCGAGCGGGCGAGCTCGGGGTCCTTCTGCACGAGCGCGAGGCGCTCGTATTCCGCCGCGGCGGCCGGCCACTGCTTCTGTTCGGTGTAGGCCAGCGCCAGCTTGGCGGTGACCTCGTCGGCAAGCGCGTGCTTCGGGAATCGCTGGCGGAAATCCTCCAGCGTGCGGGCCGCGCCGGCCCAGTCCTTCAGCGCGATCTGCGCCGCCGCGGCGTCGTACTGGGCGGCGACCCGCACCGTCGACTCCGGCGCCGCGGTGGCCACGCGCGCGAAGTGGCCGGCGGCTGCCTGGTTCTCGCCGGCGGCGCGCGCGGCTTCGCCCTGCTTGTAGATCGCGGCGGCCAGGCGTTCGGTCAACTCGGGACGCGTCGCGTCCTTGTCGGGTGTCAGCGCCAGCACTTCGGCATAGGCCTTCTCGGCGCGGTCGAAAGCCTGGGCCTCGAAGGCCGTGTGGGCGACCACCGTCCAGGCCACGCGGCGCAGGTTCGGCGCCGGCGGCGGTTGCAGGGCCAGCACCTGCTGCGCGACCGTCGCGGCCCGTTCGGCATCGCCGAGGGCGTACAGCCGGTCGGCGGCGTTGGTCAGCACCGGCGCGGCGCGCGCGTCGGTCGGGTTGGCCGCGGCGAAACGCAGCCCGCTGTCGACCGCCGCGCGCTGCAGCGCCGGCAGATCGGCCGTGCGGCCCTCGGCGCGGGCGCGCTTGTCCTGCTCGGCATAGGCCAGCAGCGCGGCGTAGCCCGCATCGGCGCTGTTCGCATGCTGCGGGAAGTTGTAGGCCGAGATCTCGTACTCGGCGGCCGCGGGCGCGAACTGCTTGTCTTCGTACAGCAGCTCGGCCAGCAGGAAGTGGTTGCGGGGCGCAGCGGCGTCGTCCGGGAACGCATCGATCAGCGCGCGGTACCAGCGCACCGCCTCCTGCACGTCGGCGCTGGCGTGGCTCTTCTGTGCGCTCGCGTGGTAGCGCGTGGCGAGCTCGGTCAGGTGGGTCTTGACCAGCGGCTGCGCGCGCTCCCAGCCGGCCGGGTTGGCGCGGCGGAATTCGCTCGCCGCGCCGTAGCGGTCGACGTATTCCTTCTTCGCACCGACGGCCAGCGTGTCGAAGCCGGACTTCTCGTGGATCTCGATCACCCGCGCCTGCATCTGCGGCGCTTGCGCGTGCAGCGGCCGCAGGCGCGCGAAGGCCGTCAGTGCGTCGGCCGCGTCCTTGGGCCGGTCCTGCTTCAGGTACAGCGCAGCCAGCTGCTGGTAGACGCGGAACTCGTAGCCGCGGCGCACGTCGCTGTCGACATAGGCCGGGATCGACTCGGCCCCCTTCAGGTTCTCGAGCGACAGGCTGGTGACGCGGAAAGTGTCTTCGACCAGCTCGCGGTCGGCCCGGGTCAGGCCCTCGACCGACTCCAGTTCGGCGTCGCTGTCGAGCGCGCCGAGCTTCAGGTCCAGCACGCCGAAGAAGGAGGTCAACGCCTCTTCGAGCCGGCCCTGCTTGAAGACCGACCAGCCGTGCATGTACAGCGCGCGGTCGCGGTACAGGCTGTCCTTCTGTTCCTGCGACGGGCCGCCCCGAGCAGGAACGCTCCCCTCGGGGGACGGGCGCCCTGAGGGCGACCCAGGGGCACGATTCAGGACGATGGCGTAGGCCTGCTCGGCGGCGGGGTAGTTGCGCGCCGTGAACAGCAGCTCGCCGCGACGAAACTGCGCCTCGTCGAGGTAGCGCGTCGCCGGGTAGTCCTTGACCAGCTGGTCCAGCGTCTTCAGCGCCACCTCGAGCTGGCCACCTTGCTCGTAGGCGCGCGCGAGCTGGTAGTGGACGCGGTCGTTGTCCGGGTCCTTGGGATACGCCTTCAGGTAATCCTGGTAGCGCTGGATCGCGGCCTTGTAGTCGGGGTCGGCGGCACCGGCCGCGTTGGCGGCGAAGCGCGCGTCGGCCGATTCCATCGCCAGGTCACCCAGGCGGCGCATGGCCTGCGGGCGCTGCGGCGCGTTCGGGGCGGCGTCGAGGAAACGCTTGTAGGCATCGATGGCCTGGTCTTCGTTGCCGGCGACACCGGCGTCGGCCGTGACCGGGTAGTCACGACCGGCCAGGGTCTTCAGCGTCGGCGCATCGTCGCCGGGCAGGTGGTCGGGTTTGCTCGCGCAGCCAGCCAAGCCGACGGCCAGTGCGATCACCGACAGGCGCAAATCAGGGGCTCGCACGGTCGCCCTCCTTGCGCTGGGTGGCCCGGTCGTACAACTGGGCCACGGCATAACGTGCCTGGTTGGTGTAGCCGACCAGGCGCTCCTGCTGCTGCTTGAGCGCCGCCACGGCGGCGTCCTGCAGCGCCTGCTGCTGTTCGGCGCTCAGCGCGGCCACGCGCGGCTGCAGCGCCTTGATGCGTGCATCGAGCTCGGCCAGGCGCTGCGCGAAGTGGCCGAACCGGGCCGGCTCGTCCTTCTCGGCGGCGGCGAGCGAGGCGTCGTGCTGGCGCGCTTCCAGCAGCCGGGCATCGGTGTCGCGCAGGCCCTTCTCGGCCTCCCAGCGGCGCGCGGGCAGGTCTTGCGCAAGCTGCCAGGTCAGCGCGCCCGACAGGCGGCGCAGGCGCTCGTCGACCTCGGCCAGATCGACCTCGCCCTTCACGGCCTCGCCGCCTTGCGCGAGCAGCGCGCGGGCGGCGTCGAGCTTGGCTTGCTGCACACGCTGCTCGGCATTCGCGAAAGCCAGGCCGTCGGCGGCGGCCTCGGCCGCCTGGAACTCGGCGGCCAGGGCATCCCGCTGGCGTTGCAGGCCATCGACCCGCAGCTCCGATGCCCGCGACCGCGTCTGCGGCAGGCGCTCGGTGAAGGCCTTGCGGCGGTGGTCCAGCATGTCGCCGTAGATGCTCAAGCGGTCTTGCCACCCGGTCAGGTTGTTCCCAAGGAAGATCAGGTCGCGGTAGTTCTTGAAGGCCTCCTGGAACTCGTGCTGCGCGATCAGCGGCGCCAGGTGGCCGGGGTGCGGCATCTCGGGCAGTTCATCCAGGGGCAGGAACCAGCCCATGTCCTCGGCCGGATTGCGCGCGAGCAGCCCTTCGACCAGCTTGCCGGCGCGAATGGCGGCGATCGACTCGTCCAGCGCCTTGCCCTCCTGGTCGTAGGCGCCGATCGCCTCCTGGTAGCGCGCCAGCGCCTGGCCATAGGCGCCGGCCTCGGCCAGCGCGTAGGGCACGGCAATGCGCGCTTCGAGCACCGCCGCATCGCTCGGGTCTCGGCTGGCCAGCTCCATCCACGGCACCAGGGCCTGGGTGGGCTTCTTCTGCGCCGCGGCGGCCCAGCCGAAGCCGAGCAGCGCCTTGTTGGAGTAGTTGCCCTGCAGGCGCACGCGCTCGAGCACTTTCGCCGCGCCCTCCGGGTCGTCCTGCGTCAGCGCGGCGAAGCCGAGCGCGACGTTGGCCTGGTCGCGCAGCGCGCGTAGCTCCTCATTGTGCATCGGGCTGCGGCCGATCTCGTCGAGCAGCTTCTTGCCGCCTTCGACATCGCCGCTGCGGATCAGCGCGACGCCGAGATTGAAACGCGCATAGGCCGGCGCGGTGCTGACCGGCAGCTCGGGCTCGCGGCCCCAGTTGAACGTGACCGCGTCGAGCAGCCAGCCGCCGAGGCGGCTGAAGATCGAGCGGCGGGGCGGTTCGGCCGGCGTGGCCGCCACCGCCCCCTTCGGGGCCTTGGGTGTCTCGGCGGCCGGTGGCCGCGCCAGCAGCGCGCGCAGCACCTCGGCGGCGCTCGCCGGGTCGCCGAGCGCGAGGCGGACCTGGCCATCGAGCAGCGAGCGCTCGTCTTCGAGCACGCCGGGCAGCGGGTGCTCGATGCGCGAGAGGGCGTCGGCCGCCTCGGCCAGGCTGCCGCGCTGGTAGCGGATCTTCGCGAGGTAGTACCAGGCGCGGTCACGCACCGCCGGCTCGGCGCCGCGCTCGATCAGGCGGGCGAAGATCTCGCCGGCCTCGCGGTGCAGGCCATAGCCCAGCAGCAGCCCGCCGCGCAGCACCTCGGCCTCGTCCTCGTGCTGCGGCAGGCGGCCGAAATGCTGCGAGACCATCAGCGCGGTCAGCGCCGGGAAGGGCCGATCCTGGAAGAAGTAGAACAGCGCGTCGCCATAGTGCGGCGCCTTGATCGTGTGGTCGGGCGCGGGCGCATCGGCCGCGTGCGCGAACACGGCCACCAAGGCCAGCGAAACGCCTGCGACACAGCGCCCCAAACCCAGGGCGTGCGCGGATCCGGCTACGCCGGTCCGCTGCGCGAGCCCCCCTGGGGGGCAGCGACCGGAGGGAGCGTGGGGGTCGACGGTCACCATATTTTCACGTCGAACTCAGGCTGCAGCTTGACCAGCTTGTCCTTGATGCGCAGCTCGATGTACTTGGGCTCGGTGCCCTTGTCGAACTTCAGCGTCGTCGCGCGCTTGTAGTCGCGGCTGTGCGGGCCCTGGCCGGTGAAGAAGGCGGTGATCTCGTGCGTGCCCGACTTCAGGTTGCCGACGTAGACCCGCTGCACGCCGCCACGGTGCAGCGCCGCCACTTCGGACGGCGTGTACAGGTAGTCGGCGACGATCTTGTCGTCGAGCTTGATCTGCACCGAATCAAGCGAGAACAGCTTGCCCACGTCCATCGAGACGAACAGCGCCACCTGGGTGCTGGCCGGGAACAGCAGTTCCTCTTCCAGCACCAGCAGGTCGCGGTTCAGGCGGATCACGTCGGCCTTCAGGTCCTGCACTCGGCTGTCCAGGCCCGTGTCGGCGGCGCTCGCGGCGGGTGCGCTCGCAGCAGGCGCCGTTGCAGAGACCGCCGCCGGCGCGGCGACCGCAGCCGGGGCGTCCGCCGCGTGGGCGGGCATCACGAAAGCCTGCCAGGCCAGGGCGGCGACGGCAGCGGCGGTGCGCAAGTGGTTCAGCATGGGTGTCGGGTTCAGAAATTGGCCGTCAGGTACAGCTGCAGCAGCGCACCGTTGAAGGCGTAGGGCTTGCCGGTGCGGATGTCGGTGAAGTCCTGGTAGTCGAAGCGCACCAGCTCGAGCGAGCCGGCCAGCTTGACTTCGTAACGGCCCGGCACCTTGGCGTAGGTGTAGGTGGCGCGACCGCCCAGGCTCCAGCTGTTGAAGGTGCCGAGCTGGCGGTTGCGGGTGATGTAGAGCGACTCGGCCTGCGCGTTGTCGCTGTAGAACAGCGCCGCGCTCTGGCGGTTGAAGCGCAGCCAGGTGTCGGCCAGCCAGGCCTCGCCGAAGTAGCGGCTGTAGCCGCCTTCGACGGTGTGGGCCTTGATGCCCCAGTTGTCCCAGTAGTAGCGGTAGTCGACATGCACCGCATGGCGCTGGCCGGCGCCCCAGCCGGTGAACCAGTCGCTCACGTCGCCGATGGCGCGCAGCTTCAACGCGCGGCCCGAGCGCGTGCGCGGCACGCGCTCGGGCACAGCGGCACCGAACACGCGGGCCACCCGGTACGGGCTGCCGAGGAAGCCTTCGTCGGCCAGCGCCTCGACGTTGGCGCTGGCCAGCCAGCGCGGTGTCAGCACCTGCGTCGCCCCGAGCCGGTACTGCCAGTGGTTGGCGTGGTCGAAGTAGTCCGGCAGGCCCTTCTGGCCGACGTGGTCGTGGCCTTCGGTGAAACCGAGGCTGACGTTGGTCATGCCGTTGAACACCTCCTGCGAGACGTCCAGGCCCACCGTCTGGGCTTCGTAATCGGGCTCGGTGCTCTGGCTGCCCGCCAGGTGGATCAGCGTGTCGCGCACCGCGTAGTCGAGCCCGAGGTCGAGCTGCTGGCGCGTCTCGCTGTACTTGCTGGCCGTGGTGACAACGTCGATCGACGCATTGCTGACCGCATCGACGTAGTAGCCGGCCGACAGCGAGACCTTCTCGAACAGGCTCTTGCGCACCAGCAACGCCGGCCCCGCGGCCTGCACGCCGCCGCCATCGTAGAGATGGAACATCGCCTCGGCGTGGTCGGGCGGCAGGTCCACCGCATGGGCCGCGCCGACCAGGCTGCCGCCGATGCCCAGCAAGCGACCCAGCCCGCCGAGTACCCGGCGGACGATTGAAGACTTGTCAGTTACAACCACAGCCGCCTCCCTGGACCCCTGTGGCGCCACGTGCACCTTCGCGCACCGTGAAGACGTGGTCGCGGTGGCGTTCGGCCAAGGTGTCGCGCGACAACTGCATGATCGGGTCGGCCAGGCGCTCGCGCTCGTACGGCTTGACCCAGGGCTCGATCGGCGCGCAGCCCTGCAGCGCGCCGGCCAGGCCGACGAACGCAAGGGCGCCCCAGGAGGTGAATCGGCTCACGGCGCTCATTCCTTCAGCAGCGCGCGGATCTGTTGGTCGTAGGTGCCCTCGGTGCCGCTGCGGTAGCCGCGATGCAGGAACCGGACCCGGCCGTCGCGGTCGATCAGCACGGTCGACGGCATCGCGGACAGGTCGTAGAGCTTGGCCACACGCTTGTCGCTGTCCAGCAGCACCGGGAACTTGACGCCCATCTGCCCGGCGATGCCGGCGGCGTTGCGGCTGTCCTCGTCGACGTTGACACCCAGCAGCGTGAAGCCCGACGGGCGGTACTTCTCGTACAGCTTGTTCAGCTGCGGCATCTCTTCGCGGCAGGGGCCGCACCAGGTGGCCCAGAAGTTCAGCAGCACGACCTTGCCACGCTGCTCCTGCAGGCGCAGGTTGGGGCCTTCCAGGCTCTTGAGCGTGAAGTCGGGCGCCGGCGCGGCGGGCGCGATGTTCGCGCGCGCCGCAGGCAGGCCCAGCGCCAGTGCGGCACCGGCAGCGCCCAGGGCGAGCGCCTGCCGGCGCGAGGGATCGGGAAAGCGTTGACTGGGCATGGTGTCAGAACAGGTAGGACAGGCCGGCGTTGAGCTCGACGTTGTGGGTGCTGTCGCGTTTGCCCAGCAGGTCCAGCGTGTAGATGTTGTCGCGCATGTCGACGCGCACCGCGAACCAGTCGGCCACGTAGACCTTGACGCCGACGCCGAGGTCGAAGGTCTGCATGCGCTGACCGTTGAAGCGCGTGGTGCCGCCGCCGGCGAGCACGAAGACCTGCGAGGGCATCGCGCGGTTGGTGCCGAAGAAGACCTCGCCCGGCAGCACGTTCATGCCCACATTCAAGTTCGAATAGATCAGCGTCTCGGTGTTGCCGGTGAAGATGCCGCCCGGCAGGATGCGCCGGAAGGCTTCGTCACTGACCTTGGTGCGACCGGCGCTGCCTTCGACGAAGAAATCCTCGTTGATGTGGTAGGCCAGGCGCAGGCCGCCGGCGACGCTGGAGCCGAAGTTCTGGGTCGAGTAGACACCGCCGAACAGCCCGACCTCGAAGTCGTTGGACGGGAACTTGGGCAGCTTGATGTCGCGCCGATCCACCTGCGGCACGACGACCGCGTTGTCCGGGTCGGCGGCCCGGGCCGACGGCGCGGCGGCCAGCGCGGCCAGGGCCGCGGTCAGGGTCAACAGGGTGGTTCGCATGGGCGTGGCGGGCTGGTGGCTCAGAAGTGGATCGACAGGCCGATGGTGCCGGCCTGGTAGTTCCGGTAGTCGGTGTCGGAGACGAAGACGGCGTAGCGCGAGTAGTCGACGCGCAACGCGGTGCGGCCGCTGAGGAAGTAGCGCACACCGAGCGTGAGCACGCCCATGTTGCCGTCCTGGGTCTCGCTGTTGACCAGGCTCTTGTTCGGCTCGTGGTGGAAGCGGCCGACGCCAACGCCGATGAAGGGTGAGATGCGCTGGTCGGACCAGGGCTCGGCGAGGATGCTCGCGGTCCAGAGGCCGGTGGTGGCGCTGCGCTGCTGCACGTCGGCGATGTTCAGGTCCAGGCTCAGCGTGTCGGACATGCGCCAGCCGGCCCAGACCCGGGTGATCGAGGTCTTCTTCGACGCGCCGTAGCCGACGCCGAAGTCGAAGCGGCGATTCAGGAAGTCATTCAGCGTCGGGTCGGCCAGCTCGAAGGGCACGCCGTCCTCGGTGACGGTCTGCTTCATCTGCTCGCGCGACACCCAGCCGACCGGGCCGCGCGCGGTGCGCACCTTGAACCAGTCGGTGTGGCGCAGCTCGATCACGACCCATTCGTCCTTCTCGGCCGCGTAGAAGACGGGGTAGCCGCGGCCCGGACCGCTGCGCATGTCGAGGTACGGCCCGGTCACGCGCACGCGCGCCTGCCGCGCCTCGCCCGGCTGGTTGCCCGGTGCGGCGTTGGCGGTGGTGGATGGCGGCTCGGCGGGCACCGTGGGCTCTTCGGCCCAGGCCCGCAGGGGCAGCATGATGGCGGTCAGCCCGGCCAGCCCGGCCAGCCCGATGGATAGGCGATGGCTCAACGTCATCAATCGGTCTTGCAGGCGCCGGTGTTCGGGTCGGGCGGGTTGAACATGCCGTAGGTCGCCGGACTGAACTCGTCCTGGTCGCGCGGCGCGGGGT
>NZ_DATFAN010000157.1:0-40201 GCF_035254525.1 Ideonella sp. | reverse complement strand
CGCCGGCGCGGTGCGCACGGTCAAGGACTACATCGACCCGCTCAACGAGTTCCTGCTGCGCACGCACGCGGTCGGCCAGACCAACGTGCTGATCATCGACGAGGCGCAGAACCTCTCGGCCGACGTGCTGGAGCAGTTGCGCCTGCTGACCAACCTCGAGACCACCGAGCGCAAGCTGCTGCAGATCATCCTGATCGGCCAGCCCGAGCTGCGCGAGATGCTGGCCCGGCCCGAGCTCGAGCAGCTCGCCCAGCGCGTGATCGCGCGCTACCACCTGGGCGCGCTGACCGAGGGCGAGACGGCGCACTACGTGCAGCACCGCCTCGGCGTGGCCGGCGGCAGCGGGGCCTCGCCCTTCGACAAGGCCGCGCTGAAGCGCGTCCACCAGCTCTCGCGCGGCGTTCCGCGGCGGGTGAACCTGCTGTGCGACCGGGCGCTGCTGGGCGGTTATGCCACCGGCCAGCAGCACATCGGCGTCGACGTGGTCGAGCGTGCGGCGGTCGAAGTGTTCGGCGCGGGGCCCACCGGCGCGGCGGCAGGTTGGCGCGCCGCCGGCATCGCCGATTGGGCGGCCTGGGCGCGCCGCGCCGCGCCCTGGGCGGGCGGCGTGCTGGTGGGCGGCTCGATCGCGGCGGCCTCGGCCTGGATGATGCGCCCGCAAGGGGGCGCGCCCAGCCCGGCCACGGCCGCGACGGCCCGTGCCGCGGCCAGCGCGGTCGCTGCGGCCAGCGCCCCGGTCCAGCCGCCCTCGGCGCCCCAGGCCGCAGCGCCGGCGGCCACGGCGGCCAGCGCCGCGGTGCCCGCCGAGGCCACGGCCCTGGGCGCGAGCGAGCTGCGCACCGTGTTCAGCGCGGAACTGCGCGGCGAGGCCGATGCCTGGCGCGAGCTCGCGGCGGCCTGGGGCCTGGATCTCGCCAACACGGCCGACCCGTGCGGCAGTGGCGCGAAGCAGGGTCTGCCGTGCTTCAAGGGGCCGAGCAGCCTGGCGCTGGTGCGCCAGCTCGACCGGCCCGGCCTGATGGTGCTGCACGACGGTGACGGCCGCGCCTACCACGTGCAGCTGACCGCCTTGACCGGCCACAGCGCCACGCTGCGGCGCGGCAACGCCAAGGTCACCGTGCCGCTGGCCACGCTGGGCGCCGCCTGGCGAGGCGAGTTCGGCACCTTCTGGCGCGCGCCGCCCGGCTACGTCGGGCCGGGCCGACTGGCCACGGCCGGCGGCGACGGCGCCGAGTGGCTCGCCGCACGCCTCGCGCAGGTGCTGCCCGAGGGGGCGGCCAGCGCGCCTTTGCCCTCGCGCGTGGCGGCCTTCCAGGTGGCGCAAGGCCTGCCGCCCGATGGCCTGGCCGGGCCGCTCACGCTGATGCTGCTCAACCGCGCGACCGGTGTCGACGAACCCCGGCTCCAGGCGCCTGCGACCGCCCCACGCCGCTGAACGACCGGACGGCCCCATGTCCTACATCCTCGATGCCTTGAAGCGCGCCGACGCCGAGCGCGAGCGCGGCCAGGTGCCCGGCCTGCACGCCCACCCGCTCGGCGAAGCCGGCGGCGCCCCCCGCCCCGGCGCCGCGCCGCGCTGGGCGCTGTGGGCCGGCGTCGCGGTCGGCGCCATGGTGCTGGCGGCACTGGCCTGGCGCATGGGCGCCGACGCGAATGCGCCGCTGCCCGCGCCGCTGCAAACGCCTGCCGAGCCCTTGCCGGGCAACGTGGCCACGGCAACACCGCCCGCGGCGCTGCCAACGGCGGCACAGGCCACCCCACCCGCGCCGGCGCTGGTCGTGCCGAGCTATGCGCCGCCCCCCGCGCGGGTGGCCAAGGACGCGGTGGCGCCCCCCTCGCCCGGCGTGGGTACCTCGGCGCCGGCAACGGCCCCCGCTGCACCCACCACGCCCGCGACCACGGCCGCGGCGCCCCCCCGCATCCCGCTGATGGCCGATCTGCCGCCCTCGCTGCGCAAGGAGCTGCCCGCGCTCGCCGTCGGCGGCTCGGTCTATTCCGACGACGCGGCGAGCCGCTTCATCATGCTCAACGGCGAGGTCGCGAAGGAAGGCAGCCAGCCTGCCCCGGGCCTGGTGGTCGAGCGCATCGAGCCGCGCAGCGCCGTGCTGCGCTTCAAGGGCGAGCGCTTCCGGCTGCCCTTCTAGCCGGCCAGCTTGTCGGCCAGGTAGCGCAGCGCCGCCGTGTAGCCGTACACACCGAGCCCGGCAATCACGCCCTCCGCCACCCCCGAGACGTAGGAGTGGTGGCGGAACTCCTCGCGCTTGTGCACGTTGCTGATGTGCACCTCCACCACCGGCAGCGCGACGCCGGCCAGCGCATCGCGCAATGACACGCTGGTGTGGGTCAGGCCACCGGGGTTGATCACGATCGCCCGCGTGCCGTCGAGCCGCGCCGCGTGGATGCGATCGATCAGCGTGCCCTCGTGGTTGCTCTGGAAGCACTGCGCCACCAGTCCCAGCGCGGCCGCCTCGTCGACGAAGCGGCGCTCCACGTCGGCCAGCGTGTCGGCACCGTAGATGTGCGGCTCGCGCGTGCCCAGCAGATTGAGGTTCGGGCCGTTCAGCAGGAGGATGCTCATGAGGCGTGATGCTAAACGGTTGCGTCAGCCCGCGCGGCGCAGGCGGATCTGCCCCGGCAGCGGCAGCGCGTGGGGCTGCGGCGCCCGCATTTGCCTCAGCGGCCCGCCGCGATGGCCGCCGGGTTGTCGAACTCGCGCTTGAAGATCAGCGAGAAGGTGTCAGCTTCGCTCGATGCGCGCCCAGGCCGAGTGGTTGTGGATGGACTCGAAGTTCTCGACATCCACCACGTAGCGGCCGACGCGCGAATCGGCGTTCAACGCCAGCGCCACGTCGCGCACCAGATCTTCCACGAACTTGGGGTTCTCGTAGGCCCGCTCGGTGACCCACTTCTCGTCGGCACGCTTGAGCATCGGCCAGATCTCGCTCGATGCCGCGTCCTCGGCGAAGCGGACCAGTTCGTGCCACTCCATCGGCGCCGTCTCGGGCGAGGCAACCTCGACGCGGATCGTGACCAGCGAGCGCTGGTTGTGCGCGCCGTAGTCGGAGATCTCCTTCGAGCAGGGGCACAGGCTCTTGACCGGCACGCCGACCTCGGCCCAGACGGCCGTCTGCCCGCCACGCCGCTCGGCGATCAACGCGCCTTGGTAGTCGAGCAGGCTTTGCAGGCCCGACACCGGCGCGCGCTTGCGCAGGAAGAACGAGAACCTCGCCTCGATGCGGCCCTCGCTGGCGTGCAGCTTTTCGAGCATCACCGCCAGCTCGCGTGCCAGGCCCGCGGCATCCAGCGCCTGCGACTGCGCATCGAGCCAGGCCACGAAGCGCGACATGTGCGTGCCCTTCTTCTCGGCCGGCAGCGCCACGTCCAGCGTCCACGATGCCGCGGTGCTCTGCTCCGCACCGGCCACCTTCAGCGTCAGCGGGTAGCGCACATCCTTCACCCCGACACGCTGGATCGCCAGACGGCGCTCGTCGCGTTCGCTCTGGGTGTCAGGGATGTGCAGCGCTTCGGTCAGGTGGTTCATGGGACGCGGAAATACAGCCAGCCGCGTAGCTTCGCAGCTTTCGACAGCGGGTGCTGTCGCCAGGGTGAATTGTCAGTGTGCTACGCAGCCGCCGGCTTCACCAGTGCCAGCGGCGCACCGAACCGCTTCAGCACGGCCTGCTCGATGCCGGGCGCATCGAGCCCGCACATGGCGAGCAGCTTGGCCGGGTCGCCGTGCTCGATGAATTCGTCAGGCAGGCCCAGGCGCAGCACCGGGGTCGACAGGCCGGCGGCGGCGAGCACCTCCAGCACCGCGCTGCCGGCGCCTCCCGGCAGGCACCCCTCCTCGATCGTCACCAGGGCCTCGTGGGTGCGCGCGAGTTCGAGCACCAGCGCGGTGTCCAGCGGCTTGGCGAAGCGCATGTTGGCCACCGTTGCGTCGAGCTTGGCCGCGGCGGCCAGCGACGGGTACAGCAGCGTGCCGAAGGCGAGCATCGCGATGCGGCGGCCCTCGCGGCGGATCTCGCCCTTGCCCCAGGGCAGCGTCGTGAGCCCGGGCTGCGCCGCCACGCCGGCGCCGCTGCCTCGCGGGTAGCGCACGGCCACCGGGCCGTCGTGCCGGAATGCGGTGGTCAGGGCCTGACGGCATTCGTTCTCGTCGGCCGGCGTCAGCAGCGCGAGGTTGGGCACGCAGCGGATGTAGGCGATGTCGTAGGCGCCGCAGTGCGTGGCGCCGTCGGCGCCGACGATGCCGGCCCGGTCGAGCGCGAACATCACCGGCAGGTTCTGGATCGCGACGTCGTGGATCAGTTGGTCGTAGCCGCGCTGCAGAAAGGTCGAGTAGATCGCGACCACCGGCTTCAGCCCTTCACAGGCCAGGCCGGCGCCAAAGGTGACCGCGTGCTGCTCGGCGATGCCCACGTCGTGGTAGCGCCTGGGGAAGCGCCGCTCGAACTCGACCATGCCCGAGCCCTCGCGCATCGCCGGCGTAATGCCGACCAGGCGCTCGTCGGCCTCGGCCATGTCGCACAGCCACTGGCCGAAGACCTGGGTGAAGGTGGTCTTGGGCGCGGTGGCGGGCTTCTGCAGGCCGACCGCCGGGTCGAACTTGCCCGGGCCGTGGTAGTTGATCGGGTCGGATTCGGCCAGCTTGTAGCCATAGCCCTTCTTCGTGACCACGTGCAGGAACTGCGGGCCCTTGGCGTCGCGCAGGTTCTCGAGCGTGGGCACCAGCGAGTCGAGGTCGTGGCCGTCGATCGGGCCGACGTAGTTGAAGCCGAACTCCTCGAAGATCGTGCCGGGCACGACCATGCCCTTGCTGTGCTCCTCGAAGCGCTTGGCGAACTCGTACAGCGGCGTATTGCGCAGCACGCTCTTGGCACCCTCGCGTGCCGCGGCGTAGAACTTGCCGCTCATCAGGCGTGCCAGGTAGCGGTTCAATGCCCCGACCGGCGGGCTGATCGACATGTCGTTGTCATTGAGGATCACCAGCATGTCGGGCAGGCCGGCGCCGCCGGCATAACCGCCATGGTTCAAGGCCTCGAACGCCATGCCGCCCGTCAGTGCGCCGTCGCCGATGATCGCCACCGCCTTGCGCGGCTCGCCCTTGAGCTTGGCGGCGTGCGCCATGCCGAGCGCGGCCGAGATCGAGGTCGACGAGTGGCCGACGCCGAAAGTGTCGTATTCGCTTTCGCAGCGTCGCGGGAAGCCGCTGATGCCGCCGAGCTGCTTCAGCGTGGCCATCGCCTCGCGCCGGCCGGTGAGGATCTTGTGCGGATAGGACTGGTGGCCCACGTCCCACACCAGCCGGTCGTAGGGCGTGTTGAACACGTGGTGCAGCGCGACCGTCAGTTCGACCGTGCCGAGGTTGGACGACAGGTGGCCGCCCGTGCGGCTGACGGTCTGCAGCAGGAAGTCGCGCAGTTCCCCCGCCAGGGTCTTCAGCTGCGCGCGATTGAGCGCGCGCAGGTCCTGTGGGGAATCGATGGTTTGCAGCAAGGAGTGGGTCATGGCGGCGGCGATTCAGTGGTGGCGGTCGACCACCTTGTCGGCCAGCCAGGCCAGGCGGCCGGCTCGCTCGAGGCCGCTGCGCTGCAGCGCGTCCAGCGCCTGGGCGCGCAGCTCGTCGGCATGCCGGCGGGCAGCTTGCAGCCCCAGCACGGTGACGTAGGTCGGCTTGTTGTTCTCCAGGTCCTTGCCTGCGGTCTTGCCCAAAGTCTCGGAGGCCTGCGTCACATCCAAAATGTCGTCGACGACCTGGAAGGCCAGGCCGATCGCGGCGCCGTAGTCGGACAGGGCCTTCCAGGCTTGCGGCGTCGTGCGGCCACAGGCCGCGCCCATCAGCACGCTGGCTTGCAGCAGCGCGCCGGTCTTGCGCCGGTGCATGTCGCGCAGCGCCGATTCGCCCAGCGGGCAGCCGACGCTGGCCAAGTCGATCGCCTGGCCGCCGGCCATGCCGTCATGGCCGGCCGCGCGCGCCAGCAGGCCGACCAGGCGCGCCTGCAGTGCCGGCGCTACGCCGGTCTCTGGTGTCAGCACCTCGAAGGCCAGCGCCTGCATCGCGTCACCGGCCAGCATCGCCTGCGCCTCGCCGTATTTCACGTGCACGGTGGGCTTGCCGCGGCGCAGCGCATCGTCGTCCATGCACGGCATGTCGTCGTGCACCAGGGAGTAGGCGTGGATCAGTTCGACCGCCACCGCGGCGCGCATCGCGGCGTCCGACTGCCCGTCGACCGCGTCGCACGCGGCCAGCACCAGCAGCGGCCGCAGGCGCTTGCCGCCATCCAGCACCGCATAGCGCATCGCGTCGCCCAGCCCGGCGGGCGGGTCGCTCGGCACCAGGCGGTCGAGCGCGGATTCCACCGCGGCCAGCTCCAGCCGGACCCAGGAATCAAAGTCGTCGGGTTTCATGTGTTCGCCCAGGGCTTTTGTAGCCCTTCCTCCAGGACCTTCACTTGGGTTTCCACGGCCGCGAGACGCTCGCGACAGAACTCGAGCAGGCGGGCACCGCGCCGGTAGCCTTCGAGCAGGCGATCCAGCGGCAACTGCCCGCCTTCCATCGCCTGGACCAGGGCATCCAGTTCGGCCAGGGCCGCCTCGTAGCTCACGGGCTCGTCGGCGGCCGATGCGGCGGGGTTCGCGGCGCGAGGCATTCCGGGTCGTGAAAAAGCAAACGGTGATTGTAGTCAGCCTGTAACTCACCGACCCGTATCCGAGTGCGACGGCCGGTGGAAGACCGAAAGAACAGCAGCAAATTGCAGCCATGCGTGGCCCGCAACCGACAGTGCCGGCTAGAATCAGCGCCCCCGCTTCCATCCGCCTCACGGGTGCAGCGGGGTTTCATTTATCGAAAACCCATCCGCGGGGCCACCGGGTGGGGGGTTTGCAGGAGATCCTGGGGATCATGTCGGACCTGAGCATCACGCTGGAAGCTCTGGAGCGCGCGCGCTCTCAACTCTCCGTTTCCACCTATTTCGACGAGGGCTTGCTCCGCAGGGAGCAGGAACTCATCTTTCAGCACGGACCGCGCTACCTGGCGCACGAACTGTCCGTGCCCGAGGTAGGCGACTACTACGCACTGCCGCAGGAAGGCGAGGGCCGGGCCCTCGTGCGCACCCGCGACGGGGTCGAACTCGTCTCGAACGTCTGCCGCCACCGGCAGGCGGTGATGTTGCGTGGGCGCGGCAACACGCGCTCCAACATCGTCTGCCCGCTGCACCGCTGGACCTACGACCTGCACGGCCGGCTCGTCGGCGCGCCGCACTTCGACCACGACCCCTGCCTGCACCTGAACAACTACCGGGTGAAGACCTGGAACGGGATGGTGTTCGAGGACAACGGCCGCGACATCGCCGCCGACCTGGCCGGCCTGGGGCCTCGGGCCGATCTCGACTTCTCGGGCTTCGTGCTCGATCACGTCGAGATGCACGAGTGCAACTACAACTGGAAGACCTTCATCGAGGTCTACCTCGAGGATTACCACGTCGGCCCGTTCCACCCCGGCCTGGGGCAGTTCGTCACCTGTGACGACCTGCGCTGGGAGTTCGGCAAGCACCATTCCGTGCAAACAGTGGGCGTGTTGAACAACCTCGAGCGCGCGGGCTCGCCGGTCTACCGGCGCTTCCGGGATGCGGTGCTCAAGCTCGGCGACGGCCAGCCACCCAAGCAAGGGGCGATCTGGCTGACCTACTACCCGAACATCATGATCGAGTGGTACCCGCATGTGCTGACCGTGTCGACGCTGTACCCGCAGGGGCCGCAGAAGACACTCAACGTCGTCGAGTTCTACTACCCCGAGGAGATTGCCGCCTTCGAGCGCGAATTCGTCGAAGCCCAGCGGGCCGCCTACATGGAGACCTGCATCGAGGACGACGAGATCGCCGAGCGGATGGACCAGGGCCGCAGGGCCTTGTTCGATCGGGGCGACGATGAATCCGGACCCTACCAGAGCCCGATGGAAGACGGCATGCAGCACTTCCACGAGTGGTACCGGCGCGTCATGGGGCTGGGCCGGGCCTCCTGGTAATCACCGCCCTGCCCCTCGGGTCGACTGCTGACGACAGGCCGCTGCGTCCAATCGGCGCTTGTGCACGTACAAGCGCTGTAAGGACTCGGCAGCCCGCGCGACGAAACGCGGCAAGGTCACGAGACGCCGGCATCGAGCCGGCTTTCAGGCCGCGCCGCGTCCTTCACGTTCGCGTGCTCACTCAACTTCAATCCTCGTCAGGAGAATCGACCATGTCCATCCAAACCGCCAAGTCCGGGCTTGCCATCGCCGCTGCCGCTGCCGCCCTGTTCGCCCTCGGTGCTGCCCCGCTGGCCGCCCAGGCCGAAGATGCCAGCGTCAAGTGCGCGGGCGTCAACAGCTGCAAGGGCACCTCCGAGTGCAAGACCGCCAAGAGCGACTGCAAGGGCCACAACAGCTGCAAGGGCCAAGGCTGGGTCAGCAAGAAGACCGCCGAGGAGTGCACCAAGGCGGGTGGATCCGTCGTCAAGGGCTGATCTGTTCATCCGAGGCAGCGCCCCGAAGGGCGCCGCCGATCTTCAAGCGGCGTGCGCGGATCCGGCTTTGCCGGTCCGCTGCGCGAGCCCCTCGGGGGGCAGCGACCGGAGGGAGCGTGGGGGCTAACAAGTTACATGGCTTCGGCCTCGGCTTGCGTACCGATCACTACGCTGACTTCCGCGCCGCGCCGGCGCGGGAGCTCGGCGTCGATTGGCTCGAGGTCATCAGCGAGAACTACCTCGTGCCCGGTGGCAAGCCGCTCGCGCATCTGGACGCGATCCGGCGTGACGTGCCGATGGTGATGCACGGGGTCTCGATGTCGATCGGCGGCAGCGACGCGCTCGACCTCGCCTATCTGCGCGAACTGAAGGCCCTGGCCGACCGTATCGAACCGGCCTGGCTCTCCGATCATCTGTGCTGGACCGGTGTCAACGGCCACAACCTGCACGATCTGTTGCCCCTGCCCTATACCGAAGCGGCGCTGCGCCACGTGACCGAGCGCGTGCTGCGGGTGCAGGATGTTCTCGGCCGCCAGCTGCTGCTGGAGAACGTCTCGAGCTACGTGAGCTGGTCCGCCGACGAGATGAGCGAATGGCAGTTCATTGCCGAGCTCACCCGGCGCGCCGACTGCGAGCTGCTGCTGGACGTCAACAACGTCTACGTCAGCGCAACCAACCACGGCTTCGATCCGCGGGCCTTCATCGATGCGATGCCCGCCGGACGAGTGCGCCAGATCCACCTGGCCGGGCACGAGACCAACGACGACGGCTTTCTCGTCGATACCCACGACCATCCGGTGTGCGAGGCCGTCTGGGCGCTGTACCGCCACACGATCGCACGCCTCGGGCCGGTGCCCACGATGATCGAGCGCGACGACCACATCCCGCCGCTGGCCGAGTTGGTCGACGAGCTCGCCCGCGCCCGGCGCGAATGCGCGGCAGCGCTGGCCGAGCGCCAGCGCGCCCCGATGCTCGAGGTGGCGCCATGAACACGGGTCTGCCGCTGCGTGCCCAGCAGCAAGCCTTCGCGGCATTGCTGACGGCCGATGCCCCCGACAAAAGCACCCTGCTGCTGCGCGCCCTGGGTGGCCGTCCGGCGCGCGTGGACGTGTACCACCACGCCTACCGGGCCCGGCTGATCGAGGCGCTGCGCAGCAACTTCCCGGTGCTGCACCGCGTGCTGGGCGACAAGGCCTTTGCCAAGCTGGGGCTGGCCTACCTGGCCGATCACCCGTCACAGCAGCCGTCGATCCGCTGGTTCGGCGATGCACTGCCCGCCTGGGCCGCCGCGCACCCCGACGCCCTGCCCCACCCGGCGCTGGCCGACCTGGCGGCCATGGAGTGGGCGCTCGGCACCAGCTTCGATGCCGCCGACGCCACCCCGCTGGCCTTCGCCGACCTGGCGTCGCGCCGGCCCGAAGCCTGGCCCGCAGCCCGGTTCGCACCCCACCCGAGCGTCGCCCTGGTGAGCCTGGCTTGGGCCGTCGAGCCGATCTGGCAGGCCTTGACGCTGGACGACGCCGCCGCGACCGGCGAACCCGAACCCCTGGCCCACCGCCTGCTCGTCTGGCGACAAGGCCTGGAGACCCGTTGGCGCTCGTTGGCCGACAACGAGGCAGCCTTGATCGCGGCCTGCCTGGTCGGCGAACCCTTCGCCGCCCTGTGCGAACGGGCGATCGCCTCGCAAGGCGACGCGGCGCCCGCCTGGGTCGCCGGTGCGCTGCGGCGCTGGGTCGACGACGGCCTGCTGGTCGAGCGCTGACCGGTCAAGCCGGCGCGAGCGCTGGCATGCGCGCCAGCCGCGCCTCGCGGATCGGCAGGTGGACCAGCGCCGCCCCGACGGCCAGCACGATGTCGACGATCCACACCAGGTCGTAGGCGCCGGTCGCCTCGAACACGCGGCCGCCCAGCCAGGCGCCGAGGAAGCCGCCCGCCTGGTGCGCAAGCATCACCAGGCCGAACAGCGTGGCCATGTTGCCCAGGCCGAAGAACTTGGCGACCAGGCCGGCCGTCGGCGGCACGGTGGACAGGAAGCTCAGCCCCATGAAGGCGGCGAACACGAGCACGGTGACCCCCGTCTTCGGCACCAGCAGGAACACCAGCACCGCCACCGCGCGTGCCGCGTAGACCAGCGACAGCAGCGACTTCATGCGCCAGCGTCCGACCGCCCAGCCCATCGCCAGGCTGCCGACGATGTTGAACAGGCCCAGCACGGCCAGCGCCCAGGCGCCGTACTGCAGCGGCAGGCCGCACGCGGCCACCACGCCCGGCAGGTGGGTGGCCAGGAAGGCGACGTGAAAACCGCAGACGAAGAAGCCCGCACTCAGCAGCAGGAAGCTCGGCGTGCGCAGCGCGGTGCGGATCGCCTCGCCGGTCGGCAGTCGCTTTCCGCCGGGCGCGCTGGCGTGCGCGCCGTGCCCGCCATCCCCCCGCAAGGCCCAGGCCGCCGGCAGCGCCAGCAACACGAGCAGGCCGAGCACCTGCATCGCGCCGGCCCAGCCCAGGCCGAGCGTCAACGCGCCGGCCAGCGGGGCCATCACGAACTGGCCGAACGAGCCACCGGCGTTGACGACGCCCGTCGCCAGGCCGCGCCGCTCGGGCGGAATCAGGCGCGAGGTCGCCGCCATCAGCACCGCCGGCCCGGCCATGCCGGCGCCGCCGGCGGCCAGCACGCCAATCGCAAAGATCAGCCCTGGCGTGCTGCCCATCCACGGCGTGATCACCGTGCCGAGCGCGACCAGCGCGATGCCCGCGGCCAGCACGCGCCCGGCCCCCACGCGGTCGGCCAGCGCACCCGCGAAGGGCTGGGTCAGGCCCCACCACAGCTGGCCGAAGGCGAACGCCAGGCTGATCTGCCCGAGGCCCAGCGCAGTGGCGGTGTTCAGCGGGCCGACGAACAGGCCCATGGTCTGGCGCGTGCCCATGGTCAGCGCGAAGGTGGCGGCGCCGGCCAGCAGGATCCAGCCCCAGGGCAGGCGGCGGGTGGTGTCGTCGGTCATCGATGGCTCCGGTCGGGTTGCTCGGTCGGTTCGTGAGGTTCGTGCGGCAGCAGGGCCAGCGACTCGTCGACCAGCGTGTGCAGCGCCGCCACCCGCTCGGTGCCGAGCAGGTCGGCCAGCGCCGACTGGGCCTCGCGCCAGGGGCCGCGCGCCTCGGCCAGCTTGGCGCGGCCCGCCTCGGTCAGGCTGACCAGCCGGCTGCGGGCATCGGCGCCGGGGCCCAGCGCCACCCAGCCGGCCTGCACCAGCGGCTTCAAGTTGCGGGTCAGGGTCGAGGCCTCCAGGCCCATGGCCTCGGCCAGGTCCACCGGCCGCACCGGGCCCAGCCAGGCCGTGCGGGCCAGCAGCGAGTACTGCGTGGTCTTCAGGCCGAGCGGGCGCAGCCGGGCGTCGTAGTGCTGCGACAGCCGGCGCATCAGGCGGCGCAGGGTGTCGTGCGTGCAGGCCCTGGGGCGAACCGGCGCGTCGGCCGTGGTGGGTGTCATGGCAAGATCAGGCTTGACTTGATTGCATCTACAATCATTGTATCTACAACCGAAGGATCGTGCCGATGAGCTCCGCCGCCCGCCCTGAAGACACCCTCGCCCAGTGGAACCGCCAGTACGCCGAGATCCAGGCCCGGATGGCGGCCGGCCGTGGCGTCGGCCTGGCCTCGCCCGACAGCGTCGCCGGCCTGACCGGCCTGGAGATCATGCAGGCCATGCTGGCCGGCGAACTGCCCTACCCGCCCATCGCCGAGACGCTGGAATTCGGCCTGGTCGAGGTCGAGTACGGCAAGGCCGTGTTCCAAGGCACGCCGCAGCTCAAGCACTACAACCCGCTCGGCTCGGTGCACGGCGGCTGGTACGCCACCCTGCTCGATTCGGCGCTCGGTTGCGCGGTGCACACCACGATGCCGACCGGCCTGGCCTACACCACCGCCGAATTGGGCGTGAACATCGTGCGCGCCGCCTCGGCCAAGACCGGCCCGCTGCGCGCGATCGGGCAGGTGCTGCACAGCGGACGCCAGCTCGCGACGGCGGAAGCCCGCATCGTCGGCCCCGATGGCAAGCTCTACGCACACGCCACCACAACCTGCCTGGTCTTCCCGGTGCCGGCCGGTTAGCCGCGCGGGGGGCGCCGATAGAATCGCGCCCCTTCCCGCTCACGCACCCATGGCCGGCATCCACATCCATGACATCGAGCTGGCCATCAACTGGTGGCGTGAGCGCTCGCCCTCGCTCGACGGTGTCAGCGCCTGCCCCGAGGTGCGCGCGCTGGCCGAGGTCTACGCCCTGATGGTGTACTTCCGCGAGAACGAGGCCGACGAGGATTCGATGCCACCCCGGGCGCGCGCCGCCTGGCTGGCCTGGTATGCCAGCACGCCCGACGCACCCTGCATCGCGATCTGCTCGACCGCCCAGGGTGACCCGGTCTGCAAGGGCTGCGGCCGCACCGAAGACGAGGTGCAGCACTGGCCCGTGCTCACGCCCGGCGAAAAGCGCGCGGTCTGGCGCCGCATCACGCTCGAGGCCAAGGCCTGGCGCTTCAACCGCTACGCCGAGCGCGCCCGCGCCGCGACCGGCGCCGACCACCCGGGCGTCGAGATCTTCCCGCCGCACCCGGGCGACGCGCCAGCATGACGGTGACCGACGCGGCGGTCGGCCGCCGCCATCACTTTGCAGCCGACGTACAGCGCATCGCGCCGCTGGCGTGGCCGGTCTTCATCGGCCAGGTCGCCGTGCTCGCCTTCAGCACGATCGACACCGTGCTGGTCGGCCGCCACTCGCCGGCCGACCTGGCGGCCTTCGCGGTCGGCGCGGCCGCCTACGTGACCGTCTTCGTCGGCTTCATGGGGGTGGTGCTCGCGGTCTCGCCGATCGTCGGCCAGCTGTTCGGCGCGCGCCGGCTGGAAGCAGCCGGCGACGAGGTGCACCAGGCCGTGTGGCTGGCACTCGCGCTGTCGCTCATCGGCAGCGCGCTGCTGCTGATGCCGCACCCCTTCCTGTGGCTGGCCAAGGCCGGCCCGGACATGGCCGAGCGGGTGCGCGGCTACCTCGCCGCGCTGTCGCTCGCGCTGCCGGCCTCGCTGCTGTTCACGGTGTTCCGCGGCTTCAACACCGCCGTGTCGCGGCCCAAGCCGGTGATGTTGCTGCAGCTCGGCGGCCTCGCGCTGAAACTGCCGCTGTCGGCCGCACTGGTGTTCGGTGTGCCGGCGGCCGGCATCCCGGAGCTGGGCGTCACCGGCGCCGGCATCGCCACCGTGATCGCGATGTGGGCTCAGGTGCTGCTGGCCGTCGTGCTGCTGCGGCGCGATGCGTTCTATGCGCCGTTCCGCCTCTGGGGCCGCGGGCTGCATGCGCCGAACCGCCCCGCGCTGTGGGGCCTGCTGAAGCTGGGCGTGCCGATGGGCCTGGCGATCCTGATCGAGGTCACCGGCTTCAGCATGATGGCGCTGCTGATCTCGCGCATCGGGCCGCTGCCGGTGGCCGGCCACCAGATCGCCGTCAACATCGTCTCGTTGATGTTCATGCTGCCGCTGGCGCTGGCCAACGCCTCGGCCACGCTGGTGGCGCAGCGCATCGGCGCGGGCGACCTGGCAGACGCGCGCCGGCTCGGCTGGCACGGCATGGCGCTTGGCGCGCTGCTGGCCACCGCGCTCGGGCTGCTGGTCTACCTCGGCCGCGCCGCGCTGATCGGCCTGTACACCGGCGACGCCGCGGTGGTGGCCATCGCGCTGCCGCTGCTGACCTGGGTCGTCGTGTTCCACTTGGCCGACGCGCTGCAGACCATCGCCGCCTTCGTGCTGCGAGCCTGGCGCATCGCGACGCTGCCGATGTTCATCTACGCCGGCACGCTGTGGGGCATCGGGCTGGTCGGTGGCTACACGCTGGCCTTCGACCTGCTCGGCGTCACGCCACCCGCGCTGCGCGGCGCGACCGGCTTCTGGGCGGCCGCCACCCTCGGCCTGGTGGTGGCCGGCACCGCCCTCACCGGGCTGATGCGGCTGGCGCTGCGGCCGGCCCCGGCCGCGCAGCCGGCCCACTCGGCAACGTGATCACGAAGACGCTGCCGCCGCCCGGCCGCGCCTCGCAATGCGCCCGGCCCTGGTGGGCCTGGGCGATCTGCCGCACCAGCGCCAGGCCGAGGCCGACGCCCCCCTCGCGCTCGGCATGGCCGGGCAGGCGGTAGAAAGGCTCGAAGATGCGCTCGCGTGCGGCCTCGGGGACGCCCGGCCCTCGATCGGCCACGCGCAGCTCGACCATGCCGGCCGGCGAGCGGTGCAGCTCGACGCTGACATCGTCGCCACCGTAGCGGCGGGCGTTCTCGAGCAGGTTGCGCGCCGCGCGGCGCAGCAGCCGCTCGCTGCCGCACACCGGCAGCGCAGCGCCGTCCGGCGCCGCCGACAGCTCCGCCCCGACGCGGGCGGCCTCCTCGGCCACCACGCCGGCCAGGTCGACCGGTTCGTCGAGGTCATGCACGGCGCCGGCATCGAGCCGGCTGGACAGCAGCACCTCTTCGACCAGCGCGTCCAGCTCGCCGATGTTGGTGTCGATCTCGTGCTTGAGCGAGGCCTGCATCGCCGGCGGTGCGTCGCCCAGCATCGCCACCGCCATCTTCAGCCGCGCCAGCGGTGAACGCAGTTCGTGGCTGGCGTTGGCCAGCAGGCTCTGGTTGGAACGGACCAGCGCCTCGATGCGCTCGGCGGCCCGGTTGAAGCTGGCGGCCACGGCGGCGACCTCGTCCCTGCCGTCGGCGGTCACCCGGTGGTCCAGCGCGCCGGCCCCGAAGGCCTCGACCCCCTGCTTGAGCAGCTCCAGCCGGCGCGTGAGTCGGCGCACGACCGGGTAGGCGCCACCGGCGACCGCCAGGAACAGCAGCAGCAGCAGCGCGACCAGGCCCAGGCTGGTCAGCCACTCCGACGGTTTGGGCGGCATCTGCAGGCCCAGGCGCAGCGCCTCGGGCGGCCGCACCGGGCCGGCATCGCCAGGGCCCCCCGGCCCGCCGGGATCGCCCCCCGCGCGCACCCCGCCCGCCGCATTCGCCAGCGGCCCACCCGGCACAAAGCCCGGCGGCATCTCGGGCGAGCCGCCGGGGCCCGGCGGCAGGCGGGCGACATTGGGCCGCATCAGCCACAGCGTGCGCCCGTCCTCGAGGTGGATCGAAAACGGCCGCCGCGGCCCGCCGGGGCCCTCGGCCTCGCGCCGAAGGTAGGAATCGGAGGCGCCGATGCGCTGGCCTTGCGCATCGTGCAACGCGAGCGGCACGCGCAATCGGCGCGACCATTCGCGCAGCGCGGCCGCCTGCTCCTCGGCTTTCGCGCTCGGGCCGGGGATCGAGTTCTGGATCAGGTCGCCCCAGGCGGCCATGCGCTCGGTCAGCAGGGCCTCGGCACGCTCGCGCTCCTGCTCGAGGTGGCGATTCAGCAGCCAGCCCGACGCGAGCGCGAACAGCGCCAGCGCGGTCACCACCGTGAGCCAGATGCGAAGGTAGAGTGACTTCAAAGCGGGCGCCGATCCCGGCCGGGCGGCCGCTCAGTCACCCGCCGCCGACTCCTGATCCTGCTTGCGGGCAAACACATAGCCGGTGCCACGCACCGTCAGCACCCGCTTGGGGTTCTTCGGGTCGTCCTCGATCACCGCACGGATGCGCGAGACATGCACGTCGATCGAGCGGTCAAAGGCCTCCATCGGGTGGCCCTTGAGCGCGTCCATGATCTGGTCGCGGCTGAGCACCCGGCCGGGGCTGTGGGCCAGCACCGTCAGCAGCTCGAACTGGTGGCCGGTCAGGTCGCAGCGCTTGCCGTCCAGCCGCGCCTCGCGCGCGCCGAGGTCGATCTCGAGCCGGCCGAAGCGCAGCACCTCGTCGTTCGACGGCTCAGGCGCGGCGCGGCGCAGCAGGGCCTTGATGCGCGCCAGCAGCTCGCGCGGCTCGAAGGGCTTGCCGAGGTAGTCGTCGGCGCCGATCTCGAGGCCGATGATGCGGTCCATCGGCTCGCCGCGGGCGGTCAGCATCAGCAGCGGCAGCCGGCGCGTGCGGGCATCGCCGCGCAACTCGCGCGTCATCTCGAGGCCATCGCCGTCGGGCAGCATCAGGTCGAGCACCAGCGCGTCGTACAGGCCGCTGCGCAGCCGGTCACGCCCCGCGGACAGCGAGCCGGCGGTGTCGACCTCGAAGCCGTGGCCGCGCAGGTAGTCGCCCACCATCGCGGTCAGGCGCGCGTCGTCATCGATCAGCAACAGCTTGGCGGGGCTCATGTCGGCAGCGGCGCCGATCAATCCTTCGCGCACCGTGCGCGGCGACCGGGCCGTCATGGGAGCATACGTCATGGCCTGTCCTCGCGTCACCGGGGCGGGGCATCGGGCATGCCGGTCGGCTCTGCGCGCCCGGCGTGCCGCGTCTCGTGCTGCTTCATCCGCTCGGCGAGCTGCTGGCGCTGCTCGACGGTCAGCACCTTGGCGGCATCGAGCATCGCGACGTTCAGGCGCTTGGTGACCTGGTCGTGCCGGGCCAGCATCTGCTGGCGCAGCGCCTCGACGGCGGCGGGGTCGACCGCCGGCTGGCTGAACAGCTCGGCCATGCGGGCGTGGTCGGCGCGTGCCGCCTCGGCGGTGGGCTGCAGGTCGGCGCGGGCCGAATCGGCGATCTGGTGCAACTGCTCGCGCTGGGCGGCCGTGGCCTGCACATCGTCGAGCATGCGGTCGAGCATCGGGCCGCCGAGCGGCAAGCCGCCCATGCCCGGCATGCCGGGCCCGCCCGGGCCGCGCATCGTGCCGGCCTGCGGCGCATCGGGCCGGCCATGGGCGGCGGCCAGGTTGATCACGCCGAACGCGCCGGCGATCGACACCGCCAGGCCCACGGCCACGTACCGCCATGCCGGCGGGATCGAAAAGCGCTTCATCGAGGGGTTCCTTCCTGCCTTGGGGATGAGGTGCAGGAATGGTCGGCCCCGCGTGTCAGATGCGTTTTCCGGCCCCGTAAAGATGCGTAAACCGCGCGCCGCGCGGCGGGGTCAGCGGGCCACCGTCATCGGGCCGCTGTCGCGCCGTTGCGCGCCTTGTACGCGGCCACCTCCTTCTTCAGGTCGGTGTATTCCTCGCATGGCAAGAAGCACAGCTTGTCGAGCGCCTTCAGGTGCTCCTCGGCCTTGGCGAGGTTGCCGACCATCAGGTAGGCCTCGCCGGCGTACTCGTGCGCCCCGAGGTGGTTCGGGTCGATCGCCAGCGCCTTGTCGTAGTGCTCGAAGGCCGCATCCAGCTGGCCGGACTTGCGGTAGGCGTAGGCCAGCCAGTTCTCGCCATAGGCGTCGTTCGGCACGCGGCCGACATAGGCCTTCAGCCGTGGGATCGCCCCGGCGAAATCGCCGGCCTTGATGGCCTTGACCGCCGCCGCGTAGTCGGGGTCGCTCGCGCCCGGCGGGCCACTGTTGCCCCCGCCCGCACCCCCGCCTCCGCCGCCGGCGGCCCAGGCGAGCGCCGGCGCCAGGGCCAGCAGCGCCGTCAACCATGCCCGCCGCAGCGCCGGGCGCGTATCCGTCGTCTTCGTCATCACGACCTCCTGGGAAAGACTTGCCTCCCGGTGAGTGCCGTGATGGCGGCGCAAGGTTGATTCAGCGTCGTGCCTGTTGGCTCAGCACCGTCACCTTCACGGCGTCGACATTGCCGTTGGCGTGGCCGTTGAACTCCAACCACAGGCGACCGTCGGCACTGACGAACTGGTTCGGCCCGGCGGCCAGCAGACGCACCGGCGCCTGATCGCCCAGCGCCACCGTGGGCCGGTGGCGCACGCCTTCGACGCTCAGCCGGCTGCCGTCGGCCAGCAGGTATTCGCCGCGCACGGCCGCGAACTCGTCGCTGCCCAGCGCGCGGGCGCTGCGGCCGACGACCTCGACCTCTTCCGCCGGGGCGGCCCGGGCAACGACAGGAACCAGCGACGCCGCCAGGCAGGCCGCGGCGAGCGCCACGATGAATCGGGACATGACGAACCTCCAATCGAGTCTTTGAAGGTCCGCAGTCTCGCCAGCGGCCGTGCGAAGTCACGCCACGTGCGACAGGCCGTCGCTTCGGCGGCATGGGCTGCACCTGATGGAACTTTTCCGGCCTGCATCGGCCATACTTGCCCGAGGGCCACCACACGCCATCAAGAGGGACGCGCCATGCGACACGCCCGCACGCTCATTGCCATCGCCGCCGCTGCGATCGGCGTCGCGCTGTACCTGTACACCCGGCCCGCGCACGGCGCCGACGCCGCCGAGCCCAAGGTGCTCAACGTCTACAACTGGTCGGACTACATCGCCGACGACACGCTGAAGAACTTCGAGCGCGAGACCGGCATCGTCGTTCGCTACGACAACTACGACGCCAACGAGATCCTGCATGCCAAGCTGGTGGCCGGGCGCAGCGGCTACGACATCGTCGTGCCCAGCGCCCACTTCGCCAAGCAGCAGATCGAGGCCGGCCTGTTCCGCAAGCTCGACCGCTCATTGCTGACGAACTGGGGCAACCTCGACCCCGCGCTGCTCGCCCAACTGGCCAAGGTCGACCCCGGCAATCAGTACCTCGTCGACTGGCTGTGGGGCTACGTCACCATCGGCATCAACCGGCCGAAAGTCGAGCGGGCGCTGGGTGGCCAGCCGCTGCCGGCGAACCCGTGGGACCTGATCTTCGACCCGAAGTACGCGAGCAAGCTCAAGGCCTGCGGTGTCAACTTCCTCGACTCACCGTCGGAGGTGCTGCCGGTGGCGATGCTGCACGCGGGCAAGCCCGGCTACAGCCGCGTCGCCGCCGACTACGACGACGCCGCCGCACTGCTGAAGAAGGTGCGGCCCTACGTGACGCGCTTCTCGTCGTCCGGCTACATCAACGACCTGGCCAACGGCTCGCTGTGTGCGGTGATGGGGTACTCGGGCGACATCAACATCGCCCGCGCGCGGGCGATCGAGGCGAAATCGGGCCAGGTGATCGAGGCGCTGGTGCCGCCGCAGGGCTCGACGCTGTTCTTCGACACGATGGCGATCCCCGCCGATGCGCCGCACCCGCACAACGCCCACCTGTTCATCAACTACATCCTGCGGCCGCAGGTGCACGCGAGCCTGACCAACAAGGTCTTCTACGCGAACCCGAACAAGGCCTCGCTGCCCTTCGTGCAGAAGGACGTCGCGGCGAACCGGACCATCTTTCTCGGCGCCGACGACATGGCCCGGATGACGGCGCCCGATGCGGTGCCGCAGGACATCCGCCGCGTGCAGACGCGCGTCTTCACAGCCTTCAAGGCAGGGCGCTGACGAGCCAGCCGGCGCCTCACTGGAACGAGCCGGGGTCGAGCGTGCAGCGCGAGGTGATCAGCGCGTGCGCGTCGCGCCCGTCGTGCGTCGTCGGCCATTCGCGGCGCACGTCGAACTGCGCCGTGCCGCGCGCCACGCACTGTGCATGCGGATCGGCCAGCCCGATCGTCAGGCCCTTGTCGACCGGCCGCATGACATAGGCGGTGAACCCCACCACCTCGACGAGCGCCAACCCCAGGCCGATTGCCAGCCACTGGCGGGCGGTGAGACGGCTGGTCGGCTTGTCGAGAAACAGGTAGCGCATGACGGGCAGATGACAGGGCCCTGCCATTGTTCGCACCGGCGCGCCGCCTGTATCTCCCCCGAAGTGGGGGCGGCCGTCGTTTGAATTGGGGATGGCCGGCGGCAAAGAAAAATCCCCTTGCACGCGTTGGCGTGGCAAGGGGATCGTTCTGGCGGAAAGGGGGGGATTCGAACCCCCGATACGGGAGGACCCGTATGCCGGATTTCGAATCCGGTGCATTCGACCACTCTGCCACCTTTCCTGAACTCTCTGGCACCCGTGGTCACTGGGTGAAGCCGCGCATTCTAGCCCAGAAAGGCGTGCTCACTCGTACAGGCGGGCCACCTCGTCGTCGGCGCGCATCAGCGCCAGCAGCTCGTCGGCCGGCGGGATGCGGGCGGCGCCGTCGGTGCCCTCGAGCAGCAGGTCGGCGAGTTCGCGCTTGTCGCGGTGCAGCGTGAGGATCTTCTCTTCCAGCGTGCCCTGGTTGACCAGGCGGTAGACGGTGACCGGGCGCTGCTGGCCGATGCGGTGGGCGCGGCCGCTGGCCTGGTCCTCGGCCGCCGGGTTCCACCAGGGGTCGGCGATCACCACGTAGTCGGCCACCGTCAGGTTCAGGCCGAAGCCGCCGGCCTTCAGGCTGATCAGGAACAGCTCGCCCTGGCCGGCCTGGAAGGCATCGACGCGCTTGGTGCGCTCGGCGGCGGGCGTGCTGCCGTCGAGGTACTGGTAGGCGATGCCGGCCGCATCGAGCGGCTCGCGCAGCAGCGCGAGGAAGTCGACGAACTGGCTGAACACCAGCGCCTTGTGGCCGTTGGCCACCAGCTCGGCGGCCAGCTCGGCAAAGGCCTGCACCTTGGCCCCCTTGGCGCTGACGTGCGGGCTGACCAGGCGCGGGTCGCAGGCGGCGCGGCGCAATCGTGTCAGGCCGGCCAGCACGTTCAGGTGGGCCTGGCCGGGTGCGTCGCCTTCGAGGCTGCGCTCGGCGGCGATCAGCGCATCGCGGCGCAGCGCCTCGTAGTGCGCGGCCTCGGTCTCGTCGGGCTGCACGCGCAGCACGAGCTCGGTGCGCGGCGGCAGGTCGTCGAGCACCTGGGCCTTGGTGCGCCGGAGCACGAAGGGTGCGATCAGGCGCTTCAACTGCCGCTGCGCGGCCTTGTCGCGCTGGCGCTCGATCGGGCCGGCGAAACGCTCGGCAAAACGCGCCGAGGTGCCGAGCAACCCGGGGTTGCAGGCGCGCATGATCGACCACAGCTCGCCGAGCCGGTTCTCGATCGGCGTGCCGGACAACGCGAAGCGGAAGTGAGCTTGCAGCGCGAACACCGCCTGGCTGCGCTTGGCTGCCGCGTTCTTGATGGCCTGCGCTTCATCAAGCACCAGCGTCGCCCAGTCGCGGCTGGCGAAGGCTTCGGCGTCGATCTGGAGCATCGGGTACGACACCAGCAGCACCTGGCCCGGCCCGGCGGCCTGGATCGCCGCCTGGCGCTCGCCGGGTGCGCCGCCCTCGGCATAGATCTGCACCGACAGGCTGGGCGCGAAGCGCCGCGCCTCGGCGCGCCAATTGCCCATCAGCGAGGTCGGTGCCACCACCAGCGCCGGCCCGGCACCGGCGCGCGCCAGCAGCACGGCCAGCGCCTGCAGCGTCTTGCCCAGGCCCATGTCGTCGGCCAGGCAGGCGCCGAGGCCGGCATGCGCCAGCCGCATCGCCCATTCGAAGCCTTCTTCCTGGTAGGGCCGCAGGTGGGCCTGCAGCGTGGCGGGCAGCTTGGGCACCAGGCCTCGCGCCTCATCGAGCCGGCGCAACTGCGCGGCGAAACCGGCGTCATAGTCGACCTGGGCACCCTGCACCACCTCCTGCAGCCAGGGGGCCGCGACGCTGGGAATGCGCAGCGCCGCCAGGTCGTCGCCCTTGGCACGGTGGGCTTCGGCCACGGCAGCGAGGTCGGCCAGCCGGTCGCGCAGCTCCTGCGTCAATGCGGCGTAGCGACCTTCGCCGAGGGGCACGAAGCGGCTGCCGCTGCCGGCCGCGCCGATCAGCTGCTGAAGGCCCAGCACCAGGCCTTCGTCGAACTGGAGTTCGCCCTGCACCGCGAGCCACTCCTGGCGCGTGTGCACGCGCAGCGCAAGCTGCGCGAGGCCGGCGGATTCGACGCGCAGTGCACGGCCCTGCGGCCAGTCCATCTGCACCGCGCCGGCCAGCCGGTGCAATGCCTCGACCAGCGCCAGCGCCTGCTCGGGGTCGTCGAGCTGCCATTCGCAGGGCGCGCCGGGCTCGGGCGGCGGCAGCCAAGGGCAGGCGTCGAGCACCGCTTCCAGGTGGGCTAGTTCGGCCGTGAGGTCGCGCTGCACGCCGAGCATCTCGCCGCGCAGCGTGGCGACGATGCGGGCGCGTCCATGGCCGGGCACCAGGCGCGGGCCATCGGCGCGGTGCTCGTCGCCGAAGGGCGCGGCGACGAGGCGCAGCTGCAGGCCGGCGCCGACCGGCATCAACTCCGCGCGCAACCGCGCCGCGGCCGGCAGCTCGCGGGCGGCCTGCGCGGTGGCGCCGTCGTCGGCATGGATGCGGAAGTGCGTGCCCAGGCCGGCCAGCACCTGCTGCAGCTGCGTCGCGCCTTCGCGCGGGATCTCGAGCCCCTCGGGGCCCAGCAATTGGGCGACGCGCTTTTGCGCCGGCGTCAGCCGCACGAGGCGCGCGCGCTGCGGCGTGTCGCGCACGATACAGACCAGGCGCAGCGCATCGAGCTCCTTCTGCTCGGCGGCGCTGCCGGCCCAGCGCGGCGCCGCGGCATCGTGCCCGATGTGCATCGTCGGCAGCATGCGCACGCGCAGCTTGTCGCCTTGCTGGACCACGTCGAGCTCGGGCCCGGCCTCGGCGAGCTCGATCAACTGCTCCGGCGCGTCGGCGAAGGCCAGCACCGGGTGCCCGGGCAGCGCGGCGACGGCGCTTGCGACGTCGAGCCGCCAATCGCGGCCGTAGCTCTCGTGGCGGATGGCCGCCACCACCGCGGCATCGTGCGGCGCCAAGGCGGCGGCGCCGCGCTGCAGGCGCGCGAGCGGCACCTCCTTGGGCTTGCCCCAACCGCGCGCGCCGTGCTTCTGCTCGTGCGGCACGAGGTCGATCACCCGGCCCTGGCCGTCGACATCGAGCAGCCAGAGCAGCCGGGTCGGCACGGCCTCGCGGGCGGCGGCAGGAGCCGACTCGGGCGATCCGGCCAAGGCCACCGCGCCCAGGGCGCTCAGCGCCGCCTGCCACGGCGCCTCGGGGCCGGGCACGAAGAACCAGGGCGGCGCCGGCTCGCCAGCCAGCACCTGCATCGCTGCATCCAGCTCGGCTTCGAGCCGCGCCAGGCCTGCGTCGCGCAACTGGGCCTTCAGCGCGCCGGCGGCTTGCGCCTCGGCGGCCGACAGCGGCTCGGCTTGCGCGCCCTGCTTGAGCCAGGCCCGCATCAGCCAGCGCCACAAGTCCAGCGGCGAGGCGTGGCCCGGCACGCTGTAGCGCGAGGGCAGGAATGGCGCCAGGTTGCGCGGCACCTCGCCCAGGTGCATCTGCAGCGCCAGCGCCACGTAGCCGTAGGGCGTGTCGAGCACGGGCTCGCGCTTGCCCCCCTCGGCCAGGCAGAACTTCAGTGCCTTGGTGTTGGCCGCCGCGTTGCGCTGGCCGAGCAGGCTGGCCACGTAGAGCAAGCCAGTCCGGTGCGACAGCAGGTTGTTGCGCTTGCGGCTGGTCTGGCGCAGCGTGGCCAGCGCGGCGTCGAAACCCGTCTCGGCTTCGGCCCAGCGCCCGGCCTGGGCCGCCAGGGCGGCGGTGAAGGTGTCACGGCCGGCCGTGATCTGCGGCATCTGCGGCGGCACTTCGGGCGCCGAATGCAGCAGCGCTTCGAGTGCCTCGCGCTCGCCGGCACACAGCAGGTAGTCGGCGAAGGTCCAGCGCAACAGCTCCGCCCCGTGCATCAGCGCCGGTGTGGCCGAATGGTCGGCGAGCCATCGCTCGGTCAATGCGCGAAGCGACCAGCCCTCCACTGACCGCCAGGTGCCGACCCAGGCCCGCCAGGCAGCGAGCATCGCGTTGAGCTGCCAATCGACCGACAGGCGCGCGAACAGCACGTCGCTCAGCGCGTGGTCCAGGGCCGTCTCGACCAGCGTGAAGGCTTCGACGCCCCAGGGCATGCGGCGATCGAGCGCCTGCAGCGCTTCGGTCGAGATGCCGGCCAGCAGCTCGAGGCGGACCAGCGCGAACGCGGCTTCGAGCGTCGGCACCCGCTCGCCGGTGATGCGGCTGACGGCCGCCTGCGGTGCGTAGTGGTCGGCATGGGCCAGGGCCTCGCGCAGCACCGGCGCCGGCACGCGCTCGAACAGGCGCTCCAGCACGGCCGGCAGCACCGGCGCCACGACGCGCCAGAAGCCCGGCTTGCGCTCGCTGCTTTCGATCCAGCCGCCCTGGTGCAGGCGCGCCAACGCCAGCCGCACCTCATCGATCGTCGGCCTCACGCGGGCCGATTCGCGCACCGCCGGGTGGGCCAGCAGCTCGGCCACCCAGCCGCGCGGCCGCGGCGCCGCGCCCAGCGCGAGCGCCGCCAGCGCGTCACGCTCGACCGGCGCCAGCGCGCCGAGCCGGTCGGGTGAGGCGCCGGCCTCGGTCACGCGACCAGGCGCGTCTGCCCGCCCAGGTAGGAGCGCAGCACCGCCGGCACGGTGATCGAGCCGTCGGCGTTCTGGTAGTTCTCGAGCACCGCCACCAGCGTGCGGCCCACCGCCAGGCCCGAGCCGTTCAGCGTGTGCACAAGCTCCGGCTTGCCCTGCGCGTTCTTGAAGCGCGTGCCCATGCGGCGGGCCTGGAACGCCTCGCAGTTCGAGCACGAGCTGATCTCGCGGTAGGTGCCCTGCGCCGGCAGCCAGACTTCGAGGTCATAGGTCTTGGTTACGCTGAAGCCCATGTCGCCGGTGCACAACAGCATCACGCGGTACGGCAGCTCGAGCTTCTGCAGGATGGCCTCGGCGTGGCCGGTCATCTGCTCCAGCGTCTCGTAGCTCTTCTCGGGGTGCACGATCTGCACCATCTCGACCTTGTCGAACTGGTGCTGGCGGATCATGCCGCGCGTGTCGCGCCCGGCCGAGCCGGCTTCCGAGCGGAAGCAAGGGCTGTGCGCGGTGAGCTTGATCGGCAGCTGGTCGGCCTGCAGCATCTCGCCGCGCACGGTGTTGGTCAGCGAGATCTCCGAGGTCGAGATCAGGTACTGCTCGGCCTGCTCCTCATCACCGCCTCTGAGCACCCAGAACATGTCTTCCTTGAACTTGGGCAGCTGGCCCGTGCCTTCGAGCACCTCGCGGTTGACGATGTAGGGCGTGTAGCACTCCGTGTAGCCATGCTCCTGGGTCTGCACATCCAGCATGAACTGGGCGAGCGCACGGTGCAGGCGGGCGACCGGGCCCTTCATGAAGGTGAAGCGCGAGCCGCTTAAGCGGGCGCCGGTCTCGAAATCGAGGCCCAGCGGGGCGCCGAGATCCACGTGGTCCTTGACCTCGAAGTCGAAGGGACGCGGGTCGCCCCAACGCCGCACCTCGATGTTGGCATGTTCGTCGGCCCCGACCGGCACGCTCTCGTGTGGCAGGTTCGGGATGCCCATCAGCAACTGCGACAACTCGAACTGCAGCACATCGAGCCGTTCGGCGCCGGCCTTCAGCTCGTCGGCGATGCCGGTCACCTGGGCCATCAGGGCCGAGGCATCTTCACCCTTGGCCTTGGCCTGGCCGACCTGCTTGGAGATGCTGTTGCGCTGGGCCTGCAGCTCCTCGGTGCGCACCTGCAGGCGCTTGCGTTCGGCTTCGAGCGCCGTGAAGGCCGGCACGTCGAGAAAGGGTTGCGGGGCCTTGCGTGTGTCGAGCCGCGCGACGACGGCGTCGAGGTCCTTGCGCAGCAGGGTGATGTCGAGCATGGTGGGCTTTCGGAAAGACGGGGCATTGTAGAAAGCGAAGCTTCAGTGAAGCCTCGTGTCGCGCGGCGACGTGATGCCGAAGCTAAACGGCGCCTCATGAGACCCATGGGCGCCGTTCGCATCGAGAACGAAGCGCCGTCAGGATCGGGAGGAGCTCACTTCCGCCATCGACTTGTCGCCCAGCCCCTTGGGCAGCGGGAATTCGATGTGCTCCTCGGCGCCCGGCAACCGGCGCACCGACACGGCGCCCAGCGCGCGCAGCCGCTCGACGATGGCGTTGACCAGCACCTCGGGCGCCGAGGCGCCGGCCGTCAGGCCCACGCGGGGGCGGTCGTCCAGCCAGGCCTCCTGCAGGTCTTCGGCCGCGTCGACCATGTAGGCCGGCGTGCCCAGCCGCTCGGCCAGCTCGCGCAGGCGGTTGCTGTTCGAGCTCGTCGGGCTGCCGACGACGATGACCACGTCGACCTGCGGCGCCATGAACTTCACCGCGTCCTGCCGGTTCTGCGTGGCGTAGCAGATGTCCTGCTTCTTCGGCTCGCGCACGAGCGGGAAGCGCGCCTTCACCGCGGCCAGGATCTCGGCCGCATCGTCGACGCTGAGCGTCGTCTGCGTGACCACCGCGATGCGGTCGGGCTTGGTGACGGGCGCGGTGGCCACGTCGGCCACGTCCTCGACGAGGTAGATGCCCTCGTGCAGCTGGCCCATCGTGCCCTCGACCTCGGGGTGGCCCTTGTGGCCGATCATGATGAACTCGTAGCCCTCCTTCGCCAGCTTGGCCACCTCGACGTGCACCTTGGTGACCAGCGGGCAGGTCGCGTCGAAGACCCGGAAGCCGCGCTTGGCCGCCTCGGTGCGCACCACCTTCGGCACGCCGTGGGCCGAGAAGACCAGCGTCGCGCCGGGCGGTACGTCGGCCAGGTCTTCGATGAAGATCGCGCCCTTGGCCTTCAGGTCGTTGACGACGTAGGTGTTGTGGACGATCTCGTGGCGCACGTAGATCGGCGCGCCGAACTTCTTCAGCGCGCGTTCGACGATCTCGATCGCCCGGTCGACCCCGGCGCAGAAACCGCGCGGTTCGGCCAGCAGGACCTCGTGGGGCTGGATCGCCATGGCTAGAGAACGCCGATGAGGCGGACCTGGAAGGTCACCGCCTGGCCCGCGAGAGGGTGATTGAAATCGAACAGCAGCCAGTCGTCGCCGCACTCGCGCACGACGCCGGCGAAGCGGCCGGTGCCATCGGGGGTCGGGAACTCGACCACATCACCGACGTGGTAGTCGGCTTCGGGGTCGCCGTGCTCGGCCAGCAGGCTGCGCTTGACCCGCTGCAGCATCTCGGCATTGCGCTCGCCGAAGGCTTCGCCGGGCGCCAGCACGAAGGTGGCTTCGGTGCCCTCCTCCAGCCCGATGAGCTTGCTCTCGATGGCGGGCGCCAGCTGGCCCGCGCCGACCGACAGGGTGGCGGGCTGGTCGTTGAAGGTGCTGACCACGTCCGCCCCATCGGGGCCGGCGAGGCGGTAGTGCAGGGTCAGGAAGGACCCTTGTTGGACGGTGTTCACCGCGCGATTTTATCGGCCGACGGGACTGCCATGGGCTGACATGCCCAGTGCCCCACGTTTGCGCAGGCTCAAACGCCGTACCGCTTCACGCCGCTGGACGGGGCCCGGGGCGCGCCCGCGGCGACGTGGTGGGCTGGGCCCGTGCGCCGTGGGACGCCAAGCACCGGACCGCGGACGGTGCGGCCGAGGCGGTGAATCACCACCGTGTGGAGGGTGGCGACGGCGGCTGCGGCACCAACACATCCCGCCCCCCGCAGGCCATGCTCTGGGCCGCGGACGGCTCGTACGTCGTTCTCGGCACTTCTGCCGAGGCTCTCGCAGTGAAGCGCGCGAACCGCCTGACGCCACCGTGACGCGTGACCGAACGGCCGGGCGACGGGCCCATCCCACCAATGGGGGGTCGCGCGGGTGGCGGGGTGCTTGCTAGCCTTCGGGCTCCAACCTGACGAGCCGGCGAGGGAGCGGCCCTTCATGACGATCAAAGAACTGCCCGCCGCGCTGCGGCCGCGCGAGAAGCTGCTCGCGCACGGGCCTACGGCGCTGGCCGACGCCGAGCTGGTGGCCCTGCTGCTGCGCACCGGCATGAAGGGCAAGGGCGTGCTCGCGCTGGCCGAGGAACTGCTGGCCGGCTTCAAGGGTGTGGCCGGTCTGCTGCACGGCAAGGCCGACGACTTCCGGCGCATCAAGGGCATGGGCCCGGCCAAGCGCGCCGAGATGAGCGCGGTGATGGAGCTGGCGCGGCGCGCGTTGGCTCAGCAGCTGCGACACGGGCCGGTGTTCGATTCACCGGCCAAGGTGAAGGATTTCGCCGCGCTGCAGCTGGCCAGCCTCGGCCACGAGGTCTTCGCAGTGCTGTTCCTCGATAGCCAGCACCGGCTGATCGAGTGGCGCGAGCTGTTTCGCGGCACGTTGACGCAGACCAGCGTCTACCCGCGCGAGGTGGTGCGCCATGCGATGGACCTGAACGCCGGGGCGGTGATCCTGGCGCACAACCACCCTTCGGGCCTGGCCGAGCCCTCGCGCGCGGACGAGTTCCTGACCCAGTCGCTCAAGAGCGCGCTGGCGCTGGTCGACGTGCGGGTGCTGGACCATCTGGTCGTCGGCCAGGGGCAGGTCGTCAGCTTCGCCGAGCGGGGGCTGCTGTAGCGGGACAATCCCGGTATCGTGAAGTCCAACAGCCTGAAAGACCTGGGCGCCCTGCGCGATGCGATGCGCGCGGCCCAGGCCGAAGCCGCGGCGATCCGCGCGAAGGAAGCCGCCGAAGCCGCTCGGCGCGAGCGTGAACGGCACGCGTTTGCCCATGCCGTCGGGCCGGTGAAGCCGGTGCGCAGTGCGCCCAAGGCCGCCTCGACCCGGCCGCCGCCCGCGCCGGAGCCGCGCCAGCGCGCACTCGACGAGCAGGCCGCGCTGCGCGAGGCGCTGTCGGATGAGGTCGACATCGAATCGCTGCTGCTGACCGACGACGGCCTGAGCTTCCGGCGGCCGGACATCGGCGTCGACGTGCTGAACAAGCTGCGCCGCGGCCAATGGGCCATCCAGGGCCAGATCGATCTGCACGGACTTCGGCGCGACGAAGCGCGCGAGGCGCTTGCCGGCTTCATCCGCCAGGCTCACCAGCAGGGTCGCCGTTGCGTACGCGTCGTGCACGGCAAGGGCCATGGCTCGCCCGGCAAGGCACCGGTGCTCAAGGCCAAAGTGCAGCGCTGGCTGGCGCAGCGGCGTGAAGTGATCGCATTCGCCCAGGCGCCGGGGCCGCAGGGCGGCGCCGGTGCACTGGTTGTGTTGCTGGGGTCGAAGTAGCGCTACTTGGCCTTGATGCCGACGGTGAACTCGGCGAGGCTCAACGAGCCGTCCTTGTCCTTGTCGATCATGTCGAACTTGTCGGCGATCGCCGGCAGCATCTTGCTTTCCTCACGCGACAGCTTGCCGTCGTGATTCGTGTCGGCCTTGGCGAACAGTCCGGACGGGCCGCTGTCCGGGCCGGCCGCCGTGGGCGGCAGGTTGGCCGGGTCGGTCGGGGCCTGGGCGGCGGGCGCCTGGCCCTGCGTTGCCTGCGCGTGGGCGGCCAGGGTGCCCAGCGTGCCCAGTGCCAGGAAGGCACTGGCCAGCACCAGTTTCGAAGACGCGCGAACGCGGTTGCGGCTTTGCATTGAGCAACTCCTCAGTCGGTTGAAGAAGGCCCCAATCTAGCCAAGCCACCCACGCTTTCCAGGCCTTTTGCCGGGCGTTTCCCGGCTTACCTGCGTGCCGCCTCGCTTGCGAACGCTTGCCGATTCACACAGCCCGGGGCTTGTGCCGCCATCAGGGCTTCATCGCGCCGGCCGGCCGCAGCGGCACAGCAACAGGCGCCAACGCATTGACCGCACTGACCGTGGCGCGCCATGGCCGGAGCCCCTGGCCCGGCCAGGGGTGAAAACGCACGCGCCGCTCGGTGCCGGGAGCCAGGTCGAAGAACTCGTCGTCCGGTGTCCAGCCATCGACCTCGAAGTGCACGCCGCGCACGGCGGCCCGGCCGCGCAATCGAACCTCGATCGTGCGGCCATCGCCGGCCGCCTGGGCTTCGGCCGTGAGGCCGAGCTCGGCGCGGCGCAGCGCGCCGGTGTCGATGAAATGCACCCGCTCGGCTTCACCCGCATCGCCCTGCCAGTGCAGCACCAGCACGTCGGACGGCGGCGGGCCGAAGCGGTAAGCCCACGAGGCATCGGTGAAGCCCTCGAGCCAGTCGGTCAGCGGCCAGGACTGGGTCGAGCGCGCCGGCAGGCGCAGTGCGCGCGATGCTTCGGCCACCGGCCACTCGCCCTCGCGGTAGAGCACCACGCGCAAGCTGCCGTCGTGGGCCCGGGCGTGCTCGTTCACCGCGTGCAGCGTGAGGCCGTTCAGCCCATCGTCGGTCACGCCCAGGTGCAGCGGCTGGCACACGCGCGTCAGGGCGTGAAAGGCCGCCTTGGGCTGGCCTTGGTCGTCGAGATAACCCCAGCCGGCACCAGCCCACAGGTCACGCAGGAACCAGACCAGCGCGCCGCGGCAGGCCGAGCCGGCGCTGCGCCACTGGCTGAAGGCGCCGGTCACCGCCTGCACCGCAGCCGCGCGCCCCAGCATCAGGTGGCGCGCGGGGTCGCTCATGCGCAGGGCTTGCGGGTCCTCGCCGAAGAGCTCGTGCACATAGTGGTCACGCACGTCGTCGAAATCCCAGGCGGCGCCCAGGTCGCGTGGCGCGCGGGACTTCCACAGCGGGTTCGGCGGGCGCAGCGGCTGATCGCCGTTGAGCGCGCGCAGCCGGGCCAGCGTCGAATCGGGCGGCACCTGCGCGAAAGCCAGGCACTCGCTCGCGAAGCGCAGGCCGCTGGCCCGCGCATCGGCCAGCGGGCGGCGGTAGGCGCCCACGCCGTAGTACGAGGTCGTTCCCGCGCTCGGCTGGAACGGGAATGCGCCGCCATGCGCACTGGAGGGCCACCAGGCGACGTTCGGCAGCGCGGCCTTCACCGCGGCGGCGATGCGCTCATGGAACAGCGGCGGCTGCCAGTGCTCGCGCCCGGCGCCCCACATCGCCGCCTGCTGCTCGACCTCGGAATTGCCGCAGACGAGCACGACGCTGGCGTGCCGCGACCAGCCGGGCAGCTGGCTGGCGAGCTCAGCATCGACCTCGGCGGCGAAGCCGGCATCGTCGCCGGGGTAGTCCATGTTGGCGAACATCAGCTCCTGCCAGACCATCAGGCCGAGCTCGTCGCACAGGTCGAAGAAGGCCGGCGCCTCGTAGGCCATCGTGCCGCCGACGCGGATCAGGTTCACGCCGGCATCGCGCAGCCGCGTCAGCACCTCGCGGTAGCGCGCGGGCTCGGCGTGCAGGCGCAGCGTGTCCAGCGGCACCCAGCAGACGCCGCGGGCGAAGACCGGCTCGCCGTTGATGCACAGGCCGAAGCCGCCGCCGGCGGTGTCGAGCTCGACCGAGCGGAAGCCGATCGCGCCGAGCTCGATGGACCGTTCGGCGCCGTTCGATGCGCGCACCAGCAGGCGCGCTGCGTGAAGTGCCGGTTTGCCGTGCGTGGCCGGCCACCAGGGCTCGGCCTCGTCGATGTGCAGCAGGCCCTGCCAGGTGTCGCGGCTGTCATCGCGCTGCAGCGCCGCGTCGTGCGTACGGCCACCGTGCGCCAGCGTCAGGCGCAGCGCTTCTATGCCGGCGCCCGGCGCGAAGCTGCAGCGCACGCCCAGCTCGCCAGCTCGGCCGACCAGGCGCGGCTGCAGCTCGATCGACACCAGCCGCGCCGCATCGGCCACTGCGAGCCAGGCGCGGCCCCACGGCCCGACCACCACCGCCGGCGGCGACCAGCCCGGTGTGCGCCCCAGCAGCGTCGTGCGCCACCAGCGCAGTTGCTGCTGCGCCAGCATCGGCGAGCGCCAGCGCGGCCGGGGGCGGCGCTGCGCCAGTGCATCGGCCAGCGGGTCGAAGCGGATCAGCAGCTCGTTGCCCTGCGCACGCAAGGCATCCACGCCGAGCGGCAGCGCGTGGGCGCGGAACATGTTGCGGCTTTCCAGCAGCCGCTCGCCGTTGAGCCAGACCGTCGCGAGAGTCGCCAGGCCGTCCAGCCCCAGCGTGCCACCGGCCACGGCCCAGCCGGCGGGCGCGTCGAAGCGGCAGCGGAACCACCAGCACTCGCGATCGAAGTCGCGCACCGGCCCGTCGAGGCTCCAGTGGCCGGTCGCCGCCAGCGCTGCTGCAACCGGCATCGGCTCGGGAATGTCGAGCCAGGCCGCGTCGCCCGGCGCTTCGCCACCCGGCTCGCCGCGCGCCAGCGCCCAGGCGCCGGCCAGCGGCGTTCTATGTCCAGCAGCCCGCATGACCGAGTCTCGAACGCGGTTCGCCCAACTCATGCCCCACACGCCGGGCGCGCGAAGCGCCGCCCCCTTCAAGTGGCGTGCGCGGATCCGGCTGTGCCGGTCCGCTGCGCGAGCCCCCTCGGGGGGCAGCCCCCGGAAGGGGGCGTGGGGGCTCGTTCATGCGCGGGCAGTGAGTTCCTCAACCGCCGAGCGGATCGCGCCGACGCTGGAGAACACGCTGCGGGTGAGCATGTGGTCGGGGAATTCGATGTCGAACGCGCCTTCGAGTGCCAGCATCACGTTGACGCTGGCGTGCGAGCTCATGCCGGCCTGGTACAGATCGGCGTCGTCGGCGAGTGTCGCGGCATCCTTCGCGAGGCGGGCGTGCTGGGCCAGGATGGCGCGGATACGGGTGACGGTGTCGCTCATGGTCTCTCGGGTCAATCGGAATCGGAAGGCGTTGAATCGGTTCGGGTCGTCAGGGCCACCACCACGGCGCAGGCATGGCCGCCCTCGTGGCTGATCGACACGGCCCAGTCGCGCACGCCCTGGCCTTGCGCCAACGCGGCCGCGCGGCCATGCAGTGCGAGCGCGGGGCGGCCGCCGGGCCCGCGGGTGAGTTCGATGTCGCGCCAGCCCACGCCCGCCTCGGGCCAGTCCAGCGCCTTGATCACGGCCTCCTTGGCGGCGAAGCGCGCCGCCAGGCGCTCGTGCAGCGCGGTGTCGCCGTGCACGGCGCCGGCATCGGCCACTTCGGCCGCGGTGAACAGGCGCCGCGTGAAGCGCTCGCCGAAGCGGGCCAGCGAATCGGCGATGGCCGCCACGCTGACGGTGTCGATGCCCACGCGCACGCCGGCGGCCGGCGCGGGCAGCACCGGCGTGAGCTGGTCGATGAGGTCGTGGGCGTCCGGCATAGGGTCGCCGAATCATAGCGGCGGGTGCCGTTTCTACACTTGCGCGCCGGGCATAGTTCACGCGTCCTGGGGCGCATCTCCCTGGTTCTTGGGGGGTGCGCCGGCGCGCCCGGTCCCACTGGCGAGGCCAAGCACGAAGCGGCGCATCGCGCGCCACACGACCAGCGGCATCTCGTGGCCTCCGTCGAAGGGCAACCAGGTCACTTGCGCCCCGGCGGCCTGCAGCAGGTCGCGCAGCCGCTCGCCGGCGCTGAAGGCCAGGTCACCATCGGCGCGGCCGTGGGTCACCAGCGCCGGCAGGCCGCGCAGGCGCTCGACATGCGGCAGCCATTCGTCGAGTGCGATGCAGGTCGACGACAGCAGCGCCACGCCGGCGATGTCCGCCATCACGCCCGGATCGCCCTGTGCCAACAGGTGGTCCATCAGCAGCATGCCGCCTTGCGAGTAGCCCACCAGCACGAAACCGCAGCCGGGGTGTTCGGTGCGCGCGCGGGCCAGCGCGGCGGCGAGCACCGCACGCGCGGCCGGGCGCTCGCGGGGGTGGCGATCGAACAGGTCGCTCGGGCCGGCGGCCAGGCGCGCGGCCCGGTGTGCCGGATCCACCGCCCACCAGGAGCGGCTGCCGTCGTCGTTGCGCACCGGCCCCTCGGGGAACAGCGCCGGGATCGGCAGGGCCAAGGCATCGACCATCGGCCGCAGCACCGCCGGATCCATGGTCAAGCCATGAAGGAAGATCAAGACCAAACGTTTTTGGGGGGTTGGCACAGCGTGATTTCGAGTTTCGCCATGAGACACTTTGTTTCGCATGCTCGCGGGCGACGATAACGGATTCGTCGCCCATCCTTTTGATTCATCGCGACCTCACCATGAGCCAGACTGCACCCAGTTTCGCCACTCTGAACGAGGCCGTGCGCCGCATCGCCCAGGAGGTGGCCGCCAAGCACGCCGACGATGTCGACGCCAGGGCGCGCTTCCCGCACGAGGTGGTTGCGGCGCTGCGCGAGGCGCGCGCCTTCTCGGCGCTGGTGCCGAAGGACCTGGGTGGCAGCGGCCTGACGATGCGCGAGTTGGGGACGCTGGTCAGCACGCTGGCGCAGGTCTGCGGCTCGAGCGCGATGGTGCTGGCGATGCACTACAACCAGCTCGGCTGCATCGCGCGCCACCATGGCGGCAGCCCGTTCTTCCTCCAGTTCATGCGCGACCTGGTCGAGCGCCAGTGGCTGATCGCGTCGATCACCTCCGAGGTCGGCACCTTCGGCGACACGCGCTCGAGCATCTGCGCGGTGCAGCGCGAAGGCGATCGCTTCACGCTGGTGAAGGAGGCGACCACCGGCTCGTACTGCGCGGACGCCGACGTGATCGTCGTCACCGCGCGGCGCGACGCGCAAGCGGGCGCGAGCGACCAGGTCCTGGTGCTGCTGCAGGAGGGCGACTACACGCTCGAGCAGACCACCACCTGGGACACCATGGGCATGCGCGGCACGGTGAGCCCGGGCTTCAAGCTCACCTCGGGCGCGCCCATCGAGCAGATCATGCCGGTGTCCTTCGGCGACATCGCGGCGCAATCGATGGTGCCGTACTCGCACATCCTGTGGTCGTCGCTGTGGTGGGGCATCGCCGCCGGCGCGCACGGCAAGGCCGCCACCTACGTGCGCAGCGTGGCCCGCAAGAACCCGGGCACGACGCCGCCGACGGCCGTCGCGCTGGCCGAACTGAGCGTCGAGCTTCAGACCATGCGCCACCATTGGCAGGGGCTGGCCGACGAGTTCGATGCGATCGCCGCCGCCGGCACCGGGGCCGAAGAGCTGCCCAAGATCGGCTGGGCGCTGAAGATGAACAGCCTGAAAACGGCCTGCTCCGACGCCGCGCCGCGCATCGTGCACGGCGCCTTGCAGATCGTCGGCATCCTCGGCTACAAGAACGACAGCCCGTTCGCGATGGGCCGCGCCTACCGCGACGCGCTGTCGGCCTCGCTGATGATCTCGAACGAGCGCATCGCAGCCAAGAGCGCGGCGATGCTACTGGTCTTCAAGGACGAATGACCCGATGAGCAAGACCTACGACTCCGCCGAATTCCATGCCGAGCTGGTGGCCGCCGGCCTGATCGTGCCGACCACGATCAAGGGCGGCTACGGCCGCGGTGCCGTCTTCGAGGACATCCTCGAGCGCTTCGATGCGCTGGTGATGCGCAACGCCGCCGGCGACGGCGCCGAGGCGCTCACCTTCCCGCCCATCGTCGCGCGGCAGATGATCGAGACGCTCGGCTACCTCGACAACTTCCCCCAGCTCGCCGGCAGCGTGCACAGCTTCTTCGGCAACGAGCTGCAGGCGCGCGAGCTCTCCGAGCGCGTGGCCAAGGGCGAGCGCTGGGAAGACCTGCTCGACATCACCGAGGTGATGCTGCTGCCCGCCGCCTGCTACCCGGTCTACCCGGTGTTCAGCGGCCTGCTGCCCGAGGGCGGGCGGTTGGTGACGGTCAAGAACTGGTGCTACCGCCACGAGCCGTCGGACGAGCCGACGCGGCTGCAGTCCTTCCGCATGCGCGAGTTCATCCGCGTCGGCTCGCCCGACACGGTGGAAGCCTGGCGCGATGGCTGGCTGCAGCGTGGGCTGACGCTGCTGCAGGGCCTGGGCCTGCCGGCGGCGAGCGACGTGGCCAACGACCCCTTCTTCGGCCGCGCCGGCAAGATGATGGCCACCAGCCAGCGCGAGCAGCGGCTGAAGTTCGAGATCATGGTGCCGGTGATCTCGCTCGAGAAGCCGACCGCGATCTGCTCGTTCAACTGGCACCAGGAGCACTTCACCGGCAAGTACGGCATCCGCCAGGGCGACGGCGCGGTCGCACACACCGCCTGCCTGGGCTTCGGGCTCGAGCGCTGCACGCTCGCACTGCTGAAGACGCACGGGCTGGATCCGGCGCAGTGGCCGGCCGACGTCCGCGCCCAACTCTGGCCCTGACGCCGTGGCGCTGAGTGACGTCCGCCGGCGCGCGAGCGCCCTGCCAGGCCTGGACCCGGCCACCTACCAGCGCCACGCGCTGCACGGCGAGAGCGCGCAGTGGCCCGAGAAGAACTGCTACATCGACCTGTGGATCGAGCTCGTCCACGCGCTCGGCGGCGACCCGCATGCGATGCTGGGCCACACGCTGCCGATCGACTTCGAGGGCGACCAGTGGACCTTCTTCAAGCCCTCGCATGACCAACTGCGGCGCCTGTACGGCATCGACGTGCAGGAGCTCACCATCTGGCGCCCGCTGGCCGACCATGCGCTGGAGCACCTGGCCCACGGCAAGCTCGTCAGCGTCGAGGCCGATTCGTTCTGGCTGCCCGACACCGCCGGCACCGACTACCGGCAAAAGCACAGCAAGACGACCATCGTGCTGGCCGACATCGACCTCGATGCGCGGCGCCTGACCTACTTCCACAACGCCGGCTGCTTCGCGCTCGATGGCGAGGATTTCGACGAGACCTTTCGCTTCGGCAAGCCCGACGACCCGGCCTACCTGCCGCTGTTCGCCGAAGTGATCCGCTCCGACCGGCGCGTGATCCGCCCGCTGGCCGAGTTGCGCGCCGCGGCGCGCGCCGACCTCGCCGAGCAGTACGCGCGCCGGCCGGCCACGAACCCGGTGCGCCGCTTCGCCGAGGCCTTCGAGCGCGACCTGGCCGTGATGCGCGAGCGTGGGCTGGAGCACTATCACGCCTGGGCGTTCGCCGGCACGCGGCAGCTCGGCGCGGCCGCCGAGCTGACCGCCCGCTGGATCCAGTGGATGAGCGATGCGCCCAGCCCCGCCGAGCAGCGCGCGATCGACGCCTTCGACCGCCTCTCGGCCGGCGCGAAGACCTTCATCCTCAAGGGTGCACGGGTCGTCACCTCGAGCAAGCCGGCCGACCTGGGCGCCCTCTTCGGCGGCATGGTCGAGGCCTGGGACGAGGGCATGGCCGCCCTCGGCGACGTAATCGCCCTACAGGTCGAGCACCAGCCTCGCTGATTTCGAGCGCGAGCAGCACGGCGTGAACTGGTCGTTCGCGGCGTGCTCCTCGGGCGTGAAATACAGGTCGCGGTGGTCGGGCGTGCCGGCGAGCACGCGGGTGATGCAGGTGCCGCACACGCCCTGCTCGCACGAGGTCTGCACCTCGACGCCGGCCGCGGCCAGCGCCTGCACCACCGTCTTGTCCTTCGGCACGACGACGATGCGGCCGGAGCTCGCGATCTGCACCTCGAAGCTCGCATCGCCCGCCACGGGCGCCAGCTCGGCGGCGAAGAACTCGTAGTGCAGCTGCGCCTCGGGCCAGCCGTTGGCCCGCGCGGTGCCGAGCACGGCATCCATGAAGCCCTTGGGACCGCAGACATAGAGGTGCTCGCCGGCTTGCGGCTTGGCCAGCCGCGCGCCGATGTCGAACTTCTGCCCGGCCGGGCCGTCGTCGAAGTGCAGCGCGGCCTTCGGCGCAAAGGCCGAGGCGGCGATGCGCTCGGCAAAGGCCGTGCGCTCGCGCGACCGGGTGCAGTAGTGCAACTCGAACTCGGCGCCCGTCGCCGCCAGCCGCTCGGCCATGCACAGGATCGGCGTGATGCCGATGCCGCCGGCCAGCAGCAGGTGCCGCTTCGCGTCGTGGGCCAGCGCGAAGTGGTTCTTCGGCGCGCTGATGGTCAGCACATCGCCCACCTGCACCCGCTCATGCATCGCCGCCGAGCCGCCGCGGCCGGCCGGATCGTGCAGCACCGCGATCAGGTAGCGGTGACTCTCGGCGGGGTCGTTGCACAGCGAGTACTGGCGCGTGATCGGGTTCGCGGGGTCGCCGACCGTCACGTCCACGTGCGAGCCGGCCGAGAACGACGGCAGCGGCCGGCCCTCGGCCTCGACCAGCTCGAAGCTGCAGATGCCCGCTGCCTCGGCCCTCTTGCCGGCGACACGCACGCGCAGGGCACCTGCCACGCTCATACCACCTCCGCAGTCGTACCCTGCTCGGCGGCGATCAGCCGCTCAAGCACCTTGCGCGATTGCACGCCGCCGGCGTCGATGTTGAGCTTGAGCAGGTTGCGGTCCGGCCAGGCCAGCAGGTTCTGCTGCTGGCGCTCGAGCATCTCCAGGTCTTCGCCGAAGATCTTGCCCTGGCCTTCGCGGATGCTCGCGGTCAAGGCCGGATCACCCACCTTGAAGCGGCGTGCCATGCCCCAGAAGTACCACATCGAGGTCTCGGTCTCGGGCGTGATGAAGTCCACCACGACGCTGGAGGCCTTGACCGACGCGGGCGCCTCGAAGCCGCCCTGGCCGGCCAGCGCCACGCCCACCTCGATCAACACGTGGCTGGGCGGCGAGAAGCGGCAGATCTGCCAGCGGTCCACCGGCTGGTCGTCCGGCAGGCCGTTGGCGCGCAGCGCCATCTGCCAGAACGGCGGCGCGATGATGTTGTTCATGAAGCGGCTGGTGACCACCTCGTCGCCCTCGGTGCGCGTCGTGCACGGCACCTCGTCGATCTCCTTCTGGCCGATGCTGGTCGAGTGCACGTAGGTCTCGTGCGTCAGGTCCATCAGGTTGTCGATCATGAGCCGGTAGTCGCAGGCGATGTGGTACAGCCCGCCACCAAAGGCCCACTCGGGGTGGTTGGCCCATTCGAGAGGGTGGATCGCCGCCGGGTCGGCCTGTGCCGCGTCGCCCGGCCAGACCCAGATGAAGCCGTGGCGCTCGACCACCGGGTAGCTGCGGATCGCCGGGAAGCCGCGCACCCGCTGGCCGGGCATCGCCACCGTCTTGCCGTCGCAGCCCATCTCCAGTCCGTGGTAGCCGCAGACCAGCTTGCCGTCGATCACCTTGCCCAGCGACAACGGCGCGCCGCGGTGCGGGCAGAAGTCTTCGAGCGCGGCCACCTCGCCACCTTGCCCGCGGTAGAACACGATGGGCTCGTTGCAGATCTTGCGGCCGAGCGGCTTGTCGGCGATCTCGTCGGGCGTGCAGGCCACGTACCAGGCGTTCTTCGGGAACATCGGCTTGTCTCCAGGTCGGGGTGGTCGTTGAATTGGATCCAATTATGGCCAACATTGGCTATTTAATGCCAGAATATCTGCCATATTGGATCCCGCATAGCCCAACCAGACAATGCCTGACCTTCTTCCCGGCGCCGACAGCGGCAGCGTCGTCGCGACGTTGCGCAAGCTGATCATCGAAGGCCGCTACCCCGCCGGCACCCGGCTGGCCGAGATCCCGGTGGCCACGGCCCTCGGCGTGTCGCGCACCCCCGTGCGGCTGGCGTTTCGCACGCTCGCGCAGGAGGGGCTGCTGCAGTTGACCGGCAAGCGCGGCTTCGTCGTGCGCGCCTTCTCCGAAGCCGACGTGCAGTGCGCGGTCGAGGTGCGCGGCGCGCTGGAGGGCCTGGCCGCGCGGCGCCTGGCCGAGCGCGGCATGCCGCCCGAGGTGGAAGCGGCGCTGCGGCAATGCATTGCCGACGGCGAGCGCCTGCTCGGCAAGGGCCGGCTCGACGAAGATGCCGTCAGCGGCTGGGCGGCGCTGAACCACCGCTTCCACACCGCCATCGTCGGCGCCACCGGCAGCCAGGTGATCGCCGATGCGATCGCCCGCAACAACCACCTGCCCTTCGCCTCGGCCGACTCGATCACGATCGACCCGACCGCGCTCGACCGTGAGTACCAGAAGCTGCACTTCGCCCAGGCCCAGCACCAGCTCGTGTTCGAGGCGCTGCAGCGGCGCGAGTCGGCGCGCGTCGAGATGCTGATGCGCGAGCATGCCTACATCGGCCTGCGCTATGGCGCCCTATTTGGCCTCGAGCCGGGCGTCGCAGCGTAGCCTCGGCGCGCCCCTATGATCCCGCCATGGCATTCACGGCACACGAGCCCGGGGCGATGGCGGATCTGCGCCGCGCCGCGTGGCGCTGGTTGCATGGCTGGTGGCGCATCGTCCACCTCGGCGCCACGCTGATCGTC
>NZ_DATFAN010000156.1:0-13197 GCF_035254525.1 Ideonella sp. | reverse complement strand
GGCCAGTGGGGCCAGTACGCCGAAGTGGCGGTCAAGCGCGTGCTGACGCGCGACGGCACCAGCAGCTACTACATCAACAACCAGCCGGTGCGGCGGCGGGACGTGCAGGACGTGTTCCTCGGCACGGGCCTGGGCCCCCGTGCGTACGCCATCATCGGCCAGGGCACGATCAGCCGGATCATCGAATCCAAGCCCGAGGAGTTGCGGCTGTTCCTCGAGGAAGCCGCGGGTGTCTCCAAGTACAAGGAGCGTCGCCGCGAGACCGAGAACCGGCTGAAGGACACGCGCGAGAACCTGACCCGTGTCGAAGACATCCTGCGCGAGCTGAACGCCAACCTCGACAAGCTCGAGCGCCAGGCCGAGGTGGCCTCGCAGTACCGCACGCTGCAGGATCAGGGCACGCTGAAGCTGCACCAGCTCTGGTTCCTCAAGCACCGCGACGCGGCCGCCGAGGAAGAGCGCGTCAAGCTCGCCTCGCTCGAAGCGACCAACGCGCTCGAAGCCCGACTGGCCGAGCTGCGCCATGTCGAGGCCGAGCTCGAGACCGTGCGCCAGGCACACTACGCCGCGTCCGACGCGCTGCACACCAGGCAGGGCGACCTCGCGCAGGCGCAGCTCGAGGTGAGCCGGCTCGAAGAGCGCATCCGCTACGTCGTCGAAGGGCGCCAGCGCGCCGAGGCGCGGCTGGCTGACCTGCAGGCGCAGAACGCCCAGTGGGCCGCGCGCCAGGGCGATGCCGAGGCCGAGCTGGAGACGATCGCCGAGCAGATCGCCGCGGCCGAGGAGCAGGCTGAAATCCTCGCTGCGCAGGCCGAAGAGCAATCGATGTCGGCGCCGCAGTTCGAGGATGCCGTGCGTGCCGCGCAGGCCAAGGCCAACGAGCAGCGTGGCCAGGTCACCCAGGTGCAGCAGCAGATCCAGCTGCTGGCCGTCGAAAGCCGCAACCTCGACGAGCAGACCCGCGCACTGCGCACCCGCCGCGAGCGCCTGGCCGCCGAACGCCAGGGCCTGGCCGCGCCGGACACCGAGCGCCTGGCGCAGCTGAAGGAAGACAGCGAAGCCGCCGACGCCTCGCGCGACGAGGCCGACGCGCGCCTGCACGAGCTGAGCGAAGAGGTGCCGCTGCTCGACGAGCAGCGCCGCACCCAGCACGACGCCGTGAACCGCGAATCGGCCAGGCAGGCCGACCTGTCGGCCCGGCTGGAGGCGCTGCGCGCGCTGCAGGAGAAGGTGCAGACCGAGGGCAAGCTCAAGCCCTGGCTCGCCAAGCACGGGCTGGAGGGGCTGCAGGGCTTGTGGACCCGGATCCACATCGAATCGGGCTGGGAAGTGGCGCTGGAGTCGGCGTTGCGCGAGCGGCTCAACGCGCTGTCGGTCGGCCGGCTCGACATCGTGCGCGCCTTCGCCGCCGATGCGCCGCCCGCCAAGCTGGCCTTCTATTCGCTGCCGCAGGCCGCGATCGCCAACACCCACCAGACACTGCCGCGCCTGAGCGAGCTGCTGCGCCTGAACGACGCCGGCCTGACGGCGCTGCTGAACGACTGGCTCGAAGGCGTCTACACGGCCGGCAGCCTCGACGAGGCGCTGGCCCAGCGCGGCCAGCTGACCCACGGCGAGGTCATCATGACCCGCGACGGCCACGCGGTGTCGCAGTTCGCGGTGGCCTTCTATGCGCCCGATTCCGAGCAGGCCGGCATGCTGGCCCGCGCCCAGGAGATCGAGAGCCTCGAGCGCGGCAGCCGCGCGCAGGCGCTGATCGCCGACGAGGCGCGCACCGCGCTGGTCCGCCACGAGGCGGCCTACACCGAGGCCTCGCAGCGCCTGGTGATCGCACGCCGCGAGTCGGCCGAGGTGCAGACCCGGGCGCACCAGCTGCACGTCGAGCTGCTGCGGCTGAGCCAGCAGGCCGAGGCCGCGAGCACGCGCCGCAACCAGCTCGAACAGGAGCTGGCCGAGATCGACGGCCAGATGGAAGAGATCTCCGAACGCCGCGTGACCGGCGAGGCGCGCTTCGAGGAGCTGGACATGCAGCTCGCCGACACACAGGAGCGCCACGCCGAGCTGGAAGAGGCCGTGATCCAGGCCGAGCGCCGGCAGGCCGACGCGCGCGAGCAACTGCGCTCGCTCGAGCGCCAGGCGCAGGAGGCACAGTTTCAGGCCCGCGCGCTCGCGGCGCGCCGCGGCGAGCTGCAGCGGTCGATCGAGACGGCGGCCAGCCAGGTCCAGGCCAATGCCCAGGCCGGCGAGCAGCTGCAGCTCGAGCTCGGCAGCTTCAACGATGCCGCGGCCCAGGCCGGCCTGCAGGACGCACTGGCGGTCAAGCTCGACAAGGAAGCCGCGCTGGCGGCCACGCGCAGCGAATACGACGACCTGTCGGCCAAGCTGCGCGCGGCCGACGAGCAGCGCCTGCAGTTCGAGCGCAGCCTGGATCCGCTGCGCGAGCAGATCACCAAGCTGCAGCTCGAAGCCCAGGCCGCCCAGCTCGGCGGCGCGCAGTACATGGAGCAGCTCACCGCCGCCGAGGTCGACCTGGCCGCCCTGGCCCAGACCATCGAAGACGGCAAGGTCAAGCTCTGGGGCCTGCAAGGCGAGATCGACCGCATCAACCGCGAGATCGCGGCGCTCGGCGCGGTGAACCTCGCGGCGCTGGACGAGTTGAGCGCGGCGCGCGAGCGCAAGACCTTCCTCGATGCGCAGAACGCCGACCTGAACGACGCGATCAGCACGCTGGAAGACGCGATCCACAAGATCGACCTGGAAACCCGCGACCTGCTGATGAGCACCTTCAACCAGGTCAACGAGGGTTTCGGCCGCATGTTCCCCAGCCTCTTCGGCGGCGGGCAGGCCAAGCTGATCATGACCGGCGACGAGGTGCTCGATGCCGGCGTGCAGGTGATGGCGCAGCCGCCGGGCAAGAAGAACTCGACCATCCACCTGCTGTCGGGTGGCGAGAAGGCGCTGACCGCGATCGCGCTGGTGTTTGCCATCTTCCTGCTGAACCCGGCGCCGTTCTGCCTGCTCGACGAGGTGGATGCGCCGCTGGACGACGCCAACACCGAGCGCTACGCCAAGCTGGTCAGCGAGATGTCCAAGGGCACGCAGTTCCTGTTCATCTCGCACAACAAGATCGCGATGGAAATGGCCGAGCAGCTGATCGGCGTGACGATGCAGGAGCAGGGCGTCTCGCGCATCGTGGCGGTCGACATGGAAGCGGCGGTCAGCATGGTGGAGGCGGCATGACGATGGGGCAGGCAAGATGACGCTGACCGTGGCGCTGGCGATGCTGGCCGGGCTGGTGCTGCTGGCCGTGGTGGTGCACGGCGCCTGGACCGCCCGGCGCGAGCAGCCGCGGCTGCCGCAGATGGCCGCCGGCGGCGAGCCCGCCGTGCGCACCGAGCCCACGCTGGCGCCGGATCCTCACGCCCAGCACGCCGACCACGGCGACCTGGGTGACCCGCGCCCGCTGCCCAGCGCAACGCTGCGCCGCCAGGCCAAGGTCGATGCGCTGATCGACGCGATCGCGACCATCACGCCCGAATCGCCGGTGACCGGCGACCTCGCGCTGCAGCACCTGCCCGGCAGCCGCCGCGCCGGCACCAAGCCCTTCCACATCGAGGGCCTGAACGCCGAGACCAGCGACTGGGAGCTGCCGCGCCCGGGCGAGCGCTACGGCCAGTTCCAGGCCGGGCTGCAAATGGCCAACCGCCACGGGGCGGTCAACGAGATCGAGTACTCCGAGTTCGTGCAGAAGATCGAGGCCTTTGCCGAGGGCCTGAGCGCGATGGCCGACTTCCCCGACATGCTCGACGCCGTGGCCCGCGCCCGCGAGCTCGATGCCTTTGCCAGCCAGCACGACGCGCAGCTGACGACCGTGCTGCGCGCCAACTCGATCGCCTGGTCGGTCGGCTACATCCAGCAGGCCGCCAGTCGCCATGGCTTCGTGCCCGGTTCGGTGCCCGGCCGCCTCGTGCTGCCGGCGGCGGAAGAGGGCGCCCCGCCGGTGCTGGTGCTGGCCTTCGACCCCCAGGCCGCGCTGGCCGAAGACCCCGGCCACGCGGCCTTGCGCGAGCTCCTGTTGAGCCTGGACGTGCCGCAGACGCTGGAGAGCGCCGAGCCCTTCGCGGCCTGGCAGGAGTGCGCCCGCAAGCTGGCCGACGACCTGGACGCGACGCTGGTCGACGACCAGGGCCAGCCGATCACGCTGCACGCCTTCGCCGCCATCGGGCAGGAGCTGGATCGGCTCTACCGGGCGCTGGAGGAACGCGACCTCGCCGCCGGCAGCCCCGCCGCACGGCGCCTGTTCAGCTAACGAGCCAGGCCCGCCGACTGGCCGTATGCTCGCGGCCATGCTGAGCCAACTGCTGATCATCGCGCTGCTGATCGCCGGCGCTGCGTTCTTCTCGGTGGCCGAGATCTCGATGGCCGCGGCGCGCCGACTCAGGCTGCGGCGCCTGGCCGACGACGGCGACACCCGTGCCGAACGGGTCATCGCGGTGCAGAACGCCCCCGGCCACTACTTCACGGTCGTGCAGATCGGCCTGAACATGGTCGCGATCCTCGGCGGCATCGTCGGCGAGGGGGCGCTGACCCCGCATTTCGCCGCCTTGCTCGGCTATGCCATGCCGGCGGAGCGGGCGCAGACGTTCGGTTTCGCGCTCTCGTTCCTGATCATCACCTCGCTGTTCATCGTGCTGGCCGACCTGGTGCCCAGGCGCCTGGGCATGAACGACCCGGAGCGGCTGGCGATGCGCACGGTCGGCCCGATGAGCGTGCTGACCGCGCTGCTCAAGCCGCTGGTCTGGATCTTCAATGGCCTGTCGGATGCGCTGTCGCGCCTGCTCGGCCTGCCGCAGCAGCGCGACGACCGCGTGACGCACCACGACATCCTTGCGCTGACCGAAGCCGGCGCTCAGGGCGGCGCCGTAGCCAGCCACGAGCAACAGGCGATCGAGAACATCTTCGAGCTCGACACCCGCACCGTCGAGAGCGCGATGACCACCCGCGAACGCGTCGTTTGGCTGTCGATGGACGACGAAGAGGCGCTGCTGCGCAACCGCGTGGCCGAGGCGCCGCACTCGACCTACCTGGTCTGCGGCGAGGGCATCGACGAGGTACTGGGCTACATCGACGCGACCGACCTGTTCCAGCGCATGCTGCTGGGCCAGCCCATCGGGCTGCGCGCCTGCAGCGATGCCGGCCTGGTCAAGAAGGTGCTGATCGTCCCCGACCGGCTGACGCTGGCCGAGATGCTGACCCAGTTCCGCAGCGCGCACGAGGACTTCGCCGTCATCGTCAACGAATACAGCCTGGTCGTCGGCGTGATCACCCTCAACGACGTGATGAGCACGGTGATGGGCAGCATGGTCTCGTCGCACGACGAGGAGCAGATCGTCCGCCGCGACGACGGCAGCTTCCTCGCCGATGGCAGCACCCCGGTGCCCGACCTGCAGCGCGCGCTGGGCATCGACGAGTGGCCCCAGGCCGGCCAGTACGACACCCTGGCCGGCTTCCTGATGGTGATGCTGCGCCGAATCCCCAAGCGCACCGACCGGGTCGTTTGGCAGGGCTGGCGCTTTGAGGTGATGGATGTGGACCGGTACCGGGTCGACCAGGTGATGGTCACGCGCGTCACGCAGGCGGGGCCTGGCGAGGGGCTGGCGCCATGAGGCACACTCCCGCCGCATGCCAGGACACGCTGATCACTCTGCCCCCGCCAAGCGCGCCGCCGAGCTGCGCACACAACTGCAGCACCACGCCCACGCCTACTACGTGCTCGACGCGCCCGAGATCCCGGACGCCGAGTACGACAAGCTGTTCCAGGAGCTGCAGGCGCTCGAAGAGGCCCACCCCGCGCTGCGCACGCCCGATTCGCCGACGCAGCGCGTGCTCGGCAAGGTGCTCGACGGCTTCACGCCGGTGCGCCATGCCGTGCCGATGCTCAGCATCCGCACCGAGACCGACACGACGGCCGGCGGCGCCGAGGCCTTCGATGGCCGGGTGCGGCGCGAGCTCGGGCTGACCGAGGGCGAGCCGCCGGTCGAATACGCCGCCGAGCTGAAGTTCGACGGCCTGGCGATCAACCTGCGCTACGAGCACGGTGTGCTGGTGCAGGCCGCCACGCGCGGCGATGGCGAGACCGGCGAGGACGTGACGCAGAACATCCGCACGATCAACCAGATTCCGCTGCGCTTGTGGGAGTGCGAGGCGCCGGTGCTCGAGATCCGCGGCGAGGTCTACATGCGGCGCGACGATTTCGAGGCGCTGAACGAGCGCCAGCGCACGCTGATCGCCGGTGGGGCGAAGAACGAGAAGACCTTCGTCAACCCGCGCAATGCCGCCGCCGGTGCGGTGCGCCAGCTCGACCCGGCGATCGCGGCGAAGCGGCCGTTGAGCTTCTTCGCCTACGGCCTGGGCGAGGTGAAGGATTGGGCGGTGCCCGACACCCACAGCGCGCTGCTCGACGCGATCGCGGTGCTCGGCGTGCCGGTGTGTGCCGATCGCGCGGTGGTCCACGGGGCGGCCGGGCTGGTCGACTTCCACCGCCGCATGGGCGAGAAGCGCGACGCGCTGCCGTTCGACATCGACGGCGTGGTCTACAAGGTCAACGACCGCGCGATCCAGGCGCGCCTGGGCTTCGTCAGCCGCGAGCCGCGCTGGGCGGTGGCGCACAAGTACCCGGCGCAGGAGCAGATGACCCGGCTGCTCGACATCGACATCCAGGTCGGCCGCACCGGCAAGCTGACGCCGGTGGCCAAGCTCGAGCCGGTGTTCGTCGGCGGCACGACGGTCAGCAACGCCACGCTGCACAACGAGGACGAGACCCGGCGCAAGGACGTTCGCATCGGCGACACGGTGATCGTGCGCCGCGCGGGGGACGTGATCCCCGAGGTGGTCGGCGTGGTCGCCGATCGGCGGCCGGCGAATGCCGGCGAGGCCTTCGACCTCTACAAGCGCCTGCATGGCCAGTGCCCCGTCTGCGGCAGCCCGATTGAGCGGCTGGAGGGTGAGGCCGACTGGCGCTGCACCGGCGGCCTGACCTGCCCGGCACAGCGCAAGCAGGCGCTGCTGCACTTCGCCGGCCGCCGCGCGATGGACATCGAGGGGCTGGGCGACAAGCTGGTCGACCAATTGGTCGACGCCGGCATCGTGAAGACCGTGCCCGACATCTACAAGCTCGGCTTCACCAGCCTCGCGGCGCTGGACCGCATGGGCGACAAGAGCGCGCAGAACCTGCTGGCGGGGATCGAGAAGAGCAAGTCGACGACGCTGGCGCGCTTTCTCTACAGCCTGGGCATCCGCCAGGTGGGCGAGACGACGGCCAAGGACCTGGCGCGCCACTTCGGCAACATCGACCGGCTGATGGATGCGCGCGTCGAGGAGCTGCTCGAAGTGAACGATGTCGGCCCGATCGTCGCCGAGAGCATCCGCCACTTCTTCGACCAGCCGCACCACCGCGAGGTGGTCGAGCAACTGCGCGCGGCCGGCGTGCACTGGCCCGACAGCCAGGGCACCGCGAGCGATGCGCCGCGGCCGCTGCTGGGCAAGACGCTGGTGCTGACCGGCACGCTGCCCACCCTGAGCCGCGACGAGGCCAAGGAGCTGATCGAGGCGGCGGGCGGCAAGGTGACGGGGTCCGTCTCGAAGAAGACCCACTACGTGATCGCCGGCGAGGAGGCCGGCAGCAAGCTGGACAAGGCGCGCGAGCTCGGCGTGACCGTGCTGGACGAAGCCGGCCTGCGCGCGCTGCTCGAGGGCTGAGCTACTTGCCCTGGTTGCCGCTGTACTTCGTCGTGTGGCCGAGCCGCAGGCCGGCGGCCGAGTCGGCGATCAGCGTCGCCAGCCGCTTCAGGCGGGAAATGCCCGGCGCGGGCGCTCAGGCGGCGTCGAGCAGGGCGCCGATCTTCAGCGCGGTGGCCCAGTTGCGCGTCGTCACCTCGTCGCGCAGGGCCTTGTCCAGCGCCTGTGCCGCGGGGCTGGCCAGGATGCCGTCGGTGCACAGCACGTAGGCGGCATGGCGGCCGCGTGAGATCGCGTCGGGCGCCCAATCCTGCCGGGCCAGCTTGTCGAGCGCGGCGCGCGCCGCCGTGTTGCGCCAGACGGCCACAAGCAGCCGCGACGGGTCGGTCATCCGGGCCAGCAGCGGGTTGTCGGAGAGCAGCTCGCGCCACTGGCCACCGTCGAGCACGGTCAGCTTGGCTTCGAAGCCGAACTGCGCGGGCAGGGCGGCTTCGATTCGCCGGGCGGCCTCGTCGGCCGAGCCGGTCGGGCCGTGGAAGACGACGTTGCCGCTGTTCAGCAGGGTCTCGACCCGGCTGTAGCCGAGCGAGCCGACCAGGGCGCGCAGCTCGGCCATCGGCATGCGCTTGGCCTTGCCGACGTTGATGCCGCGCAGCAGGCCGACGTAGGAAGTCGTGGTTTTCATGCTGGGCCGGATAATGCCCGCCTTTCTCGGCAAACCGAAGGAATGGCCGGCGATGGCGGTGCGAGAGATCCTGAAGATGGGCGACCCGCGGTTGTTGCGGGTGGCGCCGCCGGTCACGGCATTCGACACCCCCGACCTGCACGCGCTGGTGCAGGACATGTTCGACACGATGGCGGCGGCCAACGGCGCCGGCCTGGCGGCGCCGCAGATCGGCGTTGACCTGCAGGTGGTGATCTTCGGCTTCGAGCGCAGCGAGCGCTACCCCGATGCGCCGCCGGTGCCCCGGACCGTGCTGCTGAACCCCGAGATCACGCCGCTGCCCGAGGCCGACGGCAGCTTCGCCGAGGAAGAAGGCTGGGAAGGCTGCCTGTCGGTGCCGGGTTTGCGCGGCATCGTGCCGCGCCATCGCCGCATCCGCTACCGTGGGGTCGACGTGGCCGGGCGAACCATCGAGCGCGAGGCCGAGGGCTTCCATGCCCGGGTGGTGCAGCATGAATGCGACCACCTGATCGGGCGCCTGTACCCCACCCGCATGCGCGACCTGACCCGGCTCGGCTACACCAGCGTGCTGTTCCCGGGCCTGGACCCGGCGGGCGACGAGTGAAGGTCTTTTGCGGCCCGCGCCCGGTGCGCGGTTACACCCCGGCAACATGCCCCGGTCAGCCGGCCGGCCCGCAGCGGCGTTGAGAACCTGGATCCTCTGGAGACAAGTCATGAACATTTGGAAACATCGCTGGGCCCAGGCCGCACGCGGCCTCGCGGCGGCGCTGCTGGCCGGCGGCCTGGGGCTGCTGGCGCTGCCGGCACACGCCGACGATGACCCGCCGGGCCGTGTCGGCCGGCTGGCCGAGCTGCGCGGGCAGGTCTGGCTGCTCGAGGAAGGCCAGGGCGAGTGGCAGACCGCGGCGATCAACCGGCCGGTCACGACGGCCGACCGCATCGCCACCGACCGCGGTGGCCGCGCCGAGGTGCAGATCGGCTCGACCACGGTCCGCCTCGACGAGGCGAGCGACCTCGAGATCAGCCGCCTGGACGACGACCGCATTGAACTGACGCTGCACGGCGGCACCGCCTCGCTGCGGGTGCGCGAGCCCGAGGTGGCCCGCGAGGTGCAGTTCACCACGCCGGAAGGTCGCTTCATGCCGCGCGGCCCGGGCCTGTTCCGGATCGACCGCAGCGACCGCGGCAGTTTTGCCGGCGCGACCTTGGGCGAGCTCGACTTCGAGTCGGGCGACAGCCAGCTGACGCTGCACCCCGGCCAGCGCGCCGACCTGTGGTTCGACCCGAACGACCGGCGCACGCATTACAGCTGGTCCACGCCGGTCAATGACGACTTCGACCAATGGGTGCGCAGCGACGACGCGCGCGACCAGCAGTACGCCGCGCAGCACCCGATCTCACCCGAGATGACTGGCGCCGAAGACCTGGATCGCAATGGCCAGTGGGCCACGCACCCCGAGTACGGCGCGATCTGGTACCCGACGACCGTGGTGGCCGGCTGGTCGCCGTACCGCTACGGGCACTGGGCCTGGGTGCGCCCCTGGGGCTGGACCTGGGTGGACGATGCCTCCTGGGGCTTCGCACCGTTCCACTACGGCCGCTGGGTCTACTGGGGCAGCCGCTGGTGCTGGGCGCCGGGCGTTTACGTGCGCCGGCCGGTCTATGCGCCGGCCATGGTGGCCTGGGTCGGTGGGCCGCACCTGAGCGTGTCGGTGAACATCGGCGGCGGTCAGCCCGTGGGCTGGGTGCCGCTGGCGCCGCGCGAGGTCTACTACCCCGCCTACCGCGTCTCGCCGGTGTACATCACGCGGGTCAACGTGACCCACGTGAACCAGCCGGGGCCGCGGCCGAGCCGGCCGATCATGTATGCCAACAGCGGCGTGGCCGGTGGCGTGACGGTGGTGTCTTCGGATGTGCTGACCCGCCGCCAGGCGGTCGCGGCAGCGGCCCGCCCGGCGGACGACGCGGTCGTTCGCGCGGTTCGCAGTCAGCGCGGCTTCGAGCCGGTCACCCCGCCGACGCCGCCGAACGCCTCGTTCGCGCCGCGCCAGCCGGTTCAGCCGGGCAGGGCGGTCGTCACGCCGCCGCCCGGCCGCGCGGTCTCGCGAGGCAACCCGAACGACCCGCGTGGCGGCATGGCGCCGGCCGCGCGCCAGCCCGACGGGCCCGCGACCGGCCGGCCGCAGCCCGGTGCTGCCGTGCGCGAGGGCCGCGATGGGCCGGATGCGCGGCCGGAAACGCGGCAGGACAGCCGGCAGGACGTTCGCCCGCAGCGCGGCAACCCGCAAGGCGCCGCGCCCGGCACCGCCGGCGCGCCGGTGGCTCCGGCCGCCCAGCCCGACGGCGTGCGCCAGCACGTGCCTCGCCCGCCGGTCAGCCAACCGCAGCGCGAACCGAGCCGCGTGGTGCCGCAGCCGCGTCGCGAGGACGACGCACCCGGCTTCACGCCGGCGCCGCAGCGCGAACCGCGCGAGCAACGCGAGGCCGCGCCGCGGGCGATGCGTCCGGTCCAGCCGATGCAACCCATGCAGCCCGTGCAACCGATGCAGCAGCCTGCCCCGCGTGCCGTGCCGCGCGAAGAGCGCCAGCAGGAGCGGCAGGTCGAGCGCCAGCAGGAACGCCAGGAGCGCAAGCGCGACGCGCAACGCGAACCGCGCCGGGACGGGGCGAACTCTCTGAACTGAGCAGACTCGAAGCACACGGGCCGCGCAGGGCCGCGGCCCTGCGCGGCACAATCGCTGGACCCTGCGCCGTCGCGGTACCAATTGCTCGGTGCCGCGACGTTCTTTCGCCTCCCGCCCGCCGGGCCGATACCGCCAAGACATGCTTTTCGCCGCCGACCGCGCCCGCCTCGGGTGCACCTTGACCTGCGCCGGGCTGCTGTTGAGCCTGGCGGCCTGTGCCGCGGTGCCGGCGGCCACCCCGCCGGGGGCTGCCGTGGCGGCGGATGCCCCGGCCTCGGCAGCGAGCCAGGCGGTGGCGACCGGCGCCAAGCCCGGCACCCCGCCCGCCACCCCGGCGGCAGGCGCCCCGCCGCCCTTCGCCACCGTCATCAAGGAAGCGCACCGGACCGACGGCCTGCTGCCGCTGTGGCAGAAGGACGAAAAGGTCTGGTTCGAGCTGCGGCCCGGCGATTTCAACAAGCCGCTGTTCCTCTCGCCCAAGCTGTCGCATGGCATCGGCGAGCAGGCCCTCTTCGGCGGCAGCATGCTCGGCTACGGGCTCTGGGGGCGGCCGCAGATCGTCGAGTTCCGCCGCCAGCACAACCAGGTGTTGCTGGTGGCGCGCAACGAGCGTTACCTCGCCGCGGCCGGCTCGCCCGAGGCGCGCTCGGTGGCCATCGCCTTCTCCGACAGCCTGCTGGGCAGCGCCCCCGTCGCCAGCCTGCCGCAGGCCGACACGAAGGCGGTGCTCGTCGAGGCGAACGGCATCTTCGTCGCCGACCTGCTCGGCCTCGGGATCAACCTGCAGCGCACCTACCGGCAGAACTACAACTTCGATGCGCGCAACTCCGCCTTCACCACCGTGCGCAGCGAGCCGGACGTGGTGACGCTGGAGCTGAACCTGCACTTCGCCACCGCCAGCCTGGCGTCAGCCATGCCCGGGCAGCCACCGACCGCGCCGGTGCCGCAACTGCCCAACACGCTGCCCGACCCGCGCAGCATGTTCCTCGGCGTTCACTACTCGCTGGCCGCCTTGCCGGCGCAGCCGATGAACCCGCGCCGGGCCGACCCGCGCATCGGCTACTTCACGACCACCGTGCTCGATTTCGGCAACGACAACGCGCGCACGCCGAATCGCCATTACGTGCGACGCTGGCGGCTCGAGAAGAAGGACCCGGCGGCCGAGCTGTCGGAGCCCGTCAAGCCGATCACCTTCTGGCTCGACCGCGACGTGCCGCTGAAGTACCGCGACACCATCACGCGCGGTGCTCTGGCCTGGAACGCCGCCTTCGAGCGCATCGGCTTCAAGAACGCGCTGGTCGTCAAGCAGCAGCCCGATGACGCCACCTTCGACACGCTGGACCTGCGGGTCGCCTCGATCCGCTGGATGACCAACGCCGATCCGGCCTTCGGCGCGATCGGCCCCAGCCACGTCGACCCGCGCACCGGCGAGATCCTCGATGCCGACATCGGCATCGAGAGCCTGTCGTCGCGCGACCGTCGCTACGTGCGTTCCCAGATCCTCACGGGGCGGCCGATGGCCGACGCGGCTGCCTTGCTGCAATCGGACGACCCGGCGCGGCTGTCCGAGCTGATGCAGCACGGCGAGGATGCGCTGCAGTGCCAGCATGGCGCACTGGCCGCCGAGCAGCTGGGCTATGCGCTCGACGTGCTCGAGGCGCGCGGCGACCTCGACCCCGACAGCCCCGAGGCCGAGGCCTTCGTGCAGGCCTATCTGTTCGACGTGACGATGCACGAAGTCGGCCACACGCTGGGCCTGCGGCACAACTTCCGCTCCTCGCGCATCTACAGCGACCGGCAGCTCTCCGACCCCGAGTTCACCCGCAGCCACAGCCTGGCCGGCTCGGTGATGGAGTACGCGCCGGTCAACCTGGGCCGTCCGGGCGAGCCGGCGCCGGCGCCGTTCCAGAGCACCCTGGGCCCCTACGACTACTGGGCGATCGAGTACGCCTACAAACCGTTCCGCGAGGGCAGCAGCGCTGCCCAGCAGGAGGCCGAGCTGCAACGCATCGCCGCACGCTCGCCCGAGCCGCTGCTGGCCTACGGCACCGATGAGGACAACCTGCTCGGGCTGGACCCGGAGTCGCTGGT
>NZ_DATFAN010000155.1:0-2919 GCF_035254525.1 Ideonella sp. | reverse complement strand
GCTGGAAGATCAACGTGGGCGCGCGCGGCAGCGGCTCGCCGGGGATCATGCGCAAGATGTTCGACGCCAACCGCATCGACGCCTCGACCATGACGCTGCTGCGGCTGGAGCAGACGCCCGCGGTGGTGGGCCTGCTGGGCGGCGAGATCGATGCGCTCGTGTTCGCCTCCGCGCCGGAGTCGCTGATGGTGCAGATGCTGCTGCAGACACCCGGCATCAAGCTGTTCGACTTCGCGCAGGCCGAGGCGTATTCGCGCCGGTTCCCGTTCATGAGCCCGGTGAGCCTGCCGCGCGGCGTGGTGGACCTGGCGCGCGACGTGCCGCCGGCGGACGTGCACCTGGTGGCGCCCACTGCCGCGCTGGCGGCCAAGCGCGAGACGCACCCGGCGCTGATCCAGCTGTTCGTCCAGGCGGCGCAGACGATCCACGGCGAGGCCGGCTGGTTCCAGCGCAAGGGCGAGTTCCCCAGCGCCAAGAACACCGAGTGGCCGCTGTCGAAGGAAGCCGAGCGCTTCTACCGCAACGGGCCGCCGCTGCTGCAGCACTACCTGCCGTTCTGGCTGGCGAACCTGATCGACCGCATGTGGGTGGCGCTGGTGTCGATCGTGGCCATCCTGATCCCGATGTCGCGCGTCGTGCCGCCGTTGTACGAGTTCCGCATCCGATCGCGCATCTTCCGCTGGTACGGCCAGCTGCGCGCGGTCGAGAACGACCAGGGCCGGCGCGGCCCCGGCGAACTGCTCAAGGACCTGGACACGATCGAATCGAAGGTCGAGAACGTGACCGTGCCGCTGAGCTACGCGGACGAGCTGTACGCGCTGCGCAGCCACATCAGCCTGGTGCGGCAACGATTGCAGAGCAGCCAGGAAGGGATCGGATGAATTCGCAGAACAAGCCGCCGCGTGTCGTCATCATCGGCTGCGGCTTCGGCGGTCTGGAGGCGGTGCGTGCGCTGTCGCGCGCCGAGCTCGAGATCACGCTGGTCGACCGCACCAACCACCACCTGTTCCAGCCGCTGCTGTACCAGGTCGCGACCGCCGGGCTCAGCGCGCCGGCGGTGAGCGCGCCGATCCGCCACGTGCTGCGCCGCCAGATGAAGCGCGGCAACCTGACGGTGCTGCAGGCCGAGGCGACCGGCATCGATGCGGCGCAGCGGCGCGTGCTGCTCGACGGCGGCGAGGCCCTGCCTTACGACCACCTCATCGTCGCCGCCGGCGCCACCCACAGCTACTTCGGGCACGACGACTGGGCCGCGGCCGCGCCCGGGCTCAAGACGCTGGCCGACGCCTTCGACGTGCGGGCGCGGGTCATCGGCGCCTTCGAGCGCGCCGAGCGTTGCGCCAGCGAGGACGAGCGCGCGCCGTGGATGACCTTCGTGGTCATCGGTGCCGGGCCGACCGGCGTCGAGATGGCCGGCACGTTGAGCGAGATGGCGCAGCACACGCTGCCGATGGAGTTCCGCCGCATCGACTCCAAGCGCACGAAGGTCGTTCTGATCGAAGGCTCCGATCGCGTGCTGGGTGCCTTCGTGCCCAGGCTGTCGCAAAGGGCGCGCGAGCAATTGACGCAGCTCGGCGTCGACGTGCGCACCGACTGCCGCGTGACCGGCATCGATGCCGAGGGCGTCGACTACGAAAGCCGCGAGAGCGGCCGCCCGACCACGCATCGCCTGGCGAGCAAGACGGTGATCTGGGCCGCCGGCGTCGCGGGCTCGCCGTTGGGCCGCGCACTGGCCGCGACCAGCGGCGCCGCGCTCGACCGCGCCGGGCGCGTCGTGGTCGAGCCCGACCTGAGCGTGCCCGGCCATCCGGAGATCTCGGTGATCGGCGACCTGGCAGCGGCCAGGAGCCATGGCCCCGGCGAACCCCAACCGGTGCCCGGCGTCAGCCCCGCGGCCAAGCAGATGGGGCGCTCTGCCGCGGCCAACCTGCTGCGGCGCCTTCGCGGCCAGCCCACGCGGCCCTTCCGCTACATCGACTACGGCAGCCTGGCCACCATCGGACGCAAGGCCGCCGTCGTCGATCTCACCGTGCCCGTGGTCGGAGCGATCCGCTTCTCCGGGCTGGCGGCATGGCTGTTCTGGCTGTTCGCCCACATCTACTTCCTGATCGGCTTTCGCAACCGCCTGATCGTGATGATCGACTGGGCCTGGGCCTACTGGACCTACCAGCGCCATGCGCGGGTGGTCGCGCAGCCGCCTGCAGCGATGGAACACGCCTCCTAGAATCCGCTCCACCCCCTCAGCAGACGGCGGCGCAGCCCACCCGGCCGCTTCGCCCACCCCAACCGGACCCACACCATGGACACCCGCACCTCGCCCTTTCGCCTGCGCATCGAGCAAGTCCAGGCCGCGCTGAAGCGCCGCGGCCTCGCGGCCTTGCTGGTGCCGTCGTCGGACCCGCACCTGTCGGAGTACCTGCCCGAGCGCTGGCAGGCCCGGCAGTGGCTGTCGGGCTTCACCGGCTCGATGGGCACGCTGGTGGTGACCCGCGAACGCGCCGCCCTCTTCGCCGACAGCCGCTACTGGACGCAGGCCGAGTCCGAACTGGCCGGCAGCGACATCGAGCTGGTGAAGATCCCCACCGGCACCGCGACCCATCATCTCGACTGGCTGGTGCGCCACCTGCAGTCGGGCGATACCGTGGGGGTCGATGGCGACGTGCTCGGGCTGGCCGCGGCCCAGCAACTCGACGCCACGCTTTCGCAGGCCGGCATGCGCCTGGACAGCACGGTCGACCTGCTGGCCGACGTGTGGCCCGACCGCCCGTCCCTGCCCGACGCGCCGGTGTACGAGCACCGGCCGCCGCAGGCGCCGCTCGCGCGCGCCGACAAGCTGGCCCGGGTGCGCGAGGCCTTCCTGCGGCAGGGCGCGACGCATCACTTCGTCTCGACCGTCGACGACGTCGCGTGGCTGTTCAA
>NZ_DATFAN010000154.1:0-17949 GCF_035254525.1 Ideonella sp. | reverse complement strand
TGACGCGCGCTGCCACAAGCCCTGCGCTCCTCGGCGCTCCCTAAATCGCCCGAGCGGGTACCGGCTCCCAGCCTGCAGCCGTCGGTGGCAGTTCGAGGCGTTCGTATTCAAGCCGTGCCACTGCCCCACCGCCTGCCGGCCACCGGCCGCAACGCCCAACCGATGCACAGCAGCATCAAAGCCCCACATACCGCACCCCCGGATCCAAGCTCAGATCCGACCGCAGTTGCACGCTCGCAAGCTCGCGAACCCGCTTCGAAATCGAACTCGTCGGGTCGTTGAGATCACCAAAAAGCATCGCGTGGTGCCCGGAAAAAGCACACGCCTCGACACACGCCGGCTGCCCGCCAGCGTCGACGCGGTGGACGCACAAGGTGCAGCCTTCCACGCAGCCCTTGCCGCGCGGCACCTCGGGCTTCTGCGTCGTGACCGGCTCGTGTACGAACGAGCGGGCCTTGTAGGGGCAGGCCATCATGCAGTAGCGGCAGCCGATGCAGCGGTGGCGATCGACCAGCACGATGCCGTCGGCACGCTTGAACGAGGCGCCGGTCGGGCAGACGTCCACGCACGGCGGCTCCGCGCAGTGCTGGCACATCACCGGCAGCGAGGCCGTGCGGCCGGTCTTGATCTCCTTGATCTCGATCTTGCGGATCCACTGCGGGTCGGTCGGGGCGGTGCCGCCGGACAGGCCGTTTTCCTTGGCGCAGGCGCTGACGCAGTCGGTGCAGCCTGCCGCGCACTTGGTGGTGTCGATCAGCAGGCCCCAGCGGACCTTCGCGCTCACCGGCGCGGTGGCGGCATGGGCCACCTCGATCAGGTGGATGCCCGGCGCCAGCAGCACGCCGCCGGCGCCCGCGGCCGCCAGGCCGAGGAACTTGCGGCGGCCGGACAGGCCTTGCTGCGCTCCGCTGCTCATCGTGGCGCCTCCGGGCCGGTCGCGACGGCGGTCGGCGTCGGCGTGCTCGCGTGGCAATCGAAGCAGTCGATTCGCACCGCGGCGTAGGCGTGGCAGGCCACGCAGAAATCGGCCGGGGCCTTGGCGACGCTGCCGGTGCGCGTGCTCGCGTGGCAGCTGATGCAACCCTGCAGGCTCGCATCGGCGCCGCGGACCCCCAGGTGGACGGTCTTGTCGCGCTGGTGGCTCAGCAACTCCATGTGATGCCGGCGCATGAACTCGGTGTCGGCAATGCACTGCGCGCCACGGCGCGCCGGTTCGACCGCTGGCGTCAGCGCGTCGCGCCGCTTGGCGCGGTCGACCTCGGCCGCGACGACTGCCGCACCGACCCCCACGGCCAGCAGCAGCCCCGCCATGAGCCCGACGCGAAGCCGGCGAGACAGCATCGCGCTACTCCCCCAGCCCCATCTGGATGTAGCCGGTCGGGCACACGTCCTTGCAGATGTGGCAGCCGATGCACTTGCTGTAGTCGGTGTCCACATAGCGGCCGGTCGTGGACTTGCCCTTGGGCACCTTGAACACGGCCGTCTGCGGGCAGTAGACGACGCAGTTGTCGCACTCGAAGCACAGGCCGCAACTCATGCAGCGCTTGGCTTCGGCGATGGCCTCGCTCTCGGCCAGCGGCAGCACCCGCTCCTCGAAGTTGTTCAGCGCCTGCTCGGCGGTGAGCGTGACGATCTTGCGCCGGTGCCGCGCCGTCCACGGAAAGTGGCCGAGGAACAGCTCCTCGTGCGGGATCACGTAACGATCCGAGCGGTTGTCGAAATTGTGGATCGCGGCCGAGTTCGAGTCGGTACCGCGGATCGGCTCGTGCACTTCGCTGAGCGTCACGCCCTTCTCGACGAGCTTGCGCTTCATGTCCCAGGTGTGCACGTCGATCTTCGGTCGCTTGTCCAGCGGCTCGCCGGCGAGGAAGCGGTCGATGCCGTCGGCGGCGATGGCGCCGTGGCCGATCGCGGTGGTCAGCAGGTGGGGGCGCACCACGTCGCCGCCGACGAACAGGCTGGCCTCGCCCTGCACCTGGTAGTTCTTGTCGGCCGTGATGCCGCCACGGCCGTTGTTCAGCGCCTCCAGGCCGGTGAAATCGACCGACTGGCCGATGGCGGAGACGATCAGGTCGGCCTCGATCACCTCCTCGCTGCCCTCGATGTTCTTGATCTCCAGCTTGCCGCCGGCGATCTTGGCCTCGCAGCGGACCACCAGCAGGCCGGTGGCGCGGCCCGCGGCATCGCGGATCACCTTCACCGGCGCCAGCCCGCCCCGGATCGCGATGCCCTCGGCCAGCGCATGCTCCACCTCGTGGCGGCTGGCCTGCATCTTCTCGACCGCGAAGATCGAGGTGAGCGTCACGTCGGCGCCCTGGCGGGCCGAGACCTCGGCCACGTCGTGCGCCACATGGCCGGTGATCGCGTGCTCGGGCCGGTCGCTTTCGTGCACCTGGTCGATGTGGCCCAGCCGTCGGGCGACCGTGGCCACGTCGATCGAAGTGTCGCCACCACCGACCACGACCACGCGCTTGCCGACGTGGCGCAGCCGCCCGTCGTTGAAGGCCTTCAGGAACGCGGTGGCGGTGACGCAGTTCGGCGCCTCGCTGCCTTCCACCGGCAGCGGCCGGCCGGATTGCGCGCCCAGGCCGAGGAAGACCGCATCGAAATCGGTCTTGATCTGGTCGAGCGTGACGTCGGTGCCGATGCGGCAGCTCATGCGCGTCTGGACACCGAGGTCGAGGATGCGCTGGATCTCGGCATCGAGCACGGTGCGCGGGGTGCGGAAGCCCGGGATGCCGTAGCGCATCATCCCGCCCAGCTCGGCGCGCTCGTCGAAGATCGTCACCGCGTGGCCCTTGCGGGCCAGCTGGTAGGCGGCCGACAGTCCAGCGGGGCCGCCACCGATCACGGCCACCTTCTTGCCACTGGAGTGGGTGGGCTTCGGGAAGGCCAACTGGTTGGCGATCGCGTACTCGCCGAGATAGTGCTCGACCGAGTTGATGCCGACGAAGTCTTCCACCTGGTTGCGGTTGCAGCCCGATTCGCAAGGCGCGGGGCACACGCGGCCCATCACCGAGGGCAGCGGGTTAGCCTCGGTCAGGCGGCGCCAGGCGTACTCCTGCCAGGGCATGCCCGCGGGCGGCTTCTCGATACCGCGCACGATGTTGAGGTAGCCGCGGATGTCTTCACCCGACGGGCACGAACCCTGGCAGGGCGGCGTGCTCTGGATGTAGGTCGGGCACTTGTGCGAGTGGTCGGCGTCGAAGATCTCGCTCTGCCAGTTCTTGACCTGGTGGTCACCGTCCCTGTAACGGCGGAAGGTCAGTGGCTTGGCCGGTGCCGAGTCGGGTGTCGAGGACATCTGTTTGTCTCCTAATCGTTGCGGCCGAGCACGATCGCCTTGCTCACCAGTTGGTGCACGCCGCCGACCATGCTCATGTCGAAGCCGTAGTACGGCAGCACCTTGCTGAACTGCGCCTTGCAGATCGCGCAGATCGTGGCCATGAAGTTCACGCCGTGGGCATCGACCACGTGCTTGAGCGCCTCCATGCGAGGCAGCGCGCCCTTGACGCGAAGCTCGAGCAGGTCGTCGGTCAGCAGGCCGCCGCCGCCGCCGCAGCAGAAGGTGCGGTCGTGGATGGTCTCGGCCGCCATGTCGTGGAAGCGGTTGGCGACCGCCTTGATGATCTCGCGCGGAATCACGAACTGGCCGCCGGGCATGCTGCCCATGCGCGACGCACGCGCCACGTTGCACGAATCGTGGAAGGTGATGATGCGGTCGTCGTTGGCGCTCTTGTCGAAGGTGAGGGCGCCGCGCTGGATCAGGTCGTGCGTGAACTCGCAGATGTGCTGCGGCACCGGGTAGCGCGGGTCCAGCCAGTCGAAGGGGCCGATCAGCGTGTTCCAGTGGTTGTAGGCCACGCGCCAGGCATGGCCGCATTCGCCGACGACGATGCGCTTGACGCCCAGCTCCTGCGCGGCTTCGCGCACGCGCAGCGAGATCTTGCGCATCTGCTCGTAGTTGCCGATGAACAGGCCGAAGTTGCCGGCCTCGCTGGCCTTGGAGCTCAGCGTCCACGAGATGCCCGCGGCGTGGAAGACCTTGGCGTAGCCGATCAGGCTCTCGACGTGCGGCTCGGAGAAGAAGTCGGCCGACGGCGTGACCAGCAGCACCTCGGCGCCCTCGACATCGAGCGGGAAGCGCACGTCGATGCCGGTGTCGTCCTTGGTGTCTTCCTCCAGCCCGGCCAGCGTGTCGGCCAGCGCCGGTTCGGGGATGCCGAGGTTGTTGCCGATGCGGTGGACCTTGCCGATGATCTCGTTGGCGTACTTCTGCCCGAGCCCGATCGAATCCATGATCTCGCGCGCGGCCATCGTGATCTCGGCCGTGTCGATGCCGTAGGGGCAGAACACCGAGCAGCGCCGGCACTCGGAGCACTGGTTGTAGTAGCTCCACCACTGGTCCAGCACGTCCTTGGTCAGGTCGACCGCGCCGACCAGCTTGGGGAACAACTTGCCGGCCACCGTGAAATGACGGCGGTAGACGGCGCGCATCAGATCCTGCCGCGCGACCGGCATGTTCTTCGGGTCGCCGGTGCCGAGGAAGTAGTGGCACTTGTCGGAGCAGGCGCCGCAGTGCACGCAGGCATCCATGTAGACGCGCAGGCTGCGGTACTTGCCGAGCAGCTCACCCATCTTGGCGATCGCGCGCTGCTCCCAGCCCTCGGTCAGCTCACCGGGAAAGCCGATGTTCTGCTGGATCGCCGGCGAGGCGACGAAGGGCCTGCTGTGCGCCATCGCCCCCACCTGCACCAGCGGGATGATGGGGTAGGGCTTGAGCTTGGGCGTCTCGAATTTCGAGAGGGTGGCGGCGGTGGCCATGGCGCTCACTTCTCCAGGGCGGCCGCCCAGGCGCTAAGGTGGCGCGCTTCGCGCGGGTTGTCCACCTGGTTGCGGGTCGGGCTGAACAGCAGGCCCGGCGCATGCATCAGCTTGCTGATCGGGAACACGATCATCAGCAGCGCGACCAGCGTCAGGTGCACCAGCAGCACCGGGTCGGCCGGCAGCGGCTGCCAGTTGAAGCGCATCAGGCCCAGCATGAAGGCCTTGAGCGCGACGATGTCGGTGTGCGCGACGAAGCGCATCGCCAGCCCCGAGCCGGCGATGGCCAGCAGCAGCGCGAGATGCAGGTGGTCCGACGGGGTCGAGATGTAGCGCACCCGGTCGACGAAGAAGCGGCGCGCCCACAGGCCGGCCAGGCCCGCGGCCATCGCAAACCCGGCGTAGGTGCCGATCGCCTGCACCCAGACCACCGGCGTCCACACCGGCTGCTGGAAGTAGCGCAGGTGCCGCAGCACGACCAGCAGCAGGCCCGCGTGGAACATCCAGCCGAAGAGCCACGTCCACTTGCTGGAGCGGAACAGGCTCTCGAAGAACACCACCTCGCGCGTCAGCCTCAAGGCCACGCCGCCAGGCGTGGTCGGCGCCGGCGTGGTGGCGATCTTCAGCGGCGCCGGGGTGCGGGCATAGAGAGCGATCTTGAAGCCCACGCCGAGCACCAGCACCGCGGTCGCCGCGTAGAACAGCAGGGCGAAAGTGACGGTGAGGGCGGACATGGGCTGCGTCGCAGGATCAACTCACACGCAGCCGGTCGGCTTGGGCAGGCCGGCGATCTTGCAGGCCTGCTTGGCCGGGCCGTAGGGGAACAGCTCGTACAGGTACTTGCTGTTGCCCTTGTCCGGCCCGAGCTGCTTGCCGATGGCCTTCGTGAGCACGCGCACCGCCGGCGCGATCTGGTACTCGTTGTAGTAGTCGCGCAGGAAGTTGACGACCTCCCAGTGGCTGGGCGTCAGGTCGACGTTCTCGGTCTTGGCGATGACGTTGGCGATGTCTTCGTTCCAGTCGGCGAGGTTGACCAGGTAGCCCTCCTCGTCGGTCTCGTAGGCGGTGCCGTTCACTTCGATGGGCATGGTGGTTCTCCGTTCGGGTGTGTCCAGGGCTCAGAGCCAGGATTGGTTGCGGGGGTGCTCGGCGACGAGATCGACGAAGCCGGCGTAGTCGACCGGCGTGATGCCCTCGGCCAGCGCGGCCGTCATGCCGCGGGCGTCGAGATCGGGTTGGAGCACGTAGACCTTCAGCGCGGCGGCGGCCGGGCCCAGCGCGGCGCTGCCGGCGCGGGTGGCGGCGTAGACCGCGTCTTCGGTCAGCAGCAGGGCCTGGCCGGGCTGGGCCAGGCGCAGGCAGCTTTCGAGCGTGCGGGTCTGCAGGGGCGATTTGTTGACGATGTGCAGCATGGTCTTTCCCCTAGAAGCTCAGGACCACGTCCTGCTCGGCCATCAACGCGCCCATCTCGGCGCTGGACAGCACCTCGACCGGCACGATCAGGTCGGCCTCGGTCAGGCCCCGGGCCTGCATCGACTCGCGCTCGACGTAGAGCTTCTCGACGTCGTAGCCATCGAGCGCGCGGTAGCTGGGTGAAAAGTTCTTCAGGCCGATGCCCTTGGTCTGCTGGCCCTTGACCAGCTCGTAGACCCCGTCGTCGAGGAAGACCAGGCTCACGTCCTGGTCGAAGGTGGCGGCGATCAGCACGACCTCGAGGCTCTCGAGCGCATAGATCGTCCCGTAGGGCGCCTTGCGGTTGACGAACATGAACTTCTTCATCGCGTGTTCCTCAATCCCCGAAGGTGACCAGGCGATCGGCCTTGATGCCGCTGTCTACGAGCTGGCCCAGGCCGGAGATGCGAAAGCCCGGGGCCAGCACCTCGTCCTTGATGCCGCGGCGCAGCGCGGCGGCCACGCAGACGACCAGGTCGACCTGGTGCTCGGCCGCCAGCGCCGACCAGCGATTGACGATGTGGCGGTCGTCCTGCGGCGGCTCGGTGAGCCGGGTCGCGTTGTAGACCCCGTCGTGATAGAAGAAGACGCGCTGGATCGTGTGCCCCTTCCCCAGCGCGGCACGCGCAAACTGGTAGGCCGTGTCACTGGCCTGGTGGGTGTACGGACCCTCGCTGACGAGCAAGCCGAACTTCATCGAATCGCTTTCACGGATTTCAGAATCGGATGTGGGTCGACGCGTTCAGGTTGGCCCGCGAGCCGCGCCAGTCGTCGATCAGGTACTTGGTGAAGGGCAGGTCGCATTTCTCGAAGAAGCGCGGCCAGCCGATGCGCTCGATCCAGTCGGCCATGCGCTCCCAGGGGCGCGCATCCTCCTTGTAGGTGTAGAGGATCTTCTTGACCATGGCCGACACCTCGGGCCAACGCGGCGGGTTGTTCGGCAGCCCCGACGCAACCATCTTCATGAAGGTCGGCTTGCCGCGCGCGTTGGAGTTCTTGCCGCCGACCCAGATCGCCAGCTTGGAGAACTCGGGGTCGTTGATCTGCATCGGCGGGCACGGGGGGTAGCAGGCGCCGCAGCAGATGCATTTCTTCTCGTCGACCTCGAGCGAGGGCTTGCCGTTGACCAGCGCGGGGCGGATGGCCGCCACCGGGCAGCGCGCCACCACGGCCGGCCGCTCGCAGACGTTGGCCACCAGGTCGTGGTTGATCTTCGGCGGCTTGGTGTGCTGCACGATGATCGCGATGTCGGCCTGGCCGCCGCAGTTGATCTCGCAACACGAGGTCGACAGGTGCACGCGGTTGGGCATCTCTTCGCGGATGAACTCGGCGTGCAGCTCGTCCATCAGCGCCTTCACCGCGCCCGAGGCATCGGTGCCCGGGATGTCGCAGTGCAGCCAGCCCTGGGTGTGGGCGATCATCGACACCGAGTTGCCGGTGCCGCCGACCGGGAAGCCGGCCTTCGTCAGCGCCTCGACCAGCGGGGCCACCTTGGCCGGGTCGGACACCATGAACTCGATGTTCGAGCGGATGGTGAAGCGCACGTGCCCCTCGGCATAGGTGTCGGCGATGTCGCACAGCTTGCGGATGGTGTGCACGTCCATCTGCCGCTGCGTGCCGGCGCGCACCGACCACACCTCGTCGCCCGAGCGGGCCACGTGGTGCAGCACGCCGGGGCGTGGCCGGTCGTGGTAGCGCCAGTCGCCGTAGTTCTTCAGCAGGGCCGGGTGCAGGTACTGCCGGTTGTCCGGCACGCCGCTTTCGATGGGGGTTCGCATGGTCGCCATGGGTGCTCCTCGGAGGTTCAGGCCGATTTCTTCGCTTGAATGCGGGCGACCTCGTCGTCCCAGCCGTCGGTGCGCACGTAGGGGTTGGTGCGCGGCGTGGCGACCATGTTCGGGTCGATCTCGACGCCGATGCCTTCGAGGAAGTTCACCAGCCCGATGCGCTCGATCATTTCGCCGGTGCGCTCGTGCTCCAGCGCGTTCTCGGCGAAGAAGTCGATCACCTTCTGGCCCAGCTCGACCAGGTTGTCGTAATCCTCGTCGGTCTTCAGCGGCATGAAGGGCACGACGACCGTGCCCATCAGGTCGCCGATCTTCAGCGTGCGCTTGCCGCCGATCAGGATGGTCGCGCCGGTGTCGGTGCCGTGCGCCAGCGCGCCGGTCATCACGTTGATGCACTGCATGCAGCGCACGCAGTTGCTGTTGTCGATCTCGAGCGCGTGGGTGTCGCTGATCTTGACGCTGGAGATCTTGTCGCCCTGGGCGACATCCTTGATCTCCTTCAGCAGGATCGTCTTGGTCGGGCAGCGCGTGATCACGTCGTTGACCAACTCGTTCATGCCGTGCTTGTCGAACCACTTGCGCGCCAGCTCCTCGTCGGTGCGCATGTTGTCGCGCCAGGTGCCGATCACGGCCATGTCCGAGCGCTGGATCGAGTTCATGCAGTCGTTCGGGCAGCCCGAGAACTTGAACTTGAACTTGTAGGGCAGGGCGGGGCGATGGATGTCGTCGAGGAAGGTGTTGATCACCTGGCGGTGCGCCTTGGCCTCGTCGTAGCAGCTCTGCTCGCAGCGCGCGGCGCCCACACAGCTCATCGAGGTGCGCACGGCCGGGCCGGCGCCACCGAGGTCGAAGCCGAGCTCGTTCAGCTCGTCGAAGGCGTCCTGCACCTTGGCGGTGGTGGCGCCCTGGAACATGATGTCGCCCGACTGGCCGTGGAAGGCGATCAGGCCCGAGCCGTGGCGCTCCCAGATGTCGCACATCTTGCGCAGAACCTCGGTCGTGTAGTGCATGCCGGCCGGCGGCTGCACGCGCAGCGTGTGGAACTCGGCGGCGTCGGGGTACACCGGCTTGTCGTTTTCGTCCTTCAGCTCGGTGAAGCGCGGGATCACGCCGCCGCCGTAGCCGAACACGCCGACCGTGCCGCCCTTCCAGTAGCCCTTCTTCGTGCGGTAGGACGTTTCCAGCTGACCCATCAGGTCGACCATGTAGTCCTTCTCGCTCGCCAGCCGCTTCAGGCCGGTCACGAAGCTGGGCCAGGGGCCGCTCTCGAGCTCGTCGAGCATCGGCGTGTCATGGGGCTTCTTCGCCATGGCTTTTCTCCTTGCCGCTTCACGGCTGTTGGGAGGCGATCTTCCGGCGCGAGGCTGGCGGGCGCCATCACTCTGGTTGGGAGCGCGGCATTACCCAAATGGGGTATGCGGCGCTCCCCCGTCGCGGTGATAGACGGTGGCGGGGCCCCGCGCGCTCAATCGGGGACGATTGGAGAACCGTGTGACGATGCGCGTGACCCCGCTGGACAAGCTGCGGGTGCCCCTCGGGGGCCAGGAGATCGAGCTGCAGCAGGTCGACCACGAGGCCGGCGGCATGAGCCTGCTGCGCACCCGCATCCGCGAGGGCAAGCGCTTCACGGTGTTCGAGATCGACCCGCAGACCGCCGAAGCCTGGGGCCGTGCCCTGTTGCGCTGGGCCGGCGAACAGGAGCGGTGAGATGGAGCCGGCGGCGCCCTCGATGGTCGACCTGTCGTTCCGCCTGCACGGCGCGGACCTGCCGCGAGACCACCGCTGGCTGCTTTCGCAGGCGCTGGCCGCCGAGGCCAGCTGGCTCGCGGCCGAGCCCGGGGTGGGCGTGCACGAGGTCAATGTCGTGCAGGGCACGGGCGAGCGGGCCTGGCTGTCGGCGCGCTCTCGCCTGCTGCTGCGCGTGCCGCGCGCGCGGGCCGGCGACCTGGCGGCGCTGTCGGGCCGCCGGCTGCAGGTGGGTGCCAGTGCGCTGCACCTGGGCGAGGCGCATCAGCGCGAGCTGCTGCCGCATGCGACCTTGTACGCGCACTTCGTCGATGCCCAGGCCGCCGACGAAGCGACGTTTCTCGACGAGGTGGGCCGCCAACTGGAGGCGTTGGGGGTTGCCGGGCACTGCGTCTGCGGCCGGGCCCAGCAGGTGCATGGCCCGGCCGGCCCGCTGAGCGGCTTCAGCCTGATGTTGCACGGGCTGCGCGCCGCGCATGCGCAGCGCCTGCTCGAACACGGCCTGGGGCCGCATCGGTTCATGGGTTGCGGCCTGTTCGTGCCGCACAAGTCCGCCGCCGCGGTCGGCGATTGAGATGAAGGCGATTGAACGAGGAGACGACGAACGATGAGCTACACCGTGAATGGCCAGGAACTCGAGACCGATGACCAGGGCTACCTGCTCGAGCCGGACTACAGCGACGAGGCGGTGCGCGTGATCGCCGCGGCCGAGAACATCACGTTGACCGAAGACCACTGGAAGGTCGTCAACTACCTGCGCGACGAGTACCGCGAGCACGGCCACACGCCGAACTTCCGCAACATGCTCAAGGGCATGGCCGAGGTGATGCCGGGCTGCGACAGCAAGGCGCTGTACGACCTGTTCCCGATCGGCCCGGCCAAGCAGGGCGCCAAGGTGGCCGGCTTGCCGCAGCCGCTGGGCAAGGGCGGATATTGAGCCCCGCGATGCGCATCAAGGCCCACTGGTTCAAACCCGAGCAGGCCAAGAGCGCCGAGCAGCGGGCCAGTGCCGTGGCCTTCATCGCCTGGCGCGTCGCGATCGACGTGGTCAAGCGCCTGCGCACGGCGGGCTTCGATATCGACCCCGGCCCGGCCTACTTCGGCGTCGCGCGCGAACTGCTGGTCTTCCTGCTCACGGCTGCCGACCGGCTGGCCTTCGCCCGCCTCGGGGCCGAGGAGCGCGCGCCGTTCACCATCGCCCTGGTGCGGCGAGAGGCCGAGATCCTGGCCGACAACGAGGCCGATCTGCTCGGCGCGGCATCCGGCCGGGATTACGCCGACAGCTTTGTCGACCAGTTCAACACGCTGGCCGAGCACTACGCCGAGTTCGGCTGGGCCACGAGCGAAGGCGGCGATGGCCCCGACTACGCCTACATGCGCTACCTCGGCAGCCGGCTCGAGCCGCTGCTGCCCGAGAAGGACCGCTGGTGGGTCACTGAGCAGGTCATTGCGATCGAAGCGCCGCATGCGGTGGACCTGGTGCGCCGCGCGATGGACGGCGTGTTCTCGACCGAGCCGCGGCGTTCGCGGCGCACAGCGACGAGTGGGGATTGAGATGAGTGCTTGCCTGGATCTCGTTCGGTCGCCCCATGCGGCGAGCGCCAACCCCTTCGATTTGGACGACGAGCGCGCCTACCGCATCTGGCGCGATGCCAAGCTGGCCGATGCGCCGCGCAGCATCGAGGCCCTGATGGTCGAGGTACACGACCCCGCCGCGCTGCGCGCCACCGAGCGCGAGGCCATCCTGGCCCGCTGCGCGCGCTTCAACATGGCGCTCTATCACAGCCCGGCCACGCGCGAAGACACCGGCCTGCCACGCGCGCTCGGCCGCCAGCTCGGCCTCGCGCGGCTCGATGCGAACTGGCTGGCCGACGACGACGGCATCTCGCCGATCACCGTGCGCAGCGGCACGGGCGAGCCGCCGGCCGGCGCCTTCATCCCCTACACGACCCGCGCGATCCGCTGGCACACCGACGGCTACTACCAGCCGAGTGAGCGCGCCATCCGCGGCATGATCCTGCACTGTGTTCGCCCTGCAGCCAGCGGCGGCGCGAACCGGCTGCTGGACCACGAGCTGGCCTACATCGCGCTGCGCGATGCCAGCCCGGCCCACATCGCCGCGCTGATGGCCGACGATGCCATGACGATCCCCGCACGCGAGGACGAGGATGGTGTGGCCCGCCCCGCGCAAACCGGCCCCGTCTTCAGCGTCGCGCCCGATGGCGCGCTGCACATGCGCTACACCGCCCGCACCCGCAGCATCGAGTGGAAGAACGATGCCGCCACGCGCGCGGCGGTGGGCTGCCTCGAAACCGTGCTGGCCGAGTCGCCCCATGTGCTTCGCCTGCGCATGGAGGCCGGCATGGGCCTGGTCGCCAACAACGTGCTGCACGACCGCGAGGCCTTCATCGACGACCCCGCGCGGCCGCGGCTGCTCTACCGCGCGAGGTATCTGGATAGGGTGCCCCCACGCTCCCTTCCGGTCGCTGCCCCCCAGGGGGGCTCTTGCAGCGGCCCGGCAGAGCCGGATCCGCGCAAGCTCCTTGATGGGGTACCGCACACGGCACTTTGCTGAGGGCAGTGCACGATGGCGCAGTGGGTCACCGTCTGGCGCGCCGCCCACCTGGTGGGCGTGCCGCGCAGCGTGCTGCAGCAGCGCGTGCGTGACGGCGAGCTGCCCTTGAGCGACGGGCTGGTGTCGACCGAGTCGCTGTCCAGGCTGTACCCCGAGGCGCACTGGGCCGACACCGGCCTGCTCGAGCGTGTCGCCCAGATCAAGGACGAGGCCTTCGGCCGCCGCGTGCGCGAGCGCGTGCTGCCCAGCCAGGAGGTGCTGGCCCAGCGCGTGTTCCACCAGAGCCAGGAGCTGGCCGATCTGCGGCGCCACCTGCAGCAGTACCACGCGCTGGTGGTGGCGCTGCGCGAGTCGCTGGCCCAGGCACAGGCCGCGGCGCCGGGCAGCGGGGTGCTGCAAGACCTGGCCGAGCAGGCGCGCCTGGGCCTGGCGCGCGTGCTGGCCACCGAACCCGTCGACAGGCTGGATGTGATGGACGACATGCTGAAGGTGATGAGCGCCCAGGTCACCGTGCGGCCGAGCGGCCGCCAATTCACCGTGCAGGGCCACGATTCGCTGCTGCAGGCCGGGCTGCACGCCGGGCTGAAGCTCGACTACGGCTGCGGCAACGGCACCTGCGGCATGTGCAAGGTACGCGTGATCTCGGGCGAGGTCGTGCGGCTGCACCCGACCGACTACCGCCTGTCCGAAGCCGAACGGGCCCAGGGCTACACGCTGCTGTGCGCGCACACGGCGGCCAGCAGCGAGCTGACGCTGCAGACGCTGGAAGCGGAGGGGCCGCAGGACATCGCGCCGCAGCAGATCGTCGCCAGCGTGCGCCAGGTGCGCCCGCTGGCCGGCGATACCTGGCTGCTGCACCTGCAGACGCCGCGCAGCCACAGGCTGCGCTTTCTCGCCGGACAGTCCGTCACGCTGGGCGTGGCGGGCGGCGACGGCACGGCCGATGACCTGCACCTGACGCTGCCCGTGGCCAGCTGCCCCTGCGACGACCGCAACCTTCATTTCCTGCTCGCCCGCGAAGCGAGCGACGAGTTCACCGAGCGGCTGTTCGCCGGCGCGCTCAAGCCCGGCACGGCAGTCGACCTGTGGGGGCCGCTGGGCGACTTCGTGCTGGCCGAGAGCGAGCGGCCGCTCGTGTTCGCCGCGTGCGACCTCGGCTTCGCGCCGATCAAGAGCCTGGTCGAGCACGCCCTGGCGCGCGATGAATCGCCATCGCTGAACCTGTTCTGGCTCGCCACCCGGCCCGACGGCCACTTCATGGCCAACCAGTGCCGCGCCTGGTCCGCCGCGCTCGACGGCTTCGAGCACCAGCTCAGCTACCACAGCGACCCCACCGCCGGCGCTCGCCAGATGGCCCAGGCCATGCGCGCCGACCTGTTCGACATCGCCTGCGATTTCTACCTCGCCGGCCCCGAGCCCTTCGTGCAGACCCTGCACGCCGAGCTGCGCCAGGCCGGTGTGCCCGCGGCACAGATCCACATGGAGGTCTTGTGAACGACGACGATCCCGGCTGCAGCGGCGGCGAATCGTTTGCCTTGCGCGTGCTGGGCGACAGCATGGCGCCCGAGTTCCTCGAGGGCGAGATCATCATCGTCGAGCCCGAGGGCCTGGCGGTCGATGGCTCCTACGTGCTGGCCTGGCACCGCGAGGAATGGACGTTTCGCCAGCTGCGGCGCGACGGGGCGCAATGGCGCCTGCACGCTCTGAACCCCGCCCACCCCGACGCCCCGGCGATCAGTCTGAACGCCGTGCGCGGCGTCGTGATCCAGAAGGCCATCCCCGGCCGCCGCCGCGCCAGCAAGCGCTACGTCTGACCCCTGACACGCGAACCCCCATGCCCTACTACGTCTACCGCGTCCGGCCCTTCGCCCAACTGGAACGACTGGCCGAGTTCAATGCCTTCCCGCCGGCCTCCCAGCACGCCAAGGCCTTGCGTGCAGCAGACGCCGGTGACACCACGGCCGGCAAGGTCAAGGTGATGTTCGCCGAGAGCGCGACGCAAGCCGAAGACCTGCTGTGCCAGATCCGCGAGCCCGGGCCGAGCGGCGACGACTGACCCTCGATCGACATGGAGGTTGATCCTGGCGAACTCGGCGACTGCTGCGGCGGCGGCGGCGACGACACCTGCGTCTTCGCCAAGGCGCTGCTGGCGCGCCACGCCGGCTGCGGGCTCGTCCAGCGGCGCGCACTCGGCGAGCGCGAGTGGCTGGGCTGCACCTCGCCGGTGGCGCGCATCAACTGCGCGACCCTCGCGGCGCTGCTGCGCGAGCGCTCGACCTTCGCGCTGCATCTGCCTCGCCCCGGCACGCCGCTGCCGCACGTCAAGGTCATGCAGGTGCAGTGCGGCGGGCTGACCGGCCTGCAGCAGTCCTTGCAGGCCACCGAGCGCGACGTGCACCAGATGGTGCAGCAGGCTCAGTCGGACTGGGGCAGCCTGCTCGACGCGCCGTGGGGCGAGATCGTGCGCTGCGTGGTCGCATGGCACCCGCGGACCCGAGGCGTGCCGAGGGCCTGACGCAAACCCGGACCGGGGGCCTCACCCGCGACGGAGCGCGTTGAGCGTTCAGCGCCTTGCGATGCATCAAGGCAAGCGCCCGGGGCCGGATGACGCTCGATTGCGGCGGGTATCGCGCTCGCATGGAAGTGGAAGGAGACTGGCATGAGAACACCCCAGATCCGCGGTGGTATTCGATGCCTCGCGATCTTCCGGATGAAGCCGGCGGGAGAGCTCAAGGTCCTCCACAGCTTCACCGGGAGCGCAGACGGGGACAGCCCGTCCGCCGCGCTTGTGGAAGGCCGCGACGGTGCGCTGTATGGAACGTCAAGGGGAATCGCCTCGCAAATCGTCTTTCGCATCACGCGGCGCGGCACGTTCAACGTGCTGCACACCATGAAGGCGGACCAATCGGAGGGTGCCGGCCCGCCGAGCCAGATGCTCCAGGCCCGTGACGGGTATCTCTACGGCACGCCCCCTTGGGGAGGAAAGGGCACGATCTTCAAGGTCACGGACGATTGACCCGGCCGCTCTGGATGTCATCATCGGGCTGGCGTCCAAGCACCTTCCCGCTGCCGGCCCCAGCAGTCTGAGCTCCGACGCGAAGAAGGCCTCATGGTCCAACCGAACGGAGCACTGACGTGGCTGATCAGCAACCCTCATTCGACGCTGCGAAGTACAAGAACGCGCAGCGAGAGCAATGGAACAAGGACGGCGCAGCGTGGCGGCGCTGGAATCCCACTCTGGATCGCTGGTATGGCGACGCGACCCGCCTGATGCTGGACCTGGCCCAGATTCGGCCAGGTCAGCGCATTCTGGACATCGCCGCCGGCGCAGGTGAACCCGCTGTCAGTGCGGCCGAACGGGTTGGTCATGGAGGTTACGTGCTGGCGACCGACATCTCGGAAGGGATTGTCGAGCTTGCGCTCCAGGTCGCCCGTGAACGGGGCCTCCAACAGGTCGAGACCCGCGCCATGGACGGCGAGAAACTGGATCTCCCGGATGCTTCGTTCGATGCCGTGCTGTGTCGGCTCGGTCTGATGTACATGCCCCACCCTGTGACGGCGCTGCGCGAGTGGCGCCGCGCTCTGAGAGAGGGCGGTCGGGTCGCTGTCGTTGTGTTTTCCACGCCCGATCGAAACCCGTGGGGTGCCGTGCCGGCTTCCATCATCCGCCAGCGAGCGCAACTCCCGCCGCCCGTTCCCGGGCAACCCGGGCCATTCGGCCTTGGCAATCCCGGGATGCTGGATGACGTCTTCAGGCAGGCCGGATTTGCCAACCCCGAAGTTCACGCTGTGCCGGTGCCGCATCGAATGGCCAGTGCCGCGGAGTACGTGCGGGTCGCACGAGAGGCCTTCGGTGCATTCAACGCCATGATGGCTCACCTGTCCCCTCAGGAACGCGAATCCGCGTGGAACGAAGTGGAAGCTTCGATGCGCAGTTTCGAATCGCCCGGTGGGTTCGAGGTGCCGGGTGAGTGCCTTGTCGGTGCGGCCACGAAGTGACCGTGCGCCGCTCCGTCTTTGGCAGGCCCCGCTGCGCCCGCTCGCGCGTCTACCACACTCGCACTTCTAAGGGCAATCCCGCCGTGGCGGACAATCGACAGATGAAAGAAACCGATTTGCTCGCAGTCCACCAACAGCAACCCCTGGCCGCACGCTGGTTCAGCCTGGCCAGCTACTGCCTGGAGAGTGGCTGCAACATCGTCACCTACGACGCCGACAGCTTCAGGGCGGAGGTGGGCGATGCGCAGTCGGCCAGCCGCCTCGCGGGGTTCTTCGAGGCCAGCGTGCAAGAAGATGGCCGCGCATGCTGGACCTGGGCCTGGAGCGACGACGGCGCGCCGGCCAAGTCCGATCTCAACGAAGAGGCGGGCCTCAGCGAGTCCTGGACGCAGGTGCTGTCCGACTGGCGGCAGCGCGCGTTCCAGGACTGAGCTTGGGCACCCGGTGCCGGGGTACCGGCACCACCCGCCGAGCGGGTGCTCAGCCGGCTTGGGGCGGCCCGGCGCTCGGCTGATTCCGAGGCGCCCCCCCAAGTCTCGGGGGGCGCGTTCCGCCTGGGCTGCGCGCAGAATCGCCTGCCCTCGTCGTGCGCCGAGGGCACACGCCTGCTCCTCGCGCACGTCCAGGAGGGTCCGAGCCCATGAGCACCTCGAGCATCAGATTGCACCGCGTGGCGCTTGCCGTGCTGGCCGTGAGTTGCGGTTCGGCGTTTGGTGCGCGGATCAATGCCGATCTCGCCGCGGCGGCGCGCCGCGACGGCCAGGCCGAGGCGCTGATCGTGCTCAAGGACCAGGCGACGCCGGTGCTGGCGCCGCTCGCGCCGGGAGCCGACTACAAGGCACGGCGCCGCGCACTGGTTGCTGCGCTGCGCGATCGCGCCGACCTTCAACAGGGCAGCCTGCGCGTTTGGCTCGATGCGCGCGGCATCGAATACCGGCCGTTCTGGATCGCGAACGTCGTCTACGCCAGGCTTTCGGCAGACGATCTGGCCGCGCTGGCGTCACGCCGCGACATCAGCCGTGTCGAGCCGAACCCGGTCATCCCGGTGCCGCTGCCGCAGGTCGGCGCGGCCCGCCCGCTGGCGCCGCCGCTGGGCGTGGAGACCGTCGCCTGGGGCGTGGACAAGATCCGCGCGCCACTGGTCTGGGCCGAAGGCTTCAACGGCCAGGGCGTCGTCATCGCCGGGGAGGACACCGGCTACCGATGGGACCACCCGGCGCTGAAGCCGCAGTACCGGGGCTGGAACGGCAGCAGCGCCGACCACAACTACAGCTGGCACGACGCCATCCACAGCCCGAATGGCAGCTGCCCGGCGAACTCGCCGCAGCCCTGTGACGACAACGGCCACGGCACGCACACGGCCGGCACCTTTGCCGGTGACGACCACAGCACGCACCAGGTCGGCGTCGCGCCCGGCGCGAAGTGGGTCGGCTGCCGCAACATGAATGCCGGCAACGGCACGCCGGCGAGCTACATCGAGTGCATGCAGTGGATGCTGGCGCCGACCGACCTCGGCAACAAGAACCCCGATCCGGATCTGGCGCCGGACGTGATCAGCAACTCCTG
>NZ_DATFAN010000153.1:0-5295 GCF_035254525.1 Ideonella sp. | reverse complement strand
GGGAGACGGTGCTCAGTTGCGACCGACGGCCGACCAGGCGGCGGCCACCGCGCCCGATTCGGGCGAGCCCGCACCGTACAGGTCGTTGGCGGCGCTGATCGTCGCGGCGCGGGCGCCGGCGTAGGTCGTGGCGGAGGTCATGTAGACCGTCAGCGCGCGGTACCAGACCTTCTCGGCCTTGTCGCGGCCGATGCCGCCGACCGTGCCGGTGCCCGACGCGACCCGGGTGTTGCCGGCGACGCAGGTCTTGCTCGGCGAGCCGTTCGTCGTGCCCTCGGACAGCAGGTAGAAGAAGTGGTTGGCCGGGCCCGATGAGTAGTGCACGTCCAGGCTGCCCAGGCCCGAGTACCAGCAATCCGCCGAAGCACCGTCGCTGCTCGGGTTGATCATCGAGCGCAGGGCGCCGGTGCCGCTCTTGTAGAGCTTCTCGCCGATCAGGTAGTCGCCCGGGTCGTTGGCGTTGGCGGCGTAGAACTCGACGGCGGTGCCGAAGATGTCGCTGGTCGCCTCGTTCAGGCCGCCGGATTCGCCCGAGTAGGTCAGGTTCGCGGTGCGGCTGGTCACGCCGTGGCTCATCTCGTGGCCGGCCACGTCGAGCGAATCGAAGGGGTTGAAGGTCGTCCCGTCGCCGTCGCCGTAGGTCATGCAGAAGCAGCTGTCGCTCCAGTAGGCGTTGTTGTAGCGGCGGCCGTAATGCACCCGGTTGTAGGCGCCCTTGCCGTCGTTGGCGATGCCGTTGCGGCCGTGCACGTTCTTGTAGTAGTCCCACGTCACGGCCGTGCCGTACTGGGCGTCGACGCCCACCGTCTGGGTGTTGGCCAACGTGCCGTCGCCCCAGAGGTTGTCGGCATCGGTGAAGACCGAGCCGCCGTTGCTGCGGTTCTTCATGTCGATCGTGTACTGGTTTCCGCGGCTCGGGTCGCGCAGGCTGTAGACGCCCGAGACGAGGTCGGTGGTCAGCGCCACGGTACCGTTGAAGAAGCCACGCCCGGTGCCGGCCGCCGGCGCCGTGTGGACGTCGTCCCAGGTCTCCTGCAACGCGGCGGTCTGCGCGTCGACGATCACGTGTAGCTCGCTCGGCGTGCCGTCCGCGCGGGTGCCGAAGACGCGCACGTCATAGGCCAGGCGCGGCTGCTCGCCACGGGCGTAGACCACCAGCTCCGAGCCGAAGCCGCGCAGGTCACCCGGGTGGGCGGCCAGGGCCGCCGCCTGGGCGGCGCCCGGGCCGATCGACGGCCGCTGAGGCAGGGCAGCGAAGTCGCGCGCCAGGGTCTTGGAGATGCCGGCGAAGACGCCCCCGCGTGCCGAGTGCACCACGAGGTCGCCGCCGATCACCCGCAGGCCGCGGAACTGGCGCTCGAAGCGCACGTGCTCGGCGCCGTCGGCATCGCGCACGACGTCCTTGAAGGTGTAGCCGTGGCCGTCGCCGTGCAGGCTGTGGCCCGGGAACGCCGCGATGTGGGCTCGGGCACGTTGCTCGGCGGTCTGCGCATCGCCCGCGTGGGCGGCCAGCGGCATGACAACGAGGGCCGCCGCGGCGACAGCCAGGGCATGAGCGCGAATACAGAACTTCATCAACCTTGCTCCTCAGGGGTAGACGAGGGAAAAGTACCGGCCTGCCATGTCGTGGTGGCGGCCGGACGCCTTGGGAGCGCGCACTGTCGCCGCGCGAGGAATCCCTAGAAATAGGGGGTTATGCTATGCGGGTGATCGCTATCCGGGCGATGACCGATAGGCCAGACCGGCATCGGCCGTGTAGATGGACCAGCCGGTTTTCCGCGCCGACCTATGATCGCGACCCATGCGAATCCTGCGCGGCCTGCACCACCCTCGCCCGCTGCCCGGCCCGGGCTGCGCGCTGACGATCGGCAACTTCGACGGGGTGCACCGTGGCCACCAGGCCATGCTCGCGCTGCTGATCAACGAGGCGAAGCACCGTGGCCTGCGCAGCTGCGTGATGACCTTCGAGCCTCACCCGCGCGACTTCTTCGCCGCCCGCGCCGGCACGCCGGAGAAGGCACCGCCGCGCATCGCCACCTTGCGCGACAAGCTCGGCGAGCTGGCGCGCTGCGGCGTCGACGACGTGGTGATCCTGCGCTTCGACGAGCACCTGGCCAGCCTGCCGGCCGAGGACTTCATCCAGCGCATGCTGGTCGACCGGCTGAACGCCCGCTACGTGCTGGTCGGCGACGACTTCCGCTTCGGCGCCAGGCGCGCCGGCGACTACACGATGCTCGATGCCGCCGGCGCGCGGCTCGGCTTCGACGTGGCCCGCATGCTGAGCTACGAGGTGCACGGCCTGCGCGTGTCCAGCTCGGCGGTGCGCGAGGCGCTCGGTACCGGCGAGATGGAGCGCGCCGCCACGCTGCTCGGCCGGCCCTACGCGATCACCGGCCACGTGGTGCACGGCAAGAAGCTCGGCCGCGAGCTCGGTTTTCGCACGCTGAACCTGCGCTTCCCGTTCCACCGCCCGGCCGCCCACGGCATCTTCGTCGTGCGGGTGCACGGCCTGACCGAGACAGCATTGCCCGGCGTGGCCAGCCTGGGCGTGCGACCCACCGTCGAAGACGCCGGTCGCGTGCTGCTCGAGACCCACTGCCTCGAATGGCCGGGCCAGCTCGGCGCCGAGCACGGCTACGGCCAGCTGATCTCGGTCGAGCTGCTGCACAAGCTGCACGACGAACGGCGCTACGAATCGCTGGAAGCGCTGCGCGCCGCGATCGCACAGGACGAGGCGGACGCCCGGGCGTGGCTGGCGAGCGCCGGCACTCCCCCCGGGCGATAGAATCGCCCCATGGCCCGCCCTCTTTGCCCCGCCACGATGCGGCCCGCGTTGCGCGCCGCTTGGTGCCCGGCCGCGCGCCGCGGCCATGTGGCCACACGCCGGCAGACCACGCGCGACCGAATTCAGATCAGCGCCGCCTGACAGCCCGGCGCCACGCGCGCCGCCGCCCGGGCCCTGGTGCCCGCCGCCCGCCCCAGATCCACGCGCCCGCCCCGGAGCGCGCCCCGCCATGACCGACGCCACCCCCGACTACCGCAGCACGCTGAACCTGCCCGACACCCCCTTCCCGATGCGCGGCGACCTCGCCAAGCGCGAGCCGGGCTGGGTCAAGGAGTGGGAAGAGCATGGCATCTACAAGCGCCTTCGCGAAGCGCGCTGCAACGCGCCCAAGTTCATCCTGCACGACGGCCCGCCGTATGCGAACGGCCAGATCCACATGGGCCACGCCGTCAACAAGGTGCTCAAGGACATGATCGTCAAGGCCCGGCAACTGGCCGGCTTCGACGCGCAGTACGTGCCCGGCTGGGATTGCCACGGCCTGCCGATCGAGAACGCGATCGAGAAGAAGCACGGCCGCAACCTGAGCCGCGACGACATGCAGGCCAGGAGCCGCGCCTATGCCACCGAGCAGATCGCGCTGCAGATGGGCGACTTCAAGCGCCTGGGCGTGCTGGGCGACTGGGAGCGGCCCTACCGCACGATGGATTTCGCCAACGAAGCCGGCGAGCTGCGCGCCTTCAAGCGCGTGATCGAGCGCGGCTTCGTCTACCGCGGCCTGAAGCCGGTCTACTGGTGCTTCGACTGCGGCTCGTCGCTGGCCGAGTTCGAGATCGAATACGCCGACAAGAAGAGCCAGACGCTGGACGTGGCCTTCCTGTGCGCCGAGAACGACCGCCTGGCCGCCGCCTTCGGCCTGCCGGGCCTGGCCAAGGACGCCTTCGCGGTGATCTGGACGACGACCGCCTGGACCATCCCCGCCAACCAGGCGCTGAACCTGAACCCGAAGATCGAGTTCGCGCTGGTCGAGACCGAGCGCGGCTTCCTGGTGCTGGCCACCTCCCTGGTCGAGAAGTGCCTGGCCCGATATGGCCTGACGGGCCAGGTGGTGGCCACGACGCTGGGCGAGAACCTGGGCGGCATCCACTTCCGCCACCCGCTGGCGCACGTGGACCCCGGCTACGACCGCCTGAGCCCGATCTACCTGGCCGACTACGCCACGGCGGAAGACGGCACCGGCATCGTGCACTCGTCGCCCGCCTACGGCGTGGACGACTTCAACTCCTGCGTCGCGCACGGGATGAAGTACGACGAGATCCTGAACCCGGTGCAGGGCAACGGCAGCTATGCCGCGCAGTTCCCGCTGTTCGGCGGCCAGAACATCTGGAAGGCCGTGCCGGTCATCATCGACACGCTGAAGGCCGCCGGCCGGCTGATGGCCACCGAGACCATCACCCACAGCTACCCGCACTGCTGGCGCCACAAGACGCCGGTGATCTACCGCGCCGCGGCGCAGTGGTTCATCCGCATGGACGAAGGCGAAGGCGTGTTCACCAAGGACAAGGCGCCCAAGACCCTGCGCCAGATGGCGCTGGACGCGATCGACCAGACCGGCTTCTACCCCGAGAACGGCCGCGCCCGGCTGCGCGACATGATCGCCAACCGGCCCGACTGGTGCATCTCGCGCCAGCGCTCGTGGGGCGTGCCGCTGCCCTTCTTCCTGCACAAGGACACGGGCGAGCTGCACCCGCGCACGATGGAGATCCTCGACCAGGCCGCCGACATCGTCGAGCAAGGCGGCATCGAGGCCTGGAGCCGCGTGACGACCGAGGAGATCCTCGGCGCCGCCGACGCGCCGCACTACACCAAGAGCGCCGACATCCTCGAGGTGTGGTTCGACTCGGGCTCGACCTTCCGCCACGTGCTGCGCGGCACGCACGCCAAGGATCCGGCCGGCTCGCTCGGCTACCACGAGGCCGGCCCCGAGGCCGACCTCTACCTCGAAGGCCACGACCAGCACCGCGGCTGGTTCCACTCGTCGCTGCTGATCGCCTGCGCGCTCGAGGGGCGCGCGCCCTACCGCGGCCTGCTGACCCACGGCTTCACGGTCGACAGCCAGGGCCGCAAGATGAGCAAGTCGCTCGGCAACGGCGTCGATCCGCAGGAGACGAGCAAGAAGCTCGGCGCCGAGATCATCCGCCTGTGGGTGGCCGCGAGCGACTACTCGGGCGACATCGCCGGCGACGACAAGATCCTGGCCCGCGTGGTGGATGCCTACCGCCGCATCCGCAACACGCTGCGTTTCCTGCTCGCCAACGTGAGCGATTTCGACCCGGTGAAGGATGCGGTGCCGGGCGACGAGATGCTCGAGATCGACCGCTACGCGCTGGCACGTGCCAGCGAGCTGCAGGCCGAGATCCTCAAGCACTTCACCGCCTACGAGTTCCACCCGGTGGTGGCCAAGCTGCAGGTCTACTGCTCGGAGGACCTCGGCGCGTTCTACCTCGACGTGC
>NZ_DATFAN010000152.1:0-4372 GCF_035254525.1 Ideonella sp. | reverse complement strand
CTCTTCACCTCCGGGGCATTCACGCCAATCGACTTCGCCCACACCCAGACGGGCGCAGGCAACGCCGGCTACGTGTTCGGGCTGGATTCGGCGCAACAGGCTGCTGCCGCCGCGGCGTTCAGCGGCAGCTTTGCCAACAATGTCGTGGGGTTGTCGGCCACCGTGGGCTGCAACAACAGTTCGGGACCGACTTGCCTGGGCGCGACCGGCGGATTCGAGACCTTCTTCGTCGCAAGCGCGGCCGGTCCGGTCCAGGCAGTGCCCGAGCCCGGCACATTCGCCATGCTGCTCGCCGGTCTGGGGGTGATCGCGTTCATGAGCAGGCGCGGTCGCACCTCCTGAACGCGCTGCGCCGCGGCGAGCCGACCACCTTCGGATCGGCCACGCCATCGGCTCGGTGCCTGGTCAAGGTTGCTTGCGGTTTGACGCCTCATTCGCAGGTGACTGAGCGGATGAGCAAAGTGGCGCGGGAATCTGCCATCGGGGAAAGAGCGCTCCTACAATCGACTCCTCCTAAGCAGCTATGGCGACGGCATGGAACGTGATTTCGCTGGAGCCCGGTTGAGCCGCGAGTCGTTTCGGACGTTGGCTGGCATGTGCAAGGGCGACAGGCGTTTCCCAGCGAGCTATGAAGACTGGGAAACGCTCGTGCGCGAAGGGACACGTCAGGCGCTGGCCGATGGCCGACCGATTGACGACTTTTCGATCGGCACGGACGAGTTCTTCGCGTGGTGCCAGAAGCTGGCAATCCGTCCGTGCTTCGATGCGCTTCGCGCCTACCTGATCCTCGGGCATCGAGGCGTCGCGCTCGCGGAAGAACAACGGCAAGAGCAGGGCGGCGCGCAGCCTGCCGGCGATCGCGCGCAGGGCAACGACGATGGGCGCGCCAGACGAACGAGACTGCTCGGTGCCGGGCTGCAACCAATCATTGGAATGGTGAGGCCGCAGGCGCGTCCCTGTTCCACAGAACCGCTTCACGCGGCGTCCGGCAGACTCGCGCTGGTCTTCTGAACCAATGGCAGCCTCAAGGTGAATTCGCTCCCTTTGCCAATGCCCTCGCTGCGCACCGCCACCGTGCCGTTGTGCAGAGTCATCAGGTCTTTCACGAGCGTAAGTCCCAGCCCCAGTCCTCCACCGCGCCCCGGCGGTGCGGCGGGACCCTGGGTGAACAGCTGAAAGATCTTTGGCTGCAGTTCAGGCGCGATGCCGCTGCCGGTATCCTCGATGCGCACCACCGCGTGGCCGCTGTCGACGCTGGCTTTGAGCCAGACTGTGCCCCCGGACGAAGTGAACTTGATCGCGTTGATCAGCAGGTTGACGACAACCTGCTGGAAGCGGTCGCGATCGACGTCGATCGAGATTTCGAACGCCGGTAACACGGGCCGCAGATCGACGCCTTTCGATCGCGCCTGAGCCTCCACGGATGACAGCGCAGTTGCCAGCTCATGCTGGAGGCTGACTCGCTGTATCGCCAGGCGCAGCTTGCCGGCCTTGAGCTGGGCGGCGTCCATCATGTCGTCCACCAGACGCTGTAGTGCTGCCACTTGGCGGTCGACAATCTGCAACGCAGTTGCAAATCGCGCGTCGCCAAGACCGTGCAGGAGGGAGACGGCCGTTCGCAGCGGCGCGAGCGGGTTGCGCAGCTCGTGCGCCAGCGTGGCCAGCATCAGGTCCTGGCCTCGGCGCAGGTCCGTTTCTGCCTGCAACCGATTCTTCAGGGCTTCGACCTGTGTGCGCAAGTCGGTGCGGTCGCGGACCAGCTTGCCGAATCCGAGCAGGGTGCCCCCGGGCTCGCGCACGGCAATGGCTTCGCCGCTGCCCCAAAACAGAGACCCGTCCTTGCGCGCGTGCCAGCGATCGTCCTGGGCCCGGCCGACCTCGCGCGCCGTCGCCAGCTCGTGAGCGGCAACGCCCGACCGGCGATCTTCAGGCGAGAAGATGATGTCGATGTGTCGGCCCAGGACTTCGGCTCGTGTGTAGCCGAACACGTTCTCAGCGCCGTTCAGCCACGCCAGGATCATGCCCTGTGGATCGGTGAGAACGGCCGCATAGTCGCTCGCATGGTTCAGCAGCAGCTCAAGCCACTCGCCGACCCAGCTTGCGCCGGCGGGCTGTGTCGCGTCCGTGGCCATCGCATCTCCTGCATGGCAGTTGACCTTGTGTCAGGATTGATCGGTCCATCGCTTGCCTATAACGCCGGATGACGAGCAAACACCATGCCAATCGGGCACGCTGACTGCTCATTGGCGCCTCGATGGGCGTGATGCGAGTCGGGCGGCAAGTGCGGGCCGAAAGCGGGAGTTCGGGTCGATGAAGCGGCCGGTCAACGAAGCCCGGAAACACGGCACGCTGCACAGGCAATGCAATGCGTTCAGCGAGCTTTCAACAAGACGCAGTTGGGCAATTGACCGGCAAGACGGCCGGTGATTTGGTACGCGGCCTGTTGTTTGCGGTTTCGGGGAGGGGTGCATGCCTTGCGCTGTGCACCGGTGATGGGCGACGGCCTGGTCACGCCCGCTGTACTGGATCACCTCGGCCAGATCGAAGGCATTGGGGGCGTTCTCCATGGCCTCGGGACACAATCGTGATGGCGCGGGTCGTGATCAACACCACGCCCGATGTCCGGAGGCTTTGTGTCCTTGAGCCGAATCAAGGATTCGGCACGGCCGGATACAGAGACTTCGCCTTGCGCCCGCGAGCGTCCTCGCCAGGTGGGGGCGCGTCGCGATGGTTGTGAACTGACACGTCGCCGGCCACCGGACCGGCGCAGGGAGGCTAGGGGATGACCGACAGGCTCGCTGTCAATGAGCACTATCTGAACCGCGTCGTCGCTGTCGCGGAGTCGGCGGGCGTGGAGGCCACCGAGGACATCGTCACCGGCAACGGCATCAAGCTGGTGGCCAAGGGTGCGCGCATCGACGCGCGCTCCAAGGACCGGCTGCTGCAGCACAAGCTGCTCAAGCCGCTAGAGACCACGGTGCGGGTCGTCGATGGCATCGGCTCGCGCCCGATCGACCGGGTCGCCGACGAACTGCTGTCCAAGCATGCGCTGCTCGCCGGCGTGTGCGGCCGGCTGACGGCGCGCGTGGTGACCGGCGCGATGCGTGATCTACGGCTGAGCACGCCCCTGGAGTCCCTGCTGAGCATCTATGCCGCGCAAGGTCCGGCCAAGCTCGAGCATGCAGTGGGGGTGAGCCTGCTCTCCGCCGCCATGGCCTACGACCTGCCCGACGGCAGCGACAAGGGGCTGCACACCTTGATGGTGGCCGGCCTCGCCCATGACGTGGGCGAGCTCTACATCGATCCCGCCATCTTGCAGGCGGGCCTTCACCTGTCGGCCGAGCAGTGGAAGCATGTGGCGGCGCACCCGATCGTGGCGGCGCACGTGCTGCGCGACATGCCCGGTGCCGGCGCCAAGGTGGCCGAAGCGGTGCAGTACCACCACGAGCGGCTCGACGGCTTCGGTTACCCGCACGGGCTGAGGGGCGCGCTGCTGCCCATTTCGGGCCAGGTGCTGGCGCTGGCCGAGGTGCTGATGGGGCTGATCGAGTCCGGACGCAGTCCGGGCGTCCGCGCGGCGATCGCCGTCAAGCTCATTCCTGGTGAAGTCAATCGCGAGTTGCTGGGCAGGGTTTGCCGCGCGGCCGGGGTCGCGGCGGCCTCGGACGCGTCGGAAGGGGCCCTTGCGCCGCCGCTGTCCGTCGACGAGCTCGCGGCCCAGGTCTCGGACTTGCAGGCGACGCTGGAGCGCGTGCGTGGCATGCAAGAGGGCATCGCAGCGCAGGCCCGAGCGGGCAGCGCTGCGCTGAAGGAGCTCCTCACGCTGGCCGTTGAGCGCTGCCATCGCATCCACTTGGCATTCACGAGCTCTGGACTCGACACCCACCGGCCCGACGAACTGCGCGAGCGCTTGGCCGCCATGGAGTCCGGGGTCCACCTCGAGGCAACCACCGTGCTGCGTGAGGTGCGGTGGCGCCTGCGAGAGGTGAAGCGCGAAGTCCGGCTGCGCGCCGAGCGCCTGGCTCCCGAGGAGGGCGCGCTGGTGCGCCAGCTCATCGATCAGGCGGCGGGACGGGCGACTGCCGACACAGGCATCGCCGAGGCTCGACCCAGCAATGATTGAACGCCCATGACCATGACGCTTCAGGACTGCACCGTCTTGGTGGTCGACGACTTCAGCAGCATGCGGCGCATCGTCGCCGGCATCGCCAGGGAACTGGGGTGCAAGCGCGTCGTGGAGGCCGAGGACGGCCAGGATGCCTTGCAGCGGCTCGGGCAAGAGGGTATCGACTTCGTCATCAGCGACTGGAACATGCCCCGCATGAGTGGCATCGAACTGCTGCGCCAGGTGCGTGCAAGCGACGCAACCAAG
>NZ_DATFAN010000151.1:0-2554 GCF_035254525.1 Ideonella sp. | reverse complement strand
CAGCGAGATGATCCCCATCACCTGGCCCGAGTTCGCGAACCTGCACCCGTTCGCGCCGGCCGACCAGCTGGCCGGCTATGCGCTGCTGAACGAGCAGCTGACCGGCTGGCTGTGCCAGGCCACGGGCTACGCCGGCATCAGTCTGCAGCCCAACGCCGGCTCGCAGGGCGAGTACGCCGGCCTGCTGGCGATCCGCGGCTGGCATGCCTCGCGCGGCCAGGGTCACCGCAAGGTCTGCCTGATCCCCGAGTCGGCGCACGGCACCAACCCGGCCTCGGCCCACATGGCCGGCATGCAGGTGCTGGTGGTCAAGTGCGACGCCAACGGCAGCGTCGACCTGGACGACCTGAAGGCCAAGTGCGAGCAGCACCAGGACGACCTGGCCTGCATCATGATCACCTACCCCTCCACCTACGGCGTCTTCGAGCCGCGCGTGAAGGAGCTGTGCACGATGGTCCACCAGTACGGCGGCCGGGTGTACGTGGACGGCGCCAACATGAACGCGCTGGTCGGCATCGCTGCGCCGGGTCAGTTCGGCGGCGACGTGAGCCACCTGAATCTGCACAAGACCTTCTGCATCCCGCACGGTGGTGGCGGCCCGGGCGTGGGCCCGGTCTGCGTGGTCGAAGACCTCGTGCCCTTCCTGCCCGGCCATGCGACGGCCGGCCAGCGGCGCGAGGGTGGCGTCGGCGCTGTCGCGGCGGCGCCGCTGGGCAACGCGGCCGTGCTGCCGATCTCGTGGATGTACATCCGCATGATGGGCGCCGAGGGTCTGAAGCAGGCCACCGAGGTTGCGATCCTGAGCGCGAACTATGTGGCGGCGAAGCTGTCAGATCACTATGACATCCACTTCAGTGGCGGCATCGACGGCATCAAGGGCGGCGGCGTGGCCCACGAGTGCATCCTGGACCTGCGCCCGCTGAAGGACGCATCGGGCATCGGCGCCGAAGACGTCGCCAAGCGCCTGATCGACTATGGCTTCCACGCGCCGACGCTGAGCTTCCCGGTGGCCGGCACGCTGATGGTCGAGCCGACCGAGAGCGAGCCGCTGGTCGAGCTCGATCGCTTCTGCCACGCGATGGTCTCGATCCGCGAAGAGATCCGCAAGGTCGAGACCGGCATCTGGCCGAAGGACGACAACCCGCTGAAGAACGCGCCCCACACCGCGCAAAGCCTGCTCGCGGCCGACTGGCCGCACGCCTACAGCCGCGAGGAGGCCGCCTACCCGGTGGCCGAGTTGCGCCAGAACAAGTACTGGTCACCGGTCGGCCGGGTCGACAACGTCTACGGTGACCGCAACCTGTTCTGCTCCTGCATTCCGATGAGCCAGTACGCCGATAGCGCCGAATAGCACCGAGCAAACATGGCCGTCTCCGTCTTCGACCTCTTCAAGATCGGCATCGGGCCGAGCAGCTCGCACACCGTGGGCCCGATGCGGGCGGCCCGGCTGTTCGCCGCGCGGCTGCGCAGCGAAGGGCTCCTGGCGAAGACGGCGCGCGTGCGCTGCTGGCTCTACGGCTCGCTGGGCGCGACCGGCAAGGGCCACGGCAGCGACAAGGCGGTGCTGCTCGGCCTGGCCGGGCACGAGCCGGACACGGTGGATGTCGACGCGGTGCCCGCGATCCTCGACGCGATCCGCCAGTCTGGCCGGCTGGCGCTGCTGGGCGAGCAGCCCGTGGCCTTCCACGAGGCCGACGACCTGCTGTTCCAGCGCCGCGAGAGCCTGCCCTTCCATGCCAACGGCATGCGGCTCGTGGCCTGCGACGCCGATGGCGCCGAGATCGAGAACCGGGTGTACTACTCGGTCGGCGGTGGCTTCGTCGTCAGCGACGAGGTGGCGGCCGACGGCACGAGGCAGAAGGTCATCGCCCCGGACGCCACCGTGCTGCCGCGCCCCTTCCGCTCCGGCGCCGAATTGCTGGCGCTTTGCGAACGCGAGAAGCTCACGATCGCCCAGGTCATGCGGCAGAACGAGCGCCACTGGCGCACCGACGCCGAGATCGACGCCGGCCTGCTGCGCATCTGGCGCGCGATGCAGGATTGCGTGGCCCGCGGCCTGCGCACCGAGGGCGTGCTGCCCGGCGGCTTCAAGGTCAAGCGCCGCGCTGCCAACCTCTATCGCGACCTCACGAGCAACCCCGAGGCCGCGCTGCGCGATCCGCTGCAGGTGATGGACTGGGTCAACCTCTACGCGCTGGCCGTCAACGAAGAGAACGCCGCCGGCGGCCGCGTGGTGACCGCACCCACCAACGGCGCGGCCGGCATCGTGCCCGCCGTGCTGCACTACTACCACCGCTTCGTCTACGGCTCGTCGGACAGCGGCGTGGTCGATTTCCTGCTCACCGCGGCTGCGATCGGCATCCTCTACAAGGAAAACGCCAGCATCTCGGGCGCCGAGGTCGGCTGCCAGGGTGAAGTCGGCGTGGCCTGCTCGATGGCCGCCGGTGCGCTCGCCGCGGTGATGGGCGGCTCGCCGGCCCAGGCCGAGAACGCCGCGGAGATCGGCATGGAGCACCACCTGGGCCTGACCTGCGACCCGGTCGGCGGCCTGGTG
>NZ_DATFAN010000150.1:0-110446 GCF_035254525.1 Ideonella sp. | reverse complement strand
CACCGACAACTGCGCCGGCAAGGGCTCGATGCGCAGCACCTGCTTGGCCTGGGCGGCGGCGCGCCGCGCGGCCTCGCGGTTCGTCGCGATCACCGCGAACACCGGCTGGCCGAGGTAGCGCAAGGTGCCGTCGGCGAGGATTGGGTCGTCGTGCACGATCGGCCCGCAGTCGTTGCGGCCGGGGATGTCGGCGGCCGTCAGCACCGCGACCACGCCGGGCTCAAGCTTCAGCGCCTCTACGTCGATGCCAAGCAGGCGGCCGTGCGCGACGGGTGAGAGGCCCAGCGCGGCATGCAGCGTGCCGGCCAGTTCGGGCAGGTCGTCGACATAGGCCGCGCGGCCACTGACATGCAAGGTGGCCGATTCGTGCGGTAGCGCGGCGCCGACGACCGGGGCGGTCGCAGCGCGGGGCGGGGTCATTTCCATCGTGCCGGTCTCCTCAGGCGAAGACCCGCAGCGCGGCCTCCGGCAGCGGGTCCACCGGCCGGGTGCTCCACCACAGCCGCTCCAGCAGCGCGGCCGCGGCCTGGCCGCGATAGGCGGCGCTGGCGCGCAGGTCGGTCAGCGGCGCGAAGTCGCTGGCGAGCGCGTGCTGCGCGGCGCGCAGCGTCGCCTCGGTCCAGGCCTGGCCGACGAGTGCGGCCTCGGCGCCGGCGGCCCGCTTGACGATGGCCGCCATGCCGCCGAACGCAAGCCGCGCCTCGGCAATGCGTTCCCCCTCCAGCCGCAGCGCGAAGCCGGCGCTGACGGCCGAGATGTCGCAGTCGAAGCGCTTGGACAGCTTGTGCGCCTGCACGTGCCAGCCCGGGTCGGTGGTGGTGGTGAGCGGCACCGCCACCGCCTCGACGAACTCGCCCGGTGCGAGCTGATTCTTCATGTAATCCAAATAGAAATCCTGCAGCGGCATGTCACGCGTGGCGTCGCCCCGCCGCAGCGTCAAGCTTGCGCCGAGCGCGATCAGGACCGGCGCGGTGTCGCCGATCGGCGAGCCGTTGGCGAGGTTGCCGACCAGCGTGCCGGCATGGCGCACCGGCGGGCCGGCGAAGCGCCTGGCCATCTCGGCCAGCGCCGGCCAGCGCGCGACCAGCGCGGCCCAGCCGTCTTCGAGCGTGACGGCGGCGCCGATGCGCAGGATCGACGCCGATTCCGTGATGCGGCGCAGTTCCGCCACGTCGCCCAGGTAGATCAGGTCGGGCAGCGGCTTGAACTGCTTGTTGACCCACAGCCCGATGTCGGTCGCTCCGGCGAGCAAGGTCGCCCCGGGCCGGGCCGCGCGCGCTGAGGCCAGCGCTGCCAGCGTGCGTGGTGCCTCGAAGCCAGGGACAGACAGGGGCGCTTGCTCGGCGCGCAGGGCGCGCAGTTGATCGGCCATGCCCTCGAGCGCGAGCCGCGGGCCGGGCGTGCCCCCCATCGCCTCGCCGGCATCGAGGATGGGCCGGTAGCCGGTGCAGCGGCACAGGTTGCCGGCGAGCTCGTCAGCCAGCTCGCCCCGCGTCGGCCGCGTGCCGGCTTCGGCATGCCGCTCATGGCACAGCGCGAGCGAGACGGCGAAGCCCGGCGTGCAGAAGCCGCACTGCGAGCCGTGGTGGTCGACCAGCGCCCGCTGCGCCGGGTGCAGCGTGCCATCCGGCGCGGCGAGGTCTTCGATGGTCAGCAGGGCCTTGCCGTGGAGCGTCGGCAGGAAGCGGATGCAGGCATTGACCGGCCGCAGCGCGAGCCCGGCCAGGCGCAGGGCGCGGGTCGGCGGGGGCACGTCTTCGTCGAGCTCGGCCACGATGACGGCGCAGGCGCCGCAATCGCCTTCGGCGCAGCCTTCCTTGCTGCCGCAGGCGCGCGTGTCCTCGCGCAGCCACTGCAGCACGCTGCGGGTCGGTTCCTCGGCGCTCGCCTCGGCCAGCTGGCCGCGGAAGACGAAGCGGATCGGTGGTTTGCTCATCGCGAAAGGGGAGGTTCGTTCTCGGGACACTGCCACGCCGCGCAGCCGGGCGCCAAGCGGGTTCGCCCGAACGTACGACGAACTAGGGCCTGCTCACACTACGCAGACCCGGGTCTCCGTAGTGTGAACAGGCCCTGGATCATGGCGCATGCTTGCAGGCGCATGGCTTGCATATGGTGTGCCGTATGACGATGAACCCCTCTTTGACGAACATCGACCTCCATTTGGTGAGGGTCTTGTCCACCGTGATCTCCGAGCGAAGCGTTTCGCGTGCCGCCCTGCGGCTGGGCAGCACCCAGCCCCAGGTCAGCACGCAACTCAAGCGCCTGCGCTCGCTGACCGGCGACCCTCTGCTGGTGCGTTCGGGCACGGGCATGGTGCCCACCGATGCGGCGCTCGCGCTGCTCGGGCCCGCCCAGCGCCTTCTGCGTGAAGCCGAAACACTGTTCGGCCCGACGCGCGCCGGCCGCCGCTTCGACCCGGCGGACACCGAGTTCACGCTGAACCTGGCGGCCAGCGACTACCTCGACCCGCGGTTCCTGCCGACGCTGGTCACCCGCCTGCGCGAGCGCGCGCCGGGCATCCGGCTGGCGCTGCATCCCTTGACCGGCGACGCCGACTACCGCACCAAGCTGGCCCTGGGCGAGGTCGACGTGGTCGTCGGCAACTGGATGCGCCCGCCGGGCGAGCTGCACCTGGGCCGCCTGATCAGCGACGACGTGGTCTGCCTGGTCGGCGACGATCACCCAGCGGTGCGAAGCCCGAAGAGCTGGACGGTCGAGCGCTACCTCGCGAGCGACCACGTCGCGCCGACCCCGCTGCACCCCGGCGCGCCCGGCGTGATCGACGAATACCTGAGCCTGCAGGGCCAGACGCGCCGCATCGCCGTGCGCTGCGCGCACTTCGGCCTGGTGCCGGCCATGCTGCCGGGCAGCCGCCTGGTGCTGACGACCGGCAAGCTGTTCTGCCTGCGCTATGTCGGCCGGCTGCCGGTGCGCATCGTGCCTTGCCCGCTGCGCTTTCCGCCGATGGCCTACTACCAGCTCTGGCACGACCGCACCCACGCCTCGGCCGCGCAGCGCTGGGTGCGCGAGGCGATCCGCACGGTGGCGCGCGAGCTGGTCGATGGGCCCGCCGCAGGAGCGCTGCAATGAGCGCCGCCACGAGCACGAGCCGGCTCGCACTGCGCGGCGACCTGCTGGATTTCACCGGCACGCCTGCGCTGGACGACGTGAACAGCCCGGCGGTGCGCTTTCGCCCCGACCACTGGATGCTGATCCAAGATGGTCGCATCGTCGACGTGCGCCCCGGCGGCCAGCCGCCCGGCGACGACTGGCAGCGTGAAGACCACCGCGGCCGCCTGCTGCTGCCGGGCTTCATCGACACCCATGTGCACTGCCCGCAGCTCGACGTGATCGCGAGCTACGGCAGCAGCCTGCTCGACTGGCTGGACACCTACACCTTCCCGGCCGAGCAGCGCTTTGCCGACCCCGCGGTGGCCGCCGCCGGCTCGGCGTTGTTCCTCGATGCGCTGCTGGCCCACGGCACGACCGCGGCGGTGGTCTTCCCGACCGTGCATGCCGCGTCGGCCGAGGCGTTGTTCGCCGCGGCCGACGAGCGCGGCATGCGCATCGTCACCGGCAAGGTGCTGATGGACCGCCATGCGCCCGAGGGCCTGCGCGACGACGTGGCGGGCGCCGAGCGCGACTGCGAGGCGCTGATCGCGCGCTGGCACGGCCGCGGCCGCGCGGCCTTCGCAGTCACCGTGCGCTTCGCGATCACCAGCACGCCGGCGCAGCTGGCGATGGCGGGCGAGCTGCTCGGGCGCCATGCCGGCCTGTACATGCAGACCCACGTCGCCGAGAACCCCGACGAAGTGCGCTGGGTGGGCCAGCTCTTTCCCGAGGCGCGCAGCTACCTGGATGTCTACCGCCGCTTCGATCTGCTGAACGAACGCTCGGTGCTGGCGCACGGCATCTGGCTCGATGACGAGGACCGCGCCCTGCTCGCTTCGACCGGCGCGCACATCGCGCACTGCCCGACAAGCAACCTCTTTCTCGGCAGCGGCCTGTTCGACTGGCGTGCCGCGGTCGCCAGCGGCCACCGTGTCTCGATCGGCACCGATGTCGGCGGCGGCACCAGCTTGTCGATGCCGCGCACGCTGGCCGAGGCCTACAAGGTGCAGGCGCTGCAGGGCCAGCGGCTGTCGGCCTGGGCGGCGCTGCATGCGGCCACGCGCGGCGCCGCCGAGGCGCTGGGCCTGGGGCACGAGATCGGCACCCTCGAGCCCGGCGCGGTGGCGGACGTGGTGGCCTGGGACTGGGCGCATGGCCCCGTCGCCACGCACCGTGACGCGGTCGCGCGCGGCGCCATCGCCGGCCTGTCGGAACAGGCCTTGCATGCACGCGTCTTCGCCTGGCTGACGCTGGCCGACGAACGCAACGTCGCGGCGGCCTGGGTCGCCGGCCGCACGCGATACCGACGAACCTCCCCCAACCCCTGATCCACCAAGGAACCCCCCATGCTCTCCCGCGCCCGACTTGCCCTTGCCGCCGCCCTGGCCCTCTCGACCGCCGCCGCCCAGGCCGCCGACTGGAGCGACACGTCGATCGGCTACCGCACCGGCGACAAGTTCGCCGAGCCGTTCGGCGCGACCGACATCCACAAGGACATCCTCGATTTCAACCACGTCAGCGGCTACAAGTACGGGAGCAACTTCTTCAACATCGACCTGTTGCTGTCGGACGACAAGGACCCGGCCTCGGTCGGCTCGAAGAACGGCGCGCAGGAGGTCTACATCGTCTACCGCCACACGCTGGACCTGGAGAAGACCACCGGCACCGCGTTCAAGTGGGGGCCGGTGCGCGGCCTGGGCCTCACGCTCGGCTTCGATGCCAACGTGAAGAACGACGCCGGCTACAACTCCAAGAAGCGCATGCTGGTGGCTGGCCCGACGGTCAACTTCGACGTGCCGGGCTTCCTCGCCGTGAGCCTGCTCGAGCTGTGGGAGAGCAATGCGCCCTACAACGGTTTCACCGGCGTCGCCACGCCGCGCTACAGCTACGATCCGCACCCGATGCTGACGGCGGCCTGGGGCATCCCCATCGGCAGCCTGCCCTTGTCGTTCGAGGGCTACGCCAACTTCATCGCCGCCAAGGGCAAGGACGAGTTCGGCGCCGACACCAAGCCCGAGACCAACATCGACATGCAGGTGATGTACGACGTGACCACGCTGTTCGGCGGCAAAAACACCTTCAAGCTGGGCATCGAGTACCAGTACTGGCTGAACAAGTTCGGCAACGACCACAAGGGCCCGGCCGGTGACGGCGCGTTCGCGAAATCGCCGATGATCCGCGCCGAATATCATTTCTGAACCCGCGGCGCCCGCCGCGCCGCCACCCATGCTTCGCCTCGAACTCACTGCGATCACCAAGCAGTACCCCGCCGTGCGCGCCAACGACGGGGTGAACCTGCGCGTCGCGCCGGGCCAGATCCATGCCGTGCTGGGCGAGAACGGCGCGGGCAAGTCGACGCTGATGAAGATCATCTACGGCGCGACCCAGCCCGACGCCGGCCAGATCCTCTGGAACGGCCAGCCCGTGAAGGTGGCCAGCCCGGCGGCGGCGCGCGCCTTGGGCATCAGCATGGTCTACCAGCACTTCTCGCTGTTCGACACGCTGACCGCGGCCGAGAACGTCTGGCTGGGCCTGGGCAAGGAGCACACGCTGGCGCAGGTGACCGAGCGCATCCGCCAGGTGGCGGCCGGCTACGGGCTCGAGGTGGATCCGCTGCGCCCGGTGCATACGCTCAGCGTCGGCGAGCGCCAGCGGGTCGAGATCGTGCGGGCGCTGCTGACGAAGCCGAGCCTGCTGATCCTCGACGAGCCGACCTCGGTGCTGACGCCGCAGGCGGTCGAGAAGCTGTTCGTCACGCTGCGGCAGTTGAGCAGCGAGGGCTGCAGCATCCTCTACATCAGCCACAAGCTCGACGAGATCCGCGACCTGTGCCACCACTGCACCGTGTTGCGCGGCGGCCAGGTCACCGGCGAGGTCGATCCGACGCAGGAGACCAACGCCAGCCTGTCGCGCCTGATGATCGGCGCCGAGCCGCCGGCGCTGGCGCACCGCGAGGCGCACACCGGCGCGGTCGCGCTGGAGGTGAAGAAGCTGAGCCTGCCGCAGCAGGACCCGTTCGGCGTCACCCTGGCCGGCGTGTCGCTGCAGGTCCGGGCCGGCGAGATCGTCGGCATCGCCGGCGTGTCGGGCAACGGCCAGCAGGAGCTGATGGCCGCGCTATCGGGCGAGGACCGGCGTGCGCCACGCGGCTCGGTCACCCTCTTCGGCCACGACATCGCCGTCGCCTCGCCGCGCCAGCGCCGGCTGCTGGGCCTGCATTTCGTGCCGGAGGAACGGCTGGGCCGCGGCGCGGTGCCATCGCTCAGCCTGGCGCAGAACACGCTGCTGACGCGCACCCAGACGGTGGGCCGCGGCGGCTGGCTGAATCTGGCCGCGACGCGCGCGCTGGCGGCCGACCTGATCGCCCGCTTCAAGGTCAAGGCCGGCGGCCCGGACGCGGCGGCGCGCTCGCTGTCGGGCGGCAACCTGCAGAAGTTCCTCGTCGGCCGCGAGATCGATGCCAAGCCCAAGGTCCTGATCGTCGCCCAGCCGACCTGGGGGGTGGACGTCGGCGCGGCGGCGCAGATCCGCGGCGAGCTGCTGCGCCTGCGCGACGAGGGCTGCGCGCTGCTCGTCGTCAGCGAGGAGCTCGACGAGCTGTTCGAGATCAGCGACCGGCTGCTGGTGATTGCGCGCGGGCGCCTCTCGCCGACCATCGCCACCGCCGAGGCCAGCGTCGAGCGCATCGGCGAGTGGATGTCCGGGCTGTGGCCCTCATCGGACGGGCCGTCCGCCACGCCCGCCACGGAGGTGTCGCATGCTGCGGCTTGAGCCCCGGCCACAGCCGTCCAAGCTGATGTCCGTCGGCTCGCCGCTGCTCGCGCTGGCCATCACCGTGCTGGCCGGCGTCGTGCTGTTCGCACTGCTCGGCAAGGATCCGGTGCGTGGCCTGCAGGTCTTCTTCGTCGAGCCGGTGAAGAGTGCGTATGCGCTGTCCGAGCTGTCGGTCAAGGCGGTGCCGCTGGTGCTGATTGCGCTGGGCCTCGCGCTGTGCTTTCGCTCGAACATCTGGAACATCGGCGCCGAGGGCCAGTTCGTTGTCGGGGCATTGGCGGCCGGCTGGGTCGCGATGCAGGCCGGGCCGGGCACCGCGTGGCTGGGCCGCGGCATCGTCGTGCCGGTGCTGCTGGCCGGCATGGCCGGCGGCATGGCGTGGGCGGGGCTGGTGGCGCTGCTGCGCGATCGCTTCAACGCCAACGAGATCCTCGTCAGCCTGATGCTGGTCTACGTGGCCGACATGCTGCTGGCCTGGCTGGTCTACGGGCCCTGGAAGGACCCGGCGGGCTACAACTTCCCGCAGACCATCACCTTCGACGCGAGCACGAAGATCCCGCGCCTGGTGGCCGGGCTGCGCATGAACATCGGCACGCTGATCGCGCTGGCGGCGGTCGGCGCACTGTGGGTGTTCCTGTTTCGCACCTACCGCGGTTTCGCGCTGCAGGTGGGCGGCCTGGCGCCGGCGGCGGCGCGTTACGCCGGCTTCTCGTCGCGCCGCGCGCTGTGGACGGCGCTGCTGGCCTCGGGCGGCCTGGCGGGGCTGGCGGGCGGGCTCGAAGCCGCCGGGCCGCTCGGGCAGCTCACGCCCTACGTGCCGGCCGGCTACGGCTTCGCGGCGATCATCGTGGCCTTCGTCGGCCGGCTGCACCCGGTGGGCATCGTGTTCTCGGCGGTGCTGATGAGCATGTTCTACATCGGCGGCGAGCTCGCACAGTCGCGCCTCGGGCTGCCGAAGGCGCTGACCGGCGTGTTCCAGGGCCTGCTGCTGTTCGCGCTGCTGGCCTGCGATACCTTGATCCACTACAGAGTCCGCCTGGGGCGGGGCATGAGCACGAAGGTGGCGGCATGAACGAGATCGCCCTGCTGCTGGCGGCCACGCTGAACGCCGGCACCGTGCTCGCGATCGCCGGCATGGGGCTGCTGGTCAACGAGCGCGCCGGCATCGTCAACCTCGGCGCCGAAGGAATGATGCTGGTCGCCGCGATCGCCGGCTTCGCGACCGCGGTGCACACGGGCTCCGATGTGCTCGCCTTCGCCGCCGGCATGGGCGCCGGGGCGCTGATGGCCGCCGCCTTCGGCGTGCTGGTGATCTGGCTCAACACCAACCAGTACGCGAGCGGCCTCGCCTTGAGCCTGTTCGGCGCCGGCTTCTCGGCCTTCGTCGGCATCGGCTACGTGCAGCAGCGCATCGGCGAGCGGCCACAGTACGCGATCCCCGGCCTGGCCGACATCCCGCTCGTCGGCCCGGCGCTGTTTCGCCACCACCCGCTGGTCTACGGGGCGATCGCGCTGACCGTGGCGCTGGCCTGGTTCCTCTACCGCTCGCGCGCCGGGCTGGTGCTTCGCGCGGTCGGCGAGTCGCCCGAGTCGGCGCATGCGCTGGGCTACCCGGTGCGGCGCATCCGGCTGGCGGCGGTGGTCGCCGGCGGTGCGCTGTGCGGGTTGGCCGGTGCCTACCTGTCGGTGATCTACACGCCGCTGTGGGTCGAGGGCATGGTCGCGGGCAAGGGCTGGATCGCGCTCGCGCTGACGACCTTCGCGACCTGGCGGCCGGCACGTGTCCTGCTTGGCGCCTACCTGTTCGGCGGCGTGACGATGCTGCAGTTCCACCTGCAAGGCGAGGGCGTGCAGATCGCGAGCCAGTGGCTGACGATGCTGCCGTACCTCTCGACCATCGTCGTGCTGGTGCTGATCTCGCGCAACCCGAACTGGATCAAGGTCAATATGCCGGCCTCGCTCGGCAAGCCGTTCTTCCCCGGCAGCTGACGCCTGCCTATCATCCCGCGACGCATTCCACCCCAACAACACGGAGTCCCCATGAGCCTTTCGAAGCGAACCCTGCTCAGCACCGCCGCCCTCGCCGCCGTCGCGGTGCTGGTCGGCTGCGGCAAGAAGGAGGAGGCCGCTGCGCCCGCCGCGGCCAGCGCCGCCGCCTCGGCCCCGGCCAAGCCCGAGCCGCTGAAGATCGCTTTCGCGTATGTCGGCCCGGTGGGCGACGGCGGCTGGACCTTCGCGCACGACAACGGCCGCAAGGCGCTCGAGAAGGAGTTCGGCGACAAGGTCGTCACCAGCTTCGTCGAGAAGGTGCCCGAGGCCGCCGACGCCGAGCGCGTCTTCCGCGACATGATCGGCCAGGGCAACACGCTGATCTTCGGCACCACCTTCGGCTACATGGAGCCGATGCTGAAGGTCGCGGCCGACAACCCGAACGTCAAGTTCGAGCATGCCACCGGCTACAAGACCGCCGAGAACATGCGCACCTACGACAGCCGCACCTACGAGGGTGCCTACATGGCCGGCGTGATCGCTGGCAGCATGACCAAGACCAACACGCTGGGCGTGGTCGGCTCGATCCCCATTCCCGAGGTGATCCGCAACATCAACTCGTTCACGCTGGGCGCGCAGAGCGTGAACCCGAAGATCAAGACCAAGGTGGTCTGGGTCAACGAGTGGTTCAACCCGCCCAAGGAAACCGAGGCCGCCACCGCGCTGATCAACGGCGGGGCCGACATCCTGATGCAGAACACCGACTCGGCCGCGGTGCTGAAGACGGCCGAGGACAAGGGCAAGCGCGCCTTCGGCTGGGATTCCGACATGAGCGCCTACGGCCCGAAGGCCCACCTCGGCTCGGCGGTGATCAACTGGGGCCCGTACTACGTCAAGGCCACGCGCGACGCTCTGGAAGGCAAGTGGGCCACCGGCAAGAGCTGGTGGGGCGTCAAGGAAGGCGCGATCGACTTCGTCTCGGTCGCCGCCGACGTGCCGGCCGAAGCGAAGGCCAAGCTCGACGCCGTCAAGGCCGGCCTGAAGGACGGCAGCCTGGTGATCTGGAAGGGCCCGATCGTCGACAACACCGGCAAGGAACAGCTGGCCAAGGACGTGGCCGCCGACGACACCTTCCTCGGCGGCGTCAAGTTCTACGTCAAGGGGGTCGAGGGCAAGGTGCCCGGCGAAGGCAAGTAAGCCCGGCCGGCCCGCCCCCGGCGGGCCGGCGCCTTTGCCTGCCGTGCGGGGGCGCGCGCCGAATTTTCGACAGCGCGGGGCGCCGTATCGGGCCCGAAACCGACGAAAACTCCGGCCGATTGGGCATCCAATCTGGTTCACGCCGGCACCACCCCGCCCGGCACATTCCGCCGGAAACCCCGCCCACCCAGGCGCGATCCTTGCGTTGAATCACCTAGGGCCAATCCCGATCCGGGAGACCGCCCGTGCCCTCTGGTGCGCGCATGCCCGGTAGTAGGATGCGGCGCACCAACCAAACCCGTGCCCCGCCATTCGTCGGGCCATCCCATTCGAGGAGCTTTCCTATGTCGCGTATTACGTCCTGGGTTGCCGGCGCCGCCGCCGTCGTGATGATGTTCGGCTCGACGGTGGCATCGGCCCGCAATGTCGATGCCATCAAGAAGGCCGGCACGATCATCGTCGCGACCGAGGGCCAGTACGCCCCGTTCAACTTCTTCGAGGGCTCCAAGCTGACCGGCTTCGAGGTCGACTTGATGGAAGGCGTGGCCAAGAAGATGGGCCTGAAGATCGAGTGGAAGACGCTCGGCTTCGACGCGCTGCTGACCGGCCTGGGCCAGGACCGCTGGGACCTCGTGATCGCCTCGCACGGCATCACCGAGGAGCGCGCCAAGGCGGTGACCTTCACCAACCCGCACTACTGCTCGGGCGGCGCCATCGTCAGCAAGAACCCGGATCTGAAGACCGCGCAGAGCCTGGCGGGCAAGGTGATTGCAGTGCAGACCGGCAGCTCCTACCTCGAGGCGGCGCAGAAGATCCCGGGCGTCAAGGAAGTGAAGAACTTCCCGAAAGATCCCGACGCGCAGGCCGCCGTGATGTCCGGCCGCGCCGACGCCTGGGTGACCGACAAGTTCGTCGTGATGGACGTGCTGAAGAACAACAAGGGCACCGGCCTGCGGGCGAACGGCATGCTGTTCGTCGAGAAGATTGCCGCCGCGGTCGCCAAGGGCAACGCCGGCCTGGCCGACGCCTACAACAAGGCCCTGGGCGAGTTCATGGCCAAGGGCGGCGGCTACGAGGCGCTGTCGACCAAGTACTTCGGCGAGGACGTGCGCTGCAAGTAAGCGGGCACTGAACAAGACCACCCCCGAGAAGACCTCGCACGAGTGATCATGACGATACCTGCCATTGGGTGGCCTGCAGGCTGGACGCGCCAACGGCGCAGCCAGGCCACCATCGTGACGGCCTCGCTGGGCCTCGTGCTGGCGCTGTGGGTGGCGGCCAGCCTCATCGCGGTAGCGCCGGCCCCGATCGGGCCGAACGCCAAGTTCTTCGCCGAAGGCATGGTGGTGACGCTCGAGCTGACCATCGTGTCCGGCGTCATCGGGGTCGTGCTGGGCCTGCTCGCGGCGCTCGGCAAGACCTCGCGCATCCTGCCCGTGCGCTGGGTCTGCAGCTTCTACATCTGGGTCATCCGCGGCACGCCGCTGCTGGTCCAGATCTTCTTCGTGTACTTCGCGCTGCCCGAGATCGCGAAGTCCTTCGGCTCCGAGTGGCTCTCCGACGCCGCGCGGATGACCGAGTTCACCGCGGCGGTGCTCGCGCTGTCGCTCAATGTCGGTGCCTACAACGCCGAGGCCTTCCGCGCCGGCCTGCTGTCGGTGCCCAAGGGCCAGTTCGAGGCGGCGCGCTCGCTGGGCCTTTCCAAGTGGCATACGCTGCGCGACATCACTTTTCCGCAGGCCTTCAAGGTGGCGTTGCCGCCGCTGGTCAACAACGTGGTGGCGCTGCTGAAGGATTCATCGCTGGCCTACTCGATCGGCGTCGTCGAGCTGACCAACGTCGGCGCGCGGGTGCAGTCGTCGACCTTCCAGCCGGTGCCGATCCTGATCACCACCGCGATCCTCTACCTCGTGATGACCACGCTGTTGACGCAGATCACCAACGGCATCGAGCACCGCTTCGACATCGAGGGGCGCCAACCATGAGTCGTCCGGGGTCAACATGCGATTGCGGGCCGAGCGCCGGGCCGCTCCCAAGCCGGCCCGCCATCCCCGCGGGGGATCGGCCGACGTATCCGTCGGACGAGGGGCTCACATGACGCCGCTGATCACCGTCGACAAGGTCAACAAGCACTTCGGCCCGGCCCATGTGCTGCGTGACGTGTGCACCCATTTCAACGCCGGCGAGGTGGCCGTCATCATCGGCTCGTCGGGCTCGGGCAAGTCGACGCTGCTGCGCACGCTGAACCGGCTCGAGAAGCACGACAGCGGCGCGATCACGATCGACGGTATCCCCGTCGACGACAACCCCAAGCACCTGAAGGCGCTGCATGCCGAAGTCGGCATGGTGTTCCAGCAGTTCAACCTGTTCCCGCACCTGACGGTGCTGGAAAACGTCTCGCTGGCGCCGCGCCGGGTGCGCGGCCTGAGCGTCGCCGAGGCCGACCAGCGCTCGATGGCGCTGCTCGAGCGAGTGGGCATGCAGGCGCATGCACACAAGCACCCGTTCGCGCTGTCGGGCGGGCAGCAGCAGCGCGTGGCGATCGCCCGCGCGCTGGCGATGCAGCCGCGGGTGATGTTGTTCGACGAGCCGACCTCCGCGCTCGACCCCGAAACGGTCAAGGAAGTGCTCGACGTGATGAAGGGCCTGGCCGCGAGCGGCATGACGATGATCGTCGTCACCCACGAAATGGGTTTTGCGAAGGAAGTGGCCGACCGCGTGCTCTACTTCGACAAGGGCTGCATCCTGCAGGATCGCCCGCCGAAGGATTTTTTCGACAACCAGGACAACCCGCGCATCCGCGCCTTCCTGGGCCAAATCGCGAACTGAGTATTCCGCCATGGGCATCGATTTCGACCGCATCGGCCGCGACCAGCTTCCCGCGCTGCTGCGCGTGATGCCCAAGGCCGAACTGCACATCCACATCGAGGGTTCGCTCGAGCCCGAGCTGATCTTCAAGCTGGCCGAGCGCAATGGCGTGAAGCTGGCCTACCCCAGCGTGGAGGCGCTGCGCGCGGCCTACGCCTTCACCGACCTGCAGAGCTTTCTCGACATCTACTACGCCGGCGCCAGCGTGCTGCTGAAGGAGCAGGACTTCTTCGACATGGCCTGGGCCTACTTCGAGAAGGCCGCGGGCGAGAACATCGTTCACGCCGAGCTGTTCTTCGACCCGCAGACCCACACCGAGCGTGGGGTGCCGATCGAGGCGGTGATCCTCGGCCTGCACCACGCCTGCCGGCGCGCGCACGCCGAGTTCGGCATCAGCGCGTCGCTGATCCTGTGTTTCCTGCGCCACCTGAGCGAGGACGCGGCCTTGGCCGTGCTCGAGCAGGCGCTGCCCTACCGCGAATATTTCATTGGTGTCGGGCTCGACAGCTCCGAGCGCGGCCACCCGCCGGAGAAGTTCGCCCGCGTGTTCGCACGCTGCCGCGAACTCGGGCTGCATGTGGTCGCCCATGCCGGCGAGGAGGGGCCGCCCGAATACATCCGCAGTGCGCTCGATGTGCTGAAAGCCGAGCGCATCGACCACGGCGTGCGCTGCGTCGAGGATCCGGCGCTGGTACAGCGCCTGGCGGCCGAACGCGTGCCGCTGACGGTCTGCCCGCTGTCGAACGTCAAGCTGTGCGTCTACCCGTCGCTGGCCGAGCACCAGCTGCCGGCGCTGCTGGCGGCTGGCTTGGTGGCCACCGTCAATTCCGACGACCCGGCCTATTTCGGCGGCTACCTCAACGACAACTTCGTGCAGACCTTCGCTGCGCTGCCGCAACTCGGGGCGCGCGAGGCCTACCAGCTCGCGCGCAACAGCTTCGAAGCCAGTTTCGTCGATGCCGCCGCGCGCGCGGGCTGGCAGCACGAGCTGGATCGGGTTTTCTCGGCCGCGGCCTGACCGGCGCCCTTGCACATCGGGCCGCACAGCGGCACGATGGTCGGCAACGGAGGTGCCTTGCATGAAGATCCTCGTACCCATCGACGGCTCGCCGCTGTCGCTCGCCGCGCTGCGCCACGCGATCGCCCTGGTGCGTGAGGGCCTGCGGGCCGAACTGGTGCTGGCCAACGTGCAGCCGCCGGCCAACCTGTACGAGTGGATGCGCTCGCCGGACCCGGACGCGCTCGGCCACATCGCCGAGGCCGCCGGCCAGCATGCGCTGGAGACGGCCGAGTCGCTGCTGCGTGATGCCGGGCTCGACGCGACCGAACTGCTGGTCACCGGCGACCCGGCACACGCGCTGATCGAGCTGATCGAGAGCGAAGGCTGCGACGCGGTGATCATGGGCTCGCACGGCACCAGCGGGCTGCTGTCGGCCTTCCAGGGCTCGGTCTCGCAAGCCATGCTGCATTCGTCGCCGGTGCCGGTGACGCTGGTCAAGCCAGCCGAGCCCACCGAGACCGAGGCGGAAGAAGAGACCACGGCCGAGGCCGACGAAGAGGGCGAAGCGACCGGCGCCTGAACGGCCGCCCAGGGCCGTTGCGTCACGCACAATCGCCGCGACACCGCCATGAGGCGGTGCATCGCTCGAACAATCTCAGGAGGATCTTCCATGCGTGCTCGACCACGCGCGGCCCGCGGGGCCGTGCTTGCCACTTCTTTACTCGCGGCCAGCCTGGCGGCCGAGGCCGATGAAGGGATGTGGACCTTCGACAACCCGCCCGTCGCGGCCGTGCAGCAGCGCTACGGCGTCACGCTGACGCCCGAGTGGCTGAGCCGGCTGCAGAAGGCCTCGGTGAAGCTGGGCGCGTCGGCGTCCTTCGTGTCCGGCCAGGGTTTGCTGCTGACCAATCACCACGTCGCGCTGGGCTGTATCGAGCGCCTGTCGCGCGCCGGCAAGGATCTGGCCGGCCACGGCTTCGTGGCCCCCACCCGTGCGGCTGAACTGCGCTGCCCCGGCGAGACCGCCCGCGTGCTGCAGAGCACCGAGGACGTCAGCGCCGCCGTGCAGCAGGCCATGGCCACTGGCAGCACCGACGAGCAGCGCAACACGCTGCGCAAGGCCAGCATCGGCGAGATCGAGAAGCGCTGCGAGGCTGCCGGGCAGCCGGGCGCCGGCCAACTGCGCTGCGAGGTCGTGGCGCTGTACAGCGGCTCGGTGCACCACCTGTACCGCTACAAGCAGTGGGACGACGTGCGGCTGGTCTTCGCCCCGGAATACCAGGCGGCGTTCTACGGCGGCGATCCCGACAACTTCGTCTTCCCCCGCTACGCCTTCGATTTCGCGCTGATGCGGGCGTACGAAAACGGCCACCCGGCCACGACACCCGATCACCTGAAGCTCGCCAGCGCACCGCTGGCCGAGGGCGACGTCGTCTTCGTCGCCGGCCACCCCGGCCACACCGACCGCCTGCAGACACTGGCCCAGCTGAAGTTCCAGCGCGATATCGAGTTGCCGCTCGACCTGGCCAGCGCGCGGGCGCAGCAGGCATTGCTGCAGGCCTACTCCGCCCGCTCGCCCGAGGCGGCGCGGCAGGCGCTGGATCGCTTGTTCGGCACCGAGAACTGGCTCAAGGCGATGCGCGGCGAGTACGCGGCCCTGTCGACGCCGGCGCTGATGGCGGCGAAGCAGGCCGATGAGGCGCGCTTTCGCGCGGCCTACGCGGCGCGCGGCCTGGCCGGCGATCCTTGGGCCGACGTGGAGGCCGCCACCGCCCGCCACGCGGCGAAGGTCAAGGAGTTGAAGGCCATCGGGTACGGCTACAAGACCTTGTTCTCGGTGGCCGGCGACCTGGTCGAGCAGGCCTACGAACGCCGCCTGCCGGAGGGCGAGCGCCTGGCCAAGTTCCGCGATGCCGCGCTGCCCGAGATCGAGCGCCGCGTGCTCGCCGAGGTGCCCTACTACAAGGATCTGGAGGTCGCGCGCCTGGCCGGCCTGCTGGCCGAGGCCCGGGACCTGCTGGGCAACGAGCATGCCTACGTGAAGGCCACGCTGGCCGGCGCGACGCCGCAGGCCACGGCCGAGCAGGCGGTGCGGGCGAGCCGGCTCGACGAGCTGGCGGTGCGGCGCGCGCTGCTGGGCGGCGGCGTGGCGGCGATCGAAGCCTCGGACGACCCGCTGATCCGCCTGGCCCGCGAAGCCTACCCGCTGCGGCGCGAGCTGGCACGCTGGCGCGAGGAGAAGATCGACACGCCGATCGAACACGCTGCCGAGCGCCTCGGCCAGGCACGCTTCGCCATCTATGGCCGCGATCTGCCGCCGGACGCCACCGGCACGCTGCGCCTGTCCTACGGCAAGGTCGCCGGCTACGACGCCAACGGAGTTGCGACGCCGTGGAAGACGACGGTCGGCGGCCTGGTCGCGCGGGCCGATGCGTTCGACGGCAAGGCACCCTTCAATCTGTCGCCGGCGGTGGCCAAGGCGCGCTCGCACATCGATCCACAGGTGCCGCTGAACCTCGTCACCACGGCCGACATCATCGGCGGCAACTCGGGCTCGCCGCTGGTCAACCGGCGCGGTGAGTGGGTCGGCCTGATGTTCGACTCGAACCTCGAGGCGCTGGGCGGGCGCTACGTCTACACCGACGACAAGGCGCGCTCGCTGGCGGTGCATGCACAGGCCATCCTGCAGGCGCTGGAGAAGGTCTACGCGGCGCCGCAGGTGGCGCGCGAGCTGCGCGGCACGGTGGCACGCCCGCACCGGCGCTAACCGGCCGCACGGCGGCGCCCATGGCGCGGCCGTGTGACCGCCTGATGACGGGCGGGCCCGCTATGCTCGCCGCTTCGCCTCCGAAGCGCCCACCGTGTGACCGCCCGCCACCGCGCCGACCTGCCCGAGCTGCTCGAATTGCAGGCCCTGCTGCGCCTGGGCGCGCCGCAGCTCGAGCGGCGCCTGCTGTGCGAGGTCGAGGTCGACGGGCGGCCGCTGCCGGTGCATGCCTACCTGCTCGGCGCCGCGCGGGCCGACGCGCCGGCGGTGCTTTTCGTGGGCGGCGTGCACGGGCTGGAGCGCATCGGCGCCGAGGTCGTGATCGCCTACCTGCGCAGCCTCGTGATGCGGCTGGGCTGGGACGAGACGTTGCACCAGCAGCTGCAATCGATGCGGCTGGCCTTCGTGCCGCTGCTCAACCCGGGCGGCGTCTGGCGGGGCACGCGCAGCAACCCGCGCGGGGTGGACCTGATGCGCAACGCGCCGGTCGAGGCGCGCGAGCCGGTGCCCTGGCCCCTCGGCGGCCAGCGCCTGAGCCCGCGACTGCCCTGGTACCGCGGCGCGCGCGGTGCACCGATGGAGTGCGAGAGCCAGGCGCTGTGCGCTTTCGTCGAGGCCGAGCTGCTCGGCCGGCCGTTCACGCTGGTGCTCGATTGCCACTCGGGCTTCGGCATGAACGACCGGCTGTGGTTCCCGTTCGCGCACACCGCGCGCCCGATCGAGCACCTGGCCGAGCTGCACGTGCTGGCCGAGATGCTGGACCGCGCGCTGCTGCACCACCGCTACGTGATCGAGCCGCAAAGCCGCCAGTACCGTACGCACGGCGACCTCTGGGACCACCTGTACCTGCGCGCCCGCGCCGGCTGGCCGGCCCAGCCCTTCCTGCCGCTGACGCTGGAGATGGGCTCGTGGCTGTGGGTCAAGAAGAACCCGCGCCAGATGTTCTCGCGCCAGGGCATCTTCAACCCGCTGATCGAGCATCGCCAGCACCGCGTGCTGCGCCGCCACCTGGGCCTGCTCGATTTCATCGGCCGCGCGGCCGCCAGCCATGCACGCTGGCTGCCCGAGGGGGCACTGCGCGACCACCACCACCAGCAGGCGCTGGCCCGCTGGTACCGCAGGCCCATGCGGTGACGGCCATGTCGAGCTGGATGCTGCTGCGCGGGCTGACGCGCGAGAGCGGCCATTGGGGCCGGTTCCCGGACCAGCTGCGCATGCGGCTGCCAGGTGCGCAGGTGATCGCGCTCGACCTGCCCGGCAACGGCGCGCTGCACCGCGCGCACAGCCCGGCCAGCGTGGCGGCGATGGTCGAGGCCGCGCGCCGGCAGCTGGCCGACCAGGGGGTCGCGCCGCCGTACCACCTGCTTGCGCTGTCGCTCGGTGCGATGGTGGCGCTGGACTGGGCGGTCCGCCGACCGCAGGAGCTGGCCGGCTGCGTGCTGCTCAATACCAGCCTGGCCCGCCTCAGCCCGTTCTACCGCCGCCTGCGCCCGGCCAACTACGCCGCGCTGGCCGGCCTGCTGGCCGGGCGCGGGGGCGACGCGGTGCGCGAGTCGACGATCCTGCGCCTGACCAGCGCGCGGCCCGAAGCCCACGCGGCGGTCGCCGCCGAGTGGGCAGCCATCCGCGAGGCACGGCCCGTCACGCCCGGCAACGCGTTGCGCCAGCTGCTCGCCGCGCTGCGCTACCGGGCGCCGCACCAGGCCCCGCCCGTGCCAACCCTGGTGCTGGCCGGCGCGGGCGATCGGCTGGTCGACCCGCGTTGCTCGCAGGCGCTGGCCGGCGCATGGGGCTGGCCGATCGCGCTGCACCGCTGGGCCGGGCACGACCTGGCGCTGGACGACGGGCCCTGGGTGGCCGAGCAGGTGGCGCGCTGGCTGGCCGGGCCGCGAGCGGCGGATTGCGGCAACGCAAGCCCGGCGCCGACCGGGCTTTCAGAATCGGCCGCAGGCTGATCGCATTGCCGTCAGGGGATTGGCCACCGGGCTTGCCGCTGGCGCAGGCTCTGGCCACACTGTGCCGACGCTTCCCGGCGCAACCGGAGGTGCACGATGGAATTGAGTTCGACACTGTTCGTGCATGGCGCTGCCATCCCGCGCCGCTGCACCTGTGAAGGCGACGACGTCGCGCCGCCGCTGCAATGGCGCGACCTGCCGGCGAGCACCGCCAGCCTCGCGCTGATCGTCGACGACCCCGATGCACCGGACCCGGCGCACCCGCAGCGCACCTGGGTGCACTGGGTGCTGTTCGACATCCCGCCCGGTGCCGGCGGCCTGGCCGGCGAGGGCCGGCCCCTGCCCGCCGGTTGCCGCGACGGCCTGAACGACTGGCACCGCACCGGCTATGGCGGCCCCTGCCCGCCGATCGGGCGCCACCGCTACTTCTTCAAGCTCTACGCCTTGGACACCCGCCTGCCGGACCTGACGCAGCCGACGAAGGCCGAGCTCCAGCAGGCCATGCATGGCCATGTGCTCGGCGAGGCGGTGCTGATGGGCACGTACCAGAAAGGGAGGGCATCATGAACCGCGACGCACCTGCCGGCATGAACGAGCCGGCCGAACCGGTCAGGCCGCTGGACCCGGGCCGGATCAACACGATGGACCCGGTCGAGCTGAGCTACTGGTGCCACGAGCTCGACTGCACCGAGGAGCGCCTGAAGCAGGTCGTCGACGAGGTTGGCGAGCACGTCGCCGCGGTGCGCGAGCGGCTGGCCCTGCCGCCCTGACGGCAAGGCGGCGCGTCACAGCACCATGATGGCGTCGGCCGCCGCGTCGGCCAGGCTGCGTGCGACGGCGCACAGCTCGTCGAAGACCGCGTCGAAGGCGTCGACCACGTCGGGGTCGAACTGGCGCCCGCGTTCGGCCAGGATCGCCTTGCGCGCATCGCCGAAACCCCAGGCCTCCTTGTACAGGCGCGGCGAGGTCAGCGCGTCGAACACGTCCGCCACCGCCATCAGCCGCGCCGGCAGCGGGATCGCCTCGCCGGCCAGGCGGTCGGGGTAGCCGGTGCCGTCCCAGTGCTCGTGGTGGTGGCGGGCGATCTGCTTCGCGCAGCGCAGGAAGCCCAGGCCCTCGCTGCCGCCGACATCGCGTTCGGCGCGTTCGATGACGCCCGCGCCCAGCGCGGCATGGGATTGCATCAGCGCGCGCTCGTCGGCATCGAGCGGCCCGTGCTTGTGCAGGACGCGGTCGGGGATGCCGACCTTGCCGATGTCGTGCAGCGCCGCCGAGCGCGCCATCAGGTCGATCGAATGGGCCTCCAGCGCGCCGGCGTGCCGCGGGTGGTCCGCCAGGCGGGTGGCCAGCAGCCGCACGTAGGCGCTGGTGCGGCGCAGGTGGTTGCCGGTCTCGTTGTCGCGCGTCTCGGCCAGCCGGCGCAGCACATGCAGGGTGACCTGGCTGATGCGCAGGTTCTCGCGCATGCGTCGGCCGACCTCGGCACCGAGTTCGCGGTTCTGGCGGGCCAGGTGCAGGCGGGCCTGCTGCCGCTCGACATGGGTGGCCACGCGGGCCTGCAGCACGGTCGGCCGGATCGGCTTGGCCAGGAAGTCCACCGCCCCGAGCGCGAGGCCGCGCTCCTCGTCGGCGTTGTCGCCCATCGCGGTGACGAGGATCACCGGCAACTCGCGCGTGCGCGGCTGGTCGCGCAGCCGGCGCAGCACGGTGAATCCGTCCAGGCCCGGCATCATCACTTCCAGCAGCAGCAGGTCCGGCAGCGGGTCGGCGGCGAGCAGCTGGAGCGCCCGTGCGCCCGAGTTTGCGCTGCGCACCCGGTAGCGCGGGTGCAGCAATTCGCCCATCACGGCCAGGCTCTCGGCATGGTCGTCGACGACCATCACCTGCGGCCGGTCGCTCGATTCCATGGTCAGCCCCTCCGATCCAGCGCAAACCATAGGGCCGATGGCGGGCCGAGTCCAGCCGGCCACGCCGCGAAGGCCGAGGCGATTGACCTGCGTCAACTCACGGCCGGGGCGCCTGCGGGGTTCAGGCCAGCCAGCACGCCACCTGCTGCACGCCGATCGGCCGCAGCACCGGCTCGGCCTCGGCGCAGTGCGGCTCGGCGATCGGGCAGCGGGTGCGGAAGGGGCAGCCGCTCGGCCGGTCGATCGGCGAGGGCAGCTCGCCCTTGAGGATGACGCGCTCGCGCCGCAGGGCCACGTCCACGGTCGGGGTGGCCGAGAGCAGCGCCTTGGTGTAGGGGTGGCGCGGCGTGTCGAACACCGCATCGCGCGGACCCTGTTCGACGCAGCGGCCGAGGTACATCACCATCACCTCGTCGGCCACGTGGCGCACCACGCCGAGGTCGTGCGAGATGAAGATGTAGGCCACGCCCAGCGCCTGCTGCAGGTCGTCCAGCAGGTTCAGCACCTGCGCACGGATCGAGACATCCAAGGCCGACACCGGCTCGTCGAGCACCAGCACGCGGGGCTCGAGCATCAGCGCGCGGGCGATCGCGACGCGCTGGCGCTGGCCGCCCGAGAACATGTGCGGGTAGCGGCCGAAATGCTCCTCGCGCAGGCCGACCTGGCGAAGCATCGCGCGGGCCCGGGCCTCGCGCTGCGCCGCATCGCCGATGCCGTTGACGAGCAGCGGCTCCATCAGCGCCGCGCCGACCGTCTGGCGCGGGTTCAGCGAGCCATAGGGGTTCTGGAAGACGATCTGGATCTGCCGGCGCAGCTGGCGGCGCAGCGCGGCATCGGCGTGGGCCACGTCCTTGCCGTCGATCAGCAGCTCGCCGCGGGTGGGCGACTCGATCATCGTCAGCAGGCGTGCGAGCGTCGACTTGCCGCAGCCCGACTCGCCGACGACCGCCAGCGTGCGCCCGGCCTGCACCGAGAAGCTGACGCCGGCCAGCGCCTGCACGACGGCCGGCGGCTGGAACAGGCCACGCGAGACCGGGTACTCGCGCCGCAGATCACGTGCTTCGAGCACGACAGGGTGAGCGGACGTCATGCTGCCTGCACCTCTGCCGGCAGGGGCATCGGCTCACCGTGGACCAGCGGCGTGATGCACAGCGCGCGCCCCAGCGCCGGGGTCGCCGCTTGCGGCGCGACGGTGCGGCAAGCCGGTTGAGCGAACGGGCATCGCGGGGCGAACAGGCAGCCCGCCGGCCGGTCGAACTGGCCGGGCACCATGCCGTCGATCGCCGCGAGCCGCTCGCCCTGGCGCGCGCGCTCGGGCAGCGCAGCCAGCAGCGCGGCGGTGTAGGGGTGGTGCGGGTCGGCGAACAGCGCATCGGCGCTCGCCGTCTCCACCGGCCGGCCGGCGTACTGCACCAGCACGCGGTCGGCGCACTCGGCCACCACGCCCAGGTCGTGCGTGATCAGCACCAGCGCCATGCCGGTGTCGCGCCGCAGCGCCTGCAGCAGGTCCAGGATCTGCGCCTGGATCGTGACGTCCAGCGCGGTGGTCGGCTCGTCGGCGATCAGCAGGCGCGGCTTGCAGGCCAGCGCCATCGCGATCATCACGCGCTGGCTCATGCCACCCGACAGCTGGTGCGGAAACGCCCGGGCGCGGCGCACCGGATCGGGGATGCCGACCTGTTCGAGCAGCTCGATCACGCGAGCCTTGCGCGCGCTGCGATCCAGCCCGGTGTGCTCGGCCAGCGCCTCGGCGATCTGGTAGCCGACCGTGAAGCAGGGGTTCAGCGAGCTCATCGGCTCCTGGAAGACCATGGCGACGTCGCGCCCGACCAGCGCGCGGCGCTGCTTGGGCGTCATCGCGAGCAGGTCCTGGCCGGCGAAGTGCATGCGCTCGGCCTTCACGGTCGCCGTCCAGGGCAGCAGGCCCATGATGGCCAGCATCGCGACCGACTTGCCCGAGCCCGATTCGCCGACGATCGCGAGCACCTCGTTCGGCGCGACGGCCAGGTCGACGCCATCGACGGCGCGGAAGGCGCCGCCACGCGTCGCGAAGCTGACGGTCAGGCCCTTGATGTCCAGCAACGGCTGGGTCATGTCTTTCTCATTTTCGGGTCGAGCGCGTCGCGCAGGCCGTCGCCGGCCAGGTTGATCGACACCACGGTGGTCAGGATGGCCAGGCCGGGCAGCGTGACCAGCCAGGGGTCGGAGCGGATGAACTCGCGCGCGTCGGCGAGCATCGTGCCCCACTCGGCGGTCGGCGGCTGCGCGCCCAGGCCGAGGAAGCCCAGCGCGGCGGCCTCAAGGATCGCGTCCGACACGCCGAGCGCCGCCTGCACGATCAGCGGCGCGAGGCAGTTCGGCAGCACGGTCGTGAACATCAGCCGCCACGGGCCGACGCCAGCCACCTTGGCGGCAGTGACGTAATCCTTCTGCAGCTCGGCCATCGCCGAGGCGCGCAGCAGGCGCACGTAGCGTGGCAGGTAGACGATCGTCACGGCCACGATGGTGTTGATCAGGTTCGGCCCGAGCACCGCGACGACCAGGATCGCCAGCACCAGGCTGGGCACCGCCATGATCAGGTCCATGACCCGCGTGACGACCACGTCGACCACCTGGCCGAGCGACGCGCAGGCCAGGCCCAGCAGCACGCCGATCACGAAGGACACGCCCATCACCGACAGGCCGATGAACAGCGACACGCGGGCGCCGTGGATCAGGCGCGAGAGCATGTCGCGGCCCAGGCTGTCGGTGCCCAGCAGGAAGCGGGCCGAGCCGCCGTCGGCCCAGGCCGGGGCCGCGCGGATCGCGTCGCGGAACTGCTCGGTCGGCGAATGGGGCGCGATCCAGTCGGCGAACAGCGCCAGCAGCACGACGATCGAGACGACGACCAGCCCGGCCACCGCGCCGCGGTTCTCGCTGAAGGCCTGCCAGAACGCGCGCAGCGGGGAGGGCGGGGCGGGTGATGCGACCGGCACGGACACGAGTTGGGCTTCAGCCATGGCGGATGCGCGGGTTGATGAGGCCGTAGGCCAGGTCGACGACGAGGTTGACGCCGATCACGATGCTCGACACCAGCATCACGCCGCCCTGCAAGGCGGGGTAGTCGCGCCGGGCGATCGATTCGATCAGCCACTTGCCGATGCCCGGCCAGGAGAAGATGGTTTCGGTCAGAACCGCGCCGGCCATCAGCGCCCCGACCTGCAGCCCGATCACCGTGACGACCGGGATCAGGGCATTGCGCAGCGCATGCAGCCCGACCACGCGCCAGGCCGGCAGGCCCTTGGCGCGGGCGGTGCGCACGTAGTCCTCGCTGAGCACCTCGAGCATCGCCGAGCGTGTCATGCGGGCGATCACCGCGAGCGGGATCGTGCCGAGCACGATGCCGGGCAGCACGAGGTGGTGCAGGGCGTCCTTCACCGCGCCGGCCTGGCCCGAGAGCCAGGCATCGATCACCATGAAGCCGGTGACCGGCTCGAAGTAGTACTGGATCAGGTCGATGCGGCCAGACACGGGCGTCAGGCCCCAGCGCTCGCCGACGAACATGATCAGCAGCAGGCCCCACCAGAAGATCGGCATCGAGTAGCCGGTGACCGACAGGCCCATCAGCGTCTGGTCGTACAGGCTGCCGCGCCTGGCGGCGGCGATGGTGCCCGCCGGCAAGCCGATCAGCGCGGCGAACAGCATCGCGAACAGGCTCAGCTCCAGCGTGGCCGGGAACAGCGCGGCGAACTCGGTCAGCACCTTCTGGTTGGTTGCCAGCGAGGTGCCGAAGTCGCCATGCAGCAGTTGCCACACGTAGTCGAGGAACTGCTTCCACACCGGCTGGTCGAGGCCGAGCTCGTGGCGGAAGTGCGCCAGCCGCTCGGGCGAGATGCCGCGCTCGCCGACGCGCACCTCGACCGGGTCACCCGGCACCAGCCGGATGGCCACGAAGGTGACGAACATCAGCGCGAAGAAGGTCGGGATCGTCAGCGCCAGACGGCGCCAGAGGAACTTCAGCATGAAAGATCAAGCGGCCCGAAGGCCGCTTCGTCGAAGGCGCACCGGCTCGTCACCAGACGTCGCTGCGTGTCAAGAGGAACCAGCTGCCGCGGTTGAGCTGGTAGACGCTGACCGAGCCGTAGCGCTGCTCGCCGTCCGGCCCGAAACGCATGCTGCTGGTCACCGGGGCGAGGGCATCGACCGACTTCAGCGCGGGCACCAGCTTGGCGCCGTCGACCGACTTGGCCTGCTTCATCGCGGCGCTGAGCACCCACACCGCGTCGTAGGCGTAGTGTGCGGCATAGATCGGCTCGTGCTTGTACAGCGTGCGGAAGCGGTCGAGGAAGGGCTTGCCGCCGGTGAACTCGCTGGCGCCGATGATCGGCGAGGTCGCATAGATGGTGCCGACCGCCGTATTCGCCTTGAGCATGCCCTCGGTCTTGATCGTGTCGCTGCCGATGATCTGCATGTTCTTCATGCCGGCGGCCACCATCTGGTCGGCCAGCGCCACCACCTGGAAGTCGGCCAGCGTGGTGACGAACACGTCGACCTTCTTCTCGACCAGCTGTGGCACCAGGGCCTTGAAGTCGGTCGTCTTGTCGTCCAGCGAGGTGCGGATCGCGATCGTCTTGCCCTTGAGCTGGGCGGCGGCCGTGTCGGCCAGGCCCTTGCCGTAGGGCGTGGCGTCGTCGACCACCGCGTAGACGTGCTCGCCCGGCAGGCTGTTGGCGATCGAGCCCATGGCCTTGGACTGCAGGTCGTCGTTGGCCACCAGGCGAAGCGTGGTCGGCAGCTCGAGCTTGGTGTACTTCGGGTTGGTCGAGATCGCCAGCTGCGGGATCATCTTCTCGGCGTAGATCGGCGCGGCCGCGATGCTGACGCCCGAGTTCAGGTGGCCGATGACGGCGACCACCCCGGCGTCCACCAGCGTCCTGGCCGCGGCCTTGCCGGCCTCGACATCGGCCTTGTCGTCGGCGGTGACGAGTTCCAGCTTGACGATCTTGCCGTCGATCTTCAGGCCTTCCTTGTTGATGTCGTCGATGGCCATCCTGGTGCCATCGACCATGTCCTGGCCAAGCTCCTTCAAGGGGCCGGTCAGCGGCTGGGCCACGCCGATCTTCACCGTGTCGGGCACGCCGGGCTTGCAGCCGGCCAGGGCAGCCATGCCGACCAGCAACAGCAGGCCGAGCGCGACACGGGTATGGGCAAACATCGTCATCTTCTCTCGCAGTACGGTCTTCGTGGCGCTCCGAAGGAGCGTGGGGGCTAATTCAGGCTCACGCCCTTGAATTCATGGGTGTTGAACGGGCTCTGCTTGTAGCCCGTGACTTCCTTGCGCATGACCTCGTAGACCACCGAATGGGCGATCTTGAAGTCGGGTGCCTCTTCGTGCTCGATCGCCTGCATCTCTTCGTAGAGCTTGGTGCGAGCCTTGTTGTCGGTGAGCGAACGCGCCTTCTCCAGCTTCTCGTCGAAGGTCTTGTTGCACCACTTCGACAGGTTCTGGCCGCCCGGGCGTGCGGCATCGCAGCCATGCAGGAAGAAGAAGTTGTCGGGGTCGCCGTTGTCGCCGTTCCAGCCCAGCATGCCGGTCAGGTGCTCGCCCTGCTGCAGGCGCTTGCGGTACTCGCCCCACTCGTAGGTGACCAGCTTGGCGTTGACGCCGATCTTGGCCAGGTCGGCCTGCATCATCTCGGCCATGCGCTTGGCGTTGGGGTTGTACGGGCGCTGCACCGGCATGTACCAGAGGTCGACGTCCATCGGTGTCTTGACGCCGGCCTTGGCCAGCAAGGCCTTGGCCTTCTCCGCGTCGTGCGGCCAGTCCTGCACCTGGTTGTTGTAGCCCCACATGGTCGGCGGGATGAAGTTCTTCGCCGCCGTACCGGCGCCGAGGTAGACATCCTTCAGGATCGCGGCCTTGTCGATCGCCATCGTGAAGGCCTGGCGGACCTCCTTCTTGTCGAACGGCGGCTTCTGGGTGTTGAACGCCCAGTAGGCGATGTTCAGGCCCGGCAGGTTGGTCACCTTCAGCGCCGGGTCCTTCTGCATCTCGGGCAGGTCGGCCGGACGCGGGTAGCCGGTGAGGTGGCATTCGCCGGCCTTGAGCTTGGAGTAGCGCGCGGTCGCGTCCGGCGTGATCGCGTAGACCAGGTCGTCGACCAGGGCCTTCTCGCCCCAGTAGGCCTTGTTGGCCTTGTAGCGGATCACCGCATCCTTCTGGTAGACCACGAAGCTGAACGGGCCGGTGCCCACGGGGACCTGGTCGAACTGCTCCTTCTTGTTGGCCTTGGCCAGCGCATCGGCGTACTCGGCCGAGTGGATGGCGGCGAAGTCCATCGCGAGGTTCGGCAACATCGTGACGTTGGGCTTCTTGAAGGTCATGCGCACGGTGAGCGGGTCGACCTTCTCGATCGACACCAGGTCGTCCTTGAAGCCCATGTCGGCGAAGTAGTCGTACTTGCCGCCCGAGACCTTGGCGTATGGATGGTCGGCCTTCCACTGGCGCTCGAACGAGAAGATCACGTCGTCGGCGTTGAACTCGCGCGTGGGCGTGAAGCCCGGCACGCTGTGGAACTTCACGCCGCCGCGCAGCTTGAAGGTGTAGGTCTTGCCGTCGGGCGAGATCGTCCAACTCTCGGCCAGGCCGGGCTCGACCTGGGTGCTGCCGCGCACGAAATGCGTCAGGCGGTCATAGACCGGCCGCGCCGCGTCGAAGCTGGTGCCGGTGGTGTTCAGCGCCGGGGTGAAGTTCTCGGGCGAACCCTCGGAGCAATAGACCAGCGTCTTGGCTTGCGCGCCGGCAGCCGCTGCCCACAGGGCCAATGCAGCCAGGGCCACGGCGTTCGGGGTGAGGGTCGGGCGATGGATGCTCATGTGAATCTCCATGGGGCGGTTGTGCCGCACGTGGGGGATCGGGGAACCCGCGATCGGGCTTGAATAGGCAAGTCCGGCATTCTGGCTTGGAACCGAACGCAAACCCCGTGCCTGGACCTGGGGTTTTTCCCGGTGGGCATCGACGCCCGTCGGCCCGCCTTCGGCCGCGGTGAGAATGCACGGGCCGCCACGCCGAGGATGCTCATGCTCAGACAAGCCCTGTGCGCCGCCCTGCTCGCTATCACGGCGGCCCATGCCGCCGACGCGCCGTCGGCCGCGGCGCCGCTGAAGGTCGCCTTCGTCTACGTCAGCCCGGTCGGCCAGGCCGGCTGGACCTACCAGCACGATGCGGGCCGGCACGATCTGGAGGCCTTTCTCGGCCCGCGCGTGAAGACGACGGTGGTCGAGTCGGTGGCCGAAGGCGCCGACGCGGAGCGCGTGATGCGTGACCTCGCCGCCCAGGGCCAGCAGCTCATCATCGCCACCAGCTTCGGCTACCAGGAGCCGGCGCTGCGGGTCGCGGCCGAGTTCCCGACCGTGCGCTTCGAAGTGGCCGGCGGCTACAAGACCGCGCCCAACCTGTCGACCTACAACGCGCGCTTCTACGAGGGGCGCTACCTGGCCGGCATGATCGCCGGCCACCACAGCAAGAGCGGCGTCGCCGGTTACGTGGCGGGCTTCCCGGTGCCCGAAGTGGTGCAGGGCATCAACGCTTTCACGCTGGGCATGCGTTCGGTCAACCCGAAGGCCGAGGTCAAGGTGATCTGGCTTGACACCTGGTTCGACCCGGCGCGCGAGCGTGATGCGGCGCTGACGCTGGTCCGCCAAGGCGCCGACGTGCTGACGAACCACTCGGCGTCGACCGCCGTGGCCCAGGCTGCCGAAGAGGCGAAGGTCGCGCTGGTGGCCTACCAGAGCGACATGGGCGAGGTGGCGCCGCATGCGCAGCTGGCCGCCGTGACCCAGCACTGGGGGCCTTACTACATCCGCCGGGCCAAGGCGCTGATCGACGGCCGTTGGCAGCCGGCGGCCCACATGGGCGGCATCGGCGACGGCATGGTGCGCCTGGCCGCCCTGAGCCCGCAGCTCGCACCTGCGGCGCGCGAGGCCGTGGCGCAGAAGGAGCCCGCGCTGCGCAGCGGCGAGTTCCGGCCCTTTGCCGGTCGCCTGGTCGACAACACCGGCCGCGAGCGCCAGGCCGCCGGTGCGGTGATGGGGGCGGAGCAGATCGCGCAGATGGATTGGCTGGTCCAGGGGGTGGTCGGCAGCCTGCCGTCCAGGCGCTGAAGGGCGGCCTCAGCGCTTCGGCGCCGTGGCGTCCGGCGCACCGCGCAGCAGCACGCCGCCGAGGGCCGCCTTGTTCGACACGCCCAGCTTGAGGTAGCACTCGCGCAGGTAGCCGCGCACGGTGGTGGGTGACAGGCCGAGCTGGCGCGCGATCTCCTTGTACGAATCGCCGGCGGCGTAGGCCCGGGCGATGGTCTCCTCGCGCCGTGTCAGCCCGTGGCCGATGCGGGCGCGCAGCAGGATGCGGCAGCACGCGTTCGGCGCGGCGCGGTCCTCGTCGGCCCTGTCGGCCTCGTTCAGCGGTTCGATGTGGATCTCGATCCGCCGCCCCTGCCATTGCCCGCCGCGGGCGCGCAGCAGCGGCTGCAGCGGCAGGGGCAAGGGGCCGCCGGGCCAGGCCGGGAATTCGCCGACGAGCGCGCGGCAGAAATCCGGCGAGGCGTCCAGCAGGTAGCCCGCATCGTCGGATTGCGCCTGGTGCGTGCCGGCCGCCCCGAGCTGGCGCCGCAGCGCGAGCCGCCAGTGCGTCCGCTCGGCCAGCACCAGGTGCGGCACCAGCAGCTCGGTGAACGCGCGCTCGGCTTCGCTGAACGCGGGCCTCGACTCGCCGCGAAACAGCGACAGGAAGCAGTACAGGCCGGTCGCTTCGTCGTGCACGAGGGTCGACAGCGCGCTGGCCAGGCCATAGCGTGCATCGAAAGCATCTTCGGCCGGCGTGCCGGGCCGGCTGCCGTCGTCGTGCACGGTGATGCCGGGCTGCTCGGCGCAGCGCCGTGCAAGCGCATCGACGTCGGCGATGCGCCACCAGTCCTCGGTGAATTCGGGCGGCAGCCGGTGGAGGTAGCCCTGCATCACCGAGACCTGGCCGGCCTGCGGGTTCGCAATGCCCCACCACGCGGAATCGAAGGCCAGATGCGGCTCGAGCAGGTGCAGCGCCGCGGCGCGGAAGCCCTCGGCCGGTGCGTCGGCCGCCAGCCGCTGCCAGGCCAGCACCAGCGACGAGAAGCGCGCGAGGTTCATGGGCGGCAGGGTAACCCGGCGGCTGACCGTGCATCTGCAGGGTTGTCGCGGTTCGGGTGGCCGGCCAGAGTCGGCCACCACCACGACGAGCGCCCTTGCGGCGCCAGGAGACGAGCACCGTGCGCTTTCGCTTTTGCCTTCGCTTTCGCCATTGCCTTGCCCCAGCCCGGGCCGGCTGGCTCGTCGCGGCGGCCGCTGCCGCGGCCGTGCTGGCCGGTTGCCTGGACTGGGACCTGAATCGGCCCGAAGCGGCCACGCTGGTGCTGCGCGGCGGCCAGGTTCGCACGATGGACGCCTCCGGCCGCACGGCGACTGCGGTGGCCGTGCGCGGTGCCCGCATCGTCGCGGTCGGCAGCGATGCCGAGGTGGCCGACTACATCGGGCACGACACGCGGGTGGTCGAGCTGGGCGGCCGCACCGTGCTGCCCGGCTTCATCGACAGCCACATCCACCCGGTGATGGGCGCCGAGCGCCTCGCGCAGTGCAGCGTCGACGGCGTGCCGCTGACGGTGGACGACATCGTCGCCTATGCGCTGTCCGATTGCCTGCCGAACGAGCCGCAGCCTGTGCCCGAGGGCAAGTGGATCGAGATCGTCAACGTCAACCCGACCAACTTCGTCGCCACCGCCACCGATCTCGACCGCATCAGCGCGACGCGGCCGGTGGCCCTGCACGGCATCGACGGCCACACCGAGTGGGTCAACACGAGGGCGCTGGCGCTGGCCGGCATCACGTCGGCCACCGCCGACCCACCGGGCGGCCAGATCGAGCGGGATGCGAATGGCAACCCGACCGGCTTCCTGAAGGACGCGGCGCAAGGTCTGGTCGACTCGATCATCCCGCCGCTGACGCTGGAGCAGCGTGTCGCGCTGGCGCAGCAGGCGCTGGACCTGGTGCGCTCCAAGGGCATCACCGCGGTGCAGGATGCCTGGGCCGGCGAATCAACGCTCGAGGTCTACGACGCCTTGGCAGCGGCCGGCACGCTGAAGATGCGCGTGCGTGCTGCGCTGATGTCGGACATCGTCGACGACGAGGCCGAGTACCAGCGCCTGCTGGGCCTGCGCGCGAAGTACGCCGCGCACCCGCTGATCCAGGCCGACGCGGTGAAGATCTTCTCCGACGGCGTGATCGAGTACCCGACGCAGACCGCGGCGATGACCAGGCCCTACCTCGATGCGAACGGCCAGGCGACCGCGAACTACGGGGGCCGCTACTTCGACCAGGCGGTGCTGAACCGCTACGTCGCGCGGCTCGACAAGGAGGGCTTCACGATCCACACCCACTCGATCGGCGATTTCACGACGCACGCGGTGCTCGACGCGCTCGGGGTCGCGAAGCAGGCCAACGGCACGAGCGACAACCGGCACCAGATCGCGCACCTGCAGATCGTCGACCCGGCCGACTTCGCGCGCTTCAAGGCGCTCGGCGTCGTCGCGAACATGCAGCTGTTCTGGGCCCAGCCGGACGAGTACTCGATCGACGCGGTGCAGCCCTACCTCCTGCCCGAGACGCACCGCTACATGTACCCGGCCGGCAGCCTGAAGGCCGCGGGCGCGACGCTGGTGGGCGGCAGCGACTGGCCGGTGGATGCGGCGCCGGGCGACCCGATGCCGAACACGCCCCTGGCGGCCACGCAGATCGCCGCCACGCGCACCAACCCGTTCGCCGGTTCGCCGTACCACGGCCAGGCGCTGCACGCCGAAGAGGCGGTGCCGGTGGCCGACATGATCGCAGCCTACACGATCAACGCGGCCCGCGCGCTGAGGCTGGAGGCGAAGGTGGGCTCGATCGAGGTCGGCAAGCTGGCCGACCTGGTGGTCCTGGACCACGACCCCATCGAGACGCCGGCCGCCGAGCTGATGCAGATCGGCGTGATGCAGACGGTCTTCAACGGCGAGATCGTCTACGACGCGGCCCAGGTCGAGGCGGGCAGCATCGTCGCCCGCACGCGGCACGCCGCCGAGACGCTCGCGCGACTGGCCGGCGCCGCGACCGGGCACCACATCGCGCGCGACCACGCCGCGCACGGCGGGCACGGCCAGCACGCCGTGCACTGAGGGCGGCGGCCTACCAGTCGGCCGGCTCGGCGAACAAGGGGTTGGTCAGCGCGGTCAGGTGGTGGTCGCGCCAGGCGCCGTCGATGAAGAGGTAATCGCGCGCCAGCCCCTCGTGGCGAAAGCCCAGCCGCGCCAGCACCGCGCCGCTGCGCTTGTTCTCGGGCCGGTAGGCCGCCTGGATGCGGTGCAGGTTCACGCGCGTCGAGAACATCTCGTCGATCGCGGTCGACAGCGCCTCATGCATGTAGCCCTGGCCCTGGCAGTGCTGGTCGAGCGCGTAGCCGAGCACGCAGCTGTGGAAGGCACCCCGCGCGATCTGGCTGAAGTGGATCGAGCCGATGACCCGGTCGGGCTCGGCCGCCAGCATGATCCAGTAGCGAAACGCCGCGCCCTCGGCAAAGGCCTTGAGCCCCAGGCGAATGCGCTCGGCCTGCGTGGCCGGCGTGTAGAAGCTCTCGGGCGTCGGCGGATCCCAGGGCGCGAAATGCCGGCGGTTGCGCCGATAGAAATCCGCCACCGCGATGGCCAACCCCTCGTGGCCGGCCTGAAGCCACAGGCGGCCGGTGGTGAGCTCGCGGCGGGCGGGGGTCAGGTCCATGGGCGTGAGCCTAACTCAGGCGCCTTGGGGTGGCGCAGGGGTCTCACGCGCCGGCGGGCCGCAGGTGGCCCAGCGGCAGCGCTGCGCCGGCCTTGATCTCGCCGAGCGAAAAGCTGGTGTGCAGGTCCTTCACGTTGGGCAGCCTGAACAGCGTGTCCATCGTCCAGCGGGAGTAGGCGTCCAGGTCCGTCACCAGCACCTGCAGCTCGAAGGTCCCGGCGCCGCTGATGTAGTGGCAGGCGATCACTTCGGGCAGCTGGCGGATCGCATCTTCCAGCGCCCGCGTTGCCTCGGCGTTGTCGCGGTCGGCGTCGATGCGTACGAAGGCCAGCACGCCCAGGCCGATCTTGCGTCGGTCGATGTCGACGCGGTAGCCGGTGATCACGCCCAGTTCCTCCAGCCGGCGCACGCGGCGCCAGGTGGGCGCGGCCGACAGCCCGATCGCGGCGGCCAGGTCGGCGTTGGACTGGCGGGCATCGCGTTGCAGCGCATCGAGGATCGCGACGTCGTAGCGATCCAGCGCCACGCCGGCGGCAGGCACGGCGGCCGTGGCGGTGGCCGGCTCGGGCCTACTGGTTTTCCCCGATTTGGCTGGCTTCGGCAATGCTGGTTCCCTTCTTGGCTTCATGACGCAAGATTGTTTCTCAAAGCTCCATGCCAAGGCAATCGAAAGAAAGCACCTGTCGCGCGCTTGCTCCTACACTTTGCGCACTCACCCACCCCCTTTGCGAGTGCGCCGGGCCACAAGCCCGTGGGCGCGCTGGCATGTCGCCCAGAACGCCGTCTCGGCCCCCCAGGAGCACCGCCCGCCATGAATGCCCCGCTGCCCGAATCGATCCGCCGCGCGCTGGAATCGGTCTCGCTCGACGACAAGTACGCGCTGCCCACCGGTCGGGCCTTCATGAGCGGGGTGCAGGCGCTGGTGCGGCTGCCGATGCTGCAGCGCACGCGCGATGCCCGCGCCGGCCTGAACACGGCCGGGTTCGTCAGTGGCTACCGCGGCTCTCCGCTGGGCGGCTACGACCAGGCGCTGTGGAGCGCCAAGAAGCACCTGGCCGCCAACCACATCGTCTTCCAGCCGGGCGTCAACGAGGAGCTGGGCGCCACGGCCGTGTGGGGCACGCAGCAGCTCGACCTGTTCAAGGAAAAGGCGAAGTACGACGGCGTCTTCGGCATCTGGTACGGCAAGGGCCCGGGGGTCGACCGCTCGATCGATGTCTTCAAGCACGCCAACATGGCCGGCACGAGCCGGCACGGCGGCGTGATCGCGATCGCCGCCGACGACCACGTGGCCAAGAGCTCGACCGCGCCGCACCAGAGCGACCACGTCTTCAAGGCCTGCGGCTTCCCGACCTTCTTCCCGAGCAGCGTGCAGGACATCCTCGACATGGGCCTGCATGCCTTTGCGATGAGCCGCTTCTCGGGCCTGTGGAGCGGCATGAAGACGATCCAGGAAGTGGTGGAGTCGGCCGCCAGCGTCAGCGTCGACCCCGACCGCGTCAACATCGTCGTGCCGGAAGACTTCCAGATGCCGCCGGGCGGCCTGCACATCCGCTGGCCCGACCCGCCGCTGGAGCAGGAGGCGCGGATGATGGATTACAAGTGGTACGCCGCGCTGGCCTACGTGCGCGCGAACCGCCTGAACTACAACGTCATCGCCACGGCGCACGACCGCTTCGGCATCGCCGCCAGCGGCAAGGCCTTCAACGACACGCGCCAGGCGCTGGCCGACCTGGGCCTGGACGACGCGACCTGCCGCGCGATCGGCCTGCGCCTGCACAAGGTCAACGTGGTGTGGCCGCTGGAGGCGACGATCACGCGTGATTTCGCGACCGGGCTGCAGGAGATCCTCGTCGTCGAGGAGAAGCGCCAGGTCATCGAGTACCAGATCAAGGAGCAGCTCTACGGCTGGCGGCCGGACGTGCGGCCCAACGTGCTGGGCAAGTTCGACGAGCAGGAGGGCGATTCGTCCGGCGGCGAATGGTCGGTGCCGAACCCGAGCGAGAGCTGGCTGCTGCGTGCCAAGGCCGACCTGACGCCGGCCATCATTGCCAAGGCCATCGCCAAGCGGCTGAAGAAGCTCGGCGTGCCGGCCGACATCGCGGCGCGCATGGACGAGCGCATCGCCGTGATCGACGCGAAGGAGCGGGCGCTGGCGGCACTCGAGGTGAAGACCGGCGACCGCACGCCCTGGTTCTGCTCGGGCTGCCCGCACAACACCAGCACCCGCGTGCCCGAGGGCTCGCGGGCGGTGGCCGGCATCGGCTGCCACTACATGGTCAACTGGATGCCGGGTCGCCACACCGAGACCTTCACGCAGATGGGCGGCGAGGGCGTGCCCTGGGTCGGCCAGGCGCCGTTCACCAACGAGCAGCACATCTTCTCGAACCTGGGCGACGGCACCTACTTCCACAGCGGCATCCTGGCGATCCGCCAGTCGATCGCCGCGGGCGTGAACATCACCTACAAGGTGCTCTACAACGATGCGGTCGCGATGACCGGCGGCCAGCGTGTCGGCGAGCGGCCCGAGGGCCACTCGGTGCTGCAGATCATGAACAGCCTGGTCAGCGAAGGTGCCGCGAAGCTGGTGATCGTGACCGATGAGCCGGCCAAGTACGACGGCGCGGTGCTGGCCCCTGGCGTCACCGTGCACCACCGCGACGAGCTCGATCGCATCCAGCGCGAGTTCCGCGAGATCAAGGGCACCACCGCGATCATCTACGACCAGACCTGCGCGACCGAGAAGCGCCGGCGCCGCAAGCGCGGCACGATGGCCGAGGTCGAGAAGCGCGTGGTCATCAACGAGCTGGTCTGCGAGGGCTGCGGCGACTGCTCGGTGCAGAGCAACTGCGTCTCGGTCGAGCCGCTGGAAACCGAGTTCGGCCGCAAGCGCCAGATCAACCAGAACTCCTGCAACAAGGATTTCTCCTGCGTCAAGGGCTTCTGCCCGAGCTTCGTCACCGTCGAGGGCGGCAGGCTGAAGAAGCCGAAGAAGGGCAGCGGGCCGAGCCTGGGCCAACTGCCGGAGATTCCCGAGCCCGCGCTGCCGCGCTGCGAATCGGCCTGGGGCATCGTCGTGGCCGGCGTCGGCGGCACGGGGGTCATCACGATCGGCCAGCTGCTCGGCATGGCCGCGCACATCGAGGGCAAGGGTATCGTCACGCAGGACGCGGCCGGCCTCGCGCAGAAGGGCGGCGCGACCTGGAGCCACGTGCAGATCGCCGAGACGCCCGAGGCCATCCACACGACCAAGGTCGACACCGCGAAGGCCGACCTCGTCATCGGCTGCGACGCGATCGTCGCCGCGAGCAAGACCACGCTCGGCGCGATGCACCCCGAGCGCAGCTTCGTCGCGCTGAACAGCCATGCCACGCCGACCGCCAGCTTCGTCTCCGACACCGAGTGGACCTTCCCGGCAGCGCAGTGCGAGCAGGCGATCGCCGCGGCCGTGGGCCCGAGCCGCTTCGCTGCCTTCGATGCCGAGGAGGCCGCGGTGCAGTTGCTGGGCGATTCGATCTACACCAACCCGCTGATGCTGGGCTTCGCCTGGCAGCACGGCCGCATCCCGCTGACGCGCGAGTCGCTGATGCGCGCGATGGAGCTGAACGGCGTGCAGATCGAGAACAACAAGGCTGCCTTCGAATGGGGCCGGCGCTGCGCGCACGACCTGGCCTCGGTGAAGGCGCTGTTCAAGGCCGCGGCCGTGATCCAGTTCGTCAAGCGGCCGTCGCTGGACGAGACCATCGCCAAGCGCGTCGAGTTCCTGACCGGCTACCAGGACGCCGCTTACGCCGCCGACTACCGGGCCTTCGTCGAGAAGGTACGAGCCGCCGAGGGCAAGCTCGGCCCCTCGACCCGCCTGGCCGAGGCGGTCGCGCGCTACCTGTTCAAGCTGATGGCCTACAAGGACGAGTACGAGGTTGCCCGGCTGCACACCGACCCGGCCTTCCTGGCCAAGCTGAACGCGCAGTTCGAGGGCGACTTCAAGCTGGTGCACCACCTGGCGCCGCCGCTGTTCGCGAAGAAGAACGAGCAGGGCGAGCTGGTGAAGAAACCCTTCGGCCCCTGGATGCGCACGGCTTTCGGGCTGCTCGCGAAGCTGAAGGGCCTGCGCGGCACCGCGCTCGACCCCTTCGGCCGCACCGAGGAGCGCCGCACCGAGCGCGCGCTGATCGGCGAGTACCGCGCGGCGATCGACGAGCTGCTGGCCTCCTTGAGCGCCGACAAGCTGGCCCTGGCGGTCGAGATCGCCAAGCTGCCCGAAGACATCCGCGGCTACGGGCACGTCAAGGCGCGCCACCTGCAGGCCGCGCGTGCGAAGTGGGCCGAGCTGATGGCGCGCTGGCGCGCACCGGTTCAGGCGAAGGCGGCCTGAGCACGACCTCGAAGGGGCCCCGCGCGGGGCCCTTTCTACAATCGCCGCCGATGGCCACCCGAACCCAGGAACTTGCCGGCGCGACGATGTCTGAGCACGACGGCGTCCGCTACCTTCATCTCGATTCGCCCTGGGTGCAGGGCGCAATGCGGCTGGCCAGGCCGCAGGCGCTGGAGCTGGAGTACATCCAGCGCATGATGGCCTGGATGCTGTGGCGCCCCATGGCCGAGGTGGTCGAAGGGCATGCTGTGCAGCTCGGCCTGGGCGCCGGTGCGATTACGCGCTTCTGTCACAAGGTGCTGCGCATGAAGACCACGGTGGTCGAGATCAACCCGACCGTGATCGGCGCGAACCGGCTGTGGTTCCGGCTGCCGCCGGACGATTCGCGGCTGACCGTGATCGAGGGCGACGCCGGCCGCTGGGTGGCCGACCCCGCGCACGCCGGCATCGCCCAGGTGCTCAACGTCGACCTGTATGACCACGAGGCCGCGGCCCCGGTGCTGGACGATGAGGATTTCTATGCCGCCTGCCGCGACGTGCTGGACGCCCACGGCGGCGTGATGACGGTGAACCTGTTCGGCCGCGACGCCAGCTTCACCAAGAGCACCGAGCACATCGCCGCCGCCTTCGGCCGGCGCCAGGTCTGGAGCCTGCGGCCGACCCGTGAAGGCAACACGGTGATCGTCGCCGCGCGCAACGTAAAGGTGCCGGACCGCGAAGAACTGACGGCCCGCGCCGCTAACATCGAAGAACGCTACGGCCTGCCGGCACGCAAGTGGCTGCGCATGGTCAGGCCCTTGTCTCCTCCCGCCGACTGAAGAGCCCCCATGACCGCGTCGACCGATTCCCCTGCTGGCACGTCCCCCCGCCACGCGGTGCCGCCCAAGGGAAGGCTCGACATGCGGCAACTGCTCAAGTGGCTGCGCGACGACGGGCTGCTCGCGCCGCAGGAGGCCGATACGCTGGCCCGGCGCTTCGGCCAGGCCGGCTCCAGCCTGCACCCCCTGCTGCGCCTGGGCGGGGCCGGGCTGAAGGACGCGCGCGACGCCAGCGCGCTCGACACCGAGGCCCTCACACGCTGGCTGGCCGGCCGTTTCGGCCTGCCGTTCCAGCGCATCGACCCGCTGCGCGTCGACGCCAGCAAGGTAGCCGACGTGATGTCGCTGGCCTATGCCGAAACGCGGCGCGCGCTGCCGCTGCACGTGGGCACGAGCGAGATCACGGTGGCCACCTGCGAGCCCTTCGACGTGGCCTGGCTGCCCGACATCGAGGCCCACACCCGCCGCGCGATCAAGCTGGTGCTCGCCACGCCCGACGACGTGGCGCGCTTCACGGCCGAGTTCTACGCGCTGGCCGCCAACGTGCGTACCGCCAAGAAGACCGGCGAGCTGGCCGGCGCGAGCGTCAGCTTCGAGCAGCTGGTCGACATGGGCAAGGTCAAGGACAACGCCCTCGACGCCAACGATTCCGGCGTGGTGCAGATCGTCGACTGGCTCTGGCAATACGCCTTCGAGCAGCGCGCGAGCGACATCCACCTCGAGCCCCGGCGCGACACCGGCGTGATCCGCTTCCGCATCGACGGCGTGCTGCACCTGGTGCACCAGGTGCCCGCGCCGGTGATGAGCGCGATGACCGCACGCATCAAGCTGCTCGGCCGCATGGACGTGGTCGAGCGCCGCCGCCCGCAGGACGGCCGCATCAAGACGCGCCGGCCCGACAACGTGCCCGGCGGCGGCGGGGAGGTGGAGATGCGTCTGTCCACGCTGCCCACCGCCTTCGGCGAGAAGGTCGTGATGCGCATCTTCGACCCCGGCACGGTCGACAAGCCCTTCGAGTCGCTCGGCTTCGCGCCCGACGAGGCCCGGCGCTGGAACGAGCTGATCGAGCACCCGCACGGCATCATCCTCGTCACCGGCCCGACCGGCTCGGGCAAGACGACGACGCTGTACTCGACGCTGAAGAAGCTCGCCACCGAGGAGGTCAACGTCTGCACCGTCGAAGACCCGATCGAGATGGTCGAGCCGGCCTTCAACCAGACCCAGGTGCAGCCGGCGCTGGACCTGGGCTTCGCCGACGGGCTGCGCGCGCTGATGCGGCAGGACCCGGACATCATCATGGTCGGCGAGATCCGTGACCTCGAGACCGCCGAGATGGCGATCCAGGCCTCGCTGACCGGCCACCTGGTGTTCTCGACCGTGCACACCAACGACGCACCGGCCTCGATCACCCGGCTGATCGACCTGGGCGTGCCACCCTACCTGATCACCGCCACGGTGATCGGCGTGCTCGCCCAGCGGCTCACGCGCACGCTGTGCCCGAGCTGCAAGCAACCGGATCCGGCTATCACCGTCGAGGCGCTGCAGGCGCTCGCCGCGCCGTGGCGCCTGGCCGGCACGATCCGCCCGCACAAGGCGGTCGGCTGCCCGGCCTGCCGGGGCACCGGCTACCGCGGCCGCGCGGCGCTGTACGAGCTGATGATGATGAGCGAGCCGGCACGCGCGGCCATCCACCCGCACCTGGACCCCGCCAAGCTGCGCCGCCAGGCCGTGACCGAGGGCATGCAGCCGCTGCGGGTGGCCGGCCTCGCGAAGGTCGCCCAGGGGCTCACGACGCTGGAGGAAGTGCTGCGCTGCACGCCCCGCTGGGAGGGCGAGGCGCCGGGCTGATCCAGGCGGCCGGCACAGCCCTATGCGACGGCGGTCGCATCCGACCGAAGCAACTCGGCGCAGACCTCGCGCTGCCAGTTCATCGCGTGCACGGTGTTGTTCAGCTCCAGCAGCATGCGTGCGCCGTCGAGCCGGTCACCACCGTCCGACAGCAGCGCGACGTTGGAGAGCACGTGCAGCGGGTTGGCCAGTGTCACGATGCCGGGCCGCAGCTCGGCCCACTCCCAGCAGATCCCCATCGGGCAGTCGCTCGTCCAGATGCCCCACAGCGCCCGGCCCGAACGCACGCCGGTGTCGTGGCGGGCCGTGCCGTGCGTGGTCGCAATGCGCCTGAAGCGTCGGGCGTCGTGCATCCAGTCCCGCACGGTTCGGGTGACCGGCCGCCAGGTGGCGATCACCATCGTCGACTCTTGCCGCATGTCCTGCACCCCTGCATGAGAAATCGGGTGTAGTCTCGGGCCCATTCCGCGCGCCGTTCAAGCCGTCAACCTTGGTAGTGCGCCGTGGATCCATCGGGCCGGCATTCGGGAGGCGCCCCTTGCGACTGCAAAACTACTTCGAAGTCAGCCAGTCGGCCGACAAGGCGACCTTCCGCCGTCGGTTGATCGACTTCGCCCATGCGATGGACTTCGGCCTGGTTTCCTCGGTGCTGGTGATCGAGCACGCCGAGCGGGAGCCCGATTTCCTCTACATCGGCAACCGGCCCGAAGACTTTGCGGCGTTGGGCGCGGACCCGGAATTGTCCAAGCAGGACCCGGTGTTGACCAAACTGCGCACCGCCGGCCTGCCATTCATGTACGACCAGAAGTTCTATACCCAGGCCGGGACGCCCGAGCTGTGGGAGCGGGCGGCGCCCTACGGCTATCGCACGGGAATCTCGGTCGCCCTGCGCCTGCCGGGAAACCGCCAGTTCCTGCTCGGGCTGGATCGGGAGCGGCCGCTGCCGCGCAGTGACCAGAAGGTCACCCGGCTGCTCGCCGACCTGCAGCTGCTGGCCGTGCACTGCCAGGATGCGGCCCAGCGGCTGCTGGTGCCCCCGGCCGCCACGGGGGCGCTGCCGAGCCTGACGCCGCGCGAGCGCGAGGTGCTGCTGCGCACGATGGAAGGCAAATCCGCCTGGGCGACCGGGCAGATCCTGGGCATGAGCGAGAACACGGTCAACTTCCACCTGCGAAACGTGTTTCGCAAGCTCGACACCTCGTCTAAGCACGTGGCCGTCCTGAAGGCCATTTCGCTCGGCCTGATCCAGCCCTAGCGGGTAATCGCCAGCCCTGGCGGGGGGGCCTACAAGGGTTTGTAGGTTCGCAAAGGGCGCTTCTTTGCTGAAATCCATTCCATTGCAAGGACGCTTGTTGGAACCCCACCCGAGGAGATCGTGATGCTCGAGATTCTGTTCGAACTGTTTGGCCTTTGCGGCTTTCCCTATAGCGGGGGCTGAAGACCCGAATACGCTCGAAGCGACCAAGGTATCTGCTCAGGGAATACGAATCGATAGATCCCTCCACAACCAGCATCGGGCTTCGCAATCGCAAAGCTTGGTTGGTTGATCTTTCGGTGCTGACGGCGCTGCAACGCCGTCAGCACCGCTTTCTTTTCAGGCGCGGGCATCCCGTTGCCCCTCCTCCTCGACACACTTGCCGGCGGCTCGCCTTCGGCTTGCGCTTACGTGTATTCCACAGCAGCGCGGCCAGGGGGTCTTCCTAGAATCGTCGGCAACCCCCTTTGTCGAGCGAGGAGACAACTCCGTGAAGATCAAGAGCCAGAAGGACTTCTGGTCCGGGCTGATGTTCGTCATCGTCGGCGGCAGCTTTGCCATCGGCGCCCTGAACTACAGCTTCGGCAGCTCGGCCCGACCGGGCCCGGCCTACTTCCCCTTCGGTCTCGGCATCCTGCTGGCCCTGCTCGGCGGCATGATCCTGTTCGAAGCCCTGACCATCGAGACCGAGGATGGCGAGCCGGTCGGCGCCTTCGCGTGGAAGCCCCTGTTGGTGATCCTCGCGGCCGTGCTGCTGTTCGGCGCGATGCTGCCGCGGCTGGGCATGGTGATCTCGCTGCCGGTCCTCGTGCTCGTTTCGGCCTACGCCAGCGACGAGCACACCTGGCTCGGCTCGATCATCAACTCGATCGTGCTGACCGTGCTGTCCTGGGCGGTCTTCGTGGTCGGCCTCAAGCTGACCATCCCCATGTGGCCGGCCTTCCTTGGCGGCTGAGATCGAGGTAGATCAAGATGGACCTGATTTCCAACCTCGGGCTCGGTTTCCAGACCGCGTTCACGCTCACCAACCTGCTGTATGCCTTCGGTGGCGCCGTGCTCGGCACCCTGATCGGCGTGCTGCCGGGCCTCGGCCCGGTGGCGACGATCGCGATGCTGCTGCCGTCGATCTACTCGCTGGACGCGACGCCGGCGCTGATCATGCTGGCCGGCATCTACTACGGCGCGCAGTACGGCGGCTCGACCACCGCGATCCTGATCAACGTGCCGGGCGAATCGAGCTCGGTCGTCACCGCGATCGACGGCTACCAGATGGCCCGCCGCGGCCGCGCCGGTGCCGCGCTGGCAGCGGCCGGCCTGGGCTCGTTCTTCGCCGGCTGCGTCGGCACGGTCATCATCGCCGCCTTCGCGCCGCCGCTGACCGAGCTGGCCTTCAAGTTCGGCCCGGCCGAGTACTTCTCGCTGATGACGCTCGGCCTGATCGGCGCGGTGGTGCTGGCCTCGGGCTCGCTGGTCAAGGCGATCGCGATGATCCTGCTCGGCCTGCTGCTGGGGCAGATCAACACCGACGTGATCTCCGGCGTGCCGCGCTACAGCTTCGACATCGCCGAGCTGACCGACGGCATCAACTTCGTCACCATCGCCATGGGCGTGTTCGGTTTCGGCGAGATCATCGCCAACCTGGGCCGCCCGGCCGAGCACCGCGAGGTCTTCACCAAGAGCGTCAGCGGCCTGTGGCCGACCCGGCAGGATTTCAAGGACGCCTTCCCCGCCGTGCTGCGCGGCACGACGCTGGGCTCCATCCTCGGCGTGCTGCCGGGCGGCGGCGCGCTGCTGGCCTCGTTCGCGGCCTACACGGTCGAGAAGAAGATGAAGGGCCGCCCGGGCGAAGAGGTCTTCGGCAAGGGCAACATCCGCGGCGTGGCCGGCCCCGAATCGGCCAACAACGCCGGCGCGCAGACCAGCTTCATCCCGATGCTGACGCTGGGCATCCCGCCCAATGCGGTGATGGCGCTGATGGTCGGCGCGATGACGATCAAGGGCATCCAGCCCGGCCCGCAGGTGATGACGAGCAACCCCGAGCTGTTCTGGGGCCTGATCGCGTCGATGTGGATCGGCAACCTGATGCTGGTGATCCTGAACCTGCCGCTGATCGGCATCTGGATCAAGCTGCTGACGGTGCCTTACCGCCACCTGTTCCCGGCCATCCTGACCTTCTGCTGCATCGGCCTGTACACGCTGAACAACAACAACTTCGACGTCTACATGGCGGCCGGGTTCGGCTTCATCGGCTACCTGTTCTTCAAGCTCGGCTGCGAGCCGGCCCCGCTGCTGCTGGGCTTCATCCTCGGGCCGATGATGGAGGAGAACCTGCGCCGCGCGCTGCTGCTGTCGCGCGGCGACTGGTTCACTTTCGTGCAGCGTCCGCTGTCGGCCGGCCTGCTGGCCGCCGCCGCGGCGATGATCGTGGTGGTGATGCTGCCGTCGATCAAGAACAAGCGCGAGGAGGCGTTCCAGGAAGAGTAGGTGCCCCCACGCTCGCTGGCGCTCGCTGCCCCCCCGAGGGGGCTCGCGCAGCGGACTGGCGAAGCCAGATCCGCGCACGCCCTGGATAGGACGGCCCGCTTCCGCGGGCCTTTCCATTCCGCTGCCCATGACGCGACACTAGGCACGTGACGACCGAATCCGCCACCACTGCTGCCGACCCCGCGCATTCGACCTCGGCGCTCGCGCCGTTCGCGACACCGGTGTTCCGCATGCTGTGGCTGGCCTGGCTGGCCGCCAACATCACGATGTGGATGAACGACGTGGCGGCCGCCTGGCTGATGACCACGTTGACGACCAGCCCGGTGCTGGTGGCGATGGTGCAGACGGCGTCGACGCTACCGGTCTTCCTGCTCGGCCTGCCCAGCGGGGCGCTGGCCGACATCCTCGACCGCCGGCGCTACTTCGCCGGCACGCAGCTGTGGGTCGCGCTGAACGCGGTGGTGCTGGCGGTGCTGTCGCTGGCCGATGCGCTGACCGCGCCGCTGCTGATTGCGCTGACATTCACCAACGGCATCGGGCTGGCGATGCGCTGGCCGGTGTTCGCGGCCATCGTGCCCGACATCGTGCCGCGCCACCACATGCCGCAGGCGCTGGCCCTGAACGGCGTGGCGATGAACCTGTCGCGCATCGTCGGGCCGGTGGTCGCCGGCGCCATCCTCGCAGCCACCTCGAGCGCCTGGGTCTTCGTGCTCAACGCGGCGCTGGCCTTCGGCGCCTTCGTGCTGATCCTGCGCTGGAAATCAAAGCACAAGGAAAGCGCGCTGCCCGGCGAGCGCTTCGTCGGCGCGATGCGCGTGGGCTGGCAACACGTGATGCAGTCGCCGCGCATGAGGGCGGTGCTGCTGCGCATCTTCCTGTTCTTCCTGCAATCCACCGCGCTGATGGCGTTGCTGCCGCTGGTCGCCAAGAGCCTGCACGGCGGCGGGCCGGGCAGTTTCACCGTGCTGCTGGCCTGCCTGGGCGGCGGCGCGGTGACCGCGGCCCTGCTGTTCCCGCGCTGGCGGGCGCGCTTCAACCGCGACCAGTTCGTCCGTTACGGCACGCTGGTGCATGCCGTGATGTCGCTGATCGTGGTCTTCTCGCCCCAGGTCTGGATGGCCCTGCCGGCGATGGTGGTGGCCGGCATGGCCTGGATCTCGACCGCCAACTCGCTGACGATCTCGGCCCAGCTCGCGCTGCCGAACTGGGTGCGCGCCCGCGGCATGTCGATTTACCAGATGGCGTTGATGGGCGGGTCGGCCGCGGGCTCGCTGCTGTGGGGCCAGGTGGCGGGCCTGAGCAACGTGCGCACGGCGGTGATCGCCGCGGCCGTGTTCGGCCCGCTGGCGCTGCTGGCGACGCGCCGGGTGTCGGTCGAGGGCGGTGGCGACGAAGACCTGACGCCCGCGTCGCCGGCCAACCTGCCCGAGGTGGCGATCGAGGTCGCCCCCGACGACGGCCCGGTGATGGTGACGGTCGAATACCACATCGACCCGGCGCGCGCCGACGACTTCGCCCGCGTGATGCAGGTCACCCGCCGTGCGCGCCTGCGCCAGGGCGCGCTGACCTGGGCGCTGCTGCGCGACACCTCGGTGCCGGGCCGCTATGTCGAATACTTCGTCGACGAGAACTGGGTCGAGCACCAGCGCCGCCACGAGCGTTTCACCGCCGCCGACATCGGCCTGCGCGAACAGCGCCTGGCCTTCCACCTCGGCGAAGCGCCGCCGAAGGTCAAGCGCTACGTCGCCGAACGCTCGATCGACTGACTGCGAAGCCTGGGAATGCCCATCGGTGGCAGACTGTCCCACCCACCCGAAAGCCACCACGATGAGACACGATTTTCATTGGGCCAACGGCTACGCGAGCCAGCGCACGCCGGTCTTTGCACGCAACGTCGTCGCCACGTCGCACCCGCTGGCCGCGCAGGCTGGCTTGCGCATGCTCGCCGCGGGCGGCAACGCGGTCGACGCCGCGGTGGCCACTGCCGCGGTGATGACGCTGGTCGAGCCGTGCAGCAACGGCCTGGGCTCGGACGCCTTCGCGATCGTCTGGGACGGCCAGCGCCTGCAGGGCCTGAACGCCTCGGGCCACGCCCCCCAGGCCTGGACGCCGAGCTACTTCCGCGGCCGCCACGGCCCCGACGGCAAGGCCCCGCCGGCACGCGGCTGGGATGCGGTGACCGTGCCCGGCGCCGTGTCGGCCTGGGTCGCGCTGTCGCAGCGCTACGGCAAGCTGCCCTTCGCCGACCTGATGGCACCGGCGATCGAGGTCGCCGAGCGCGGCTACGCGGTGCCGGTGATCGTGCAGCAGAAGTGGGCGCTGGCGGCGCGCGTGCACGAACTGGTGACGCAGCCGGGCTTTGCCGAGACCTTCCTGCCGCGCAGCCGCGCGCCCGAGGTGGGCGAGCTGTTTCGCATGCCGGCCGCGGCGTGTGCGCTGCGCCTGATCGGTGAGACCCAGGGTGAGGCCTTCTACCGCGGCGAGATCGCCGCCGCGATCGCCCGCCAGGCGGCCGCCCAGGGCGGCGCGATGGCCGAGGCCGACCTCGCGGCCTACCGGCCGGAGTGGGTCGACACGATCGAGATCGATTACCGCCACGGCTACCGCCTGCACGAGATCCCGCCGAACGGGCAGGGCATCGCGGCCCTGATCGCGCTGGGCATCCTGCGCCATTTCGACATCGGTGGGCTGGACCCGGACGGCATCGAAAGCCAGCATCTGCAGATCGAGGCGATGAAGCTGGCCTTCGCCGATGTCTACCGCTACGTCAGCGACCCGGCCAGCATGTCGCTGCGGCCGCAGGACCTGCTGGACGACACCTACCTCGCCGAGCGCGCGCGGCTGGTCGACCCGAAGCGCGCGCGGCCCTTTGCGCCGGGCAACCCGGTCAAGGGCGGCACGATCTACCTCACCGCGGCCGACGAGCGCGGCATGATGGTCAGCTTCATCCAGAGCAACTACATGGGCTTCGGCTCGGGTGTCGTGGTGCCCGAGTACGGCATCAGCCTGCAGAACCGCGGCCATTGCTTCACGCTGGACGAGCACCACCCCAACATCGTCGCGCCGCGCAAGCGCCCGTTCCACACCATCATCCCGGCCTTCCTGATGCGCGACGGCGAGCCGCAGATGAGCTTCGGCGTGATGGGCGGCAACATGCAGCCCCAAGGCCACCTGCAGACGCTGGTGCGCATGCTCGATTACCACCAGAACCCCCAGACCGCCTGCGATGCGCCGCGCTGGCGCTTCAACCAGGGCTTGCAGATCAACGCCGAAACCTCGATGCGCCACGACACCGTGGCCGGGCTGCAGGCGCTGGGCCATGAGATCGAGCAGATCAACGACAGCTACCAGGATTTCGGTGCGGGGCAGTTCATCTGGCGCCAGGGCGAACCTTCGGTCGAAGGCTATGTCGCTGCCAGCGACCCGCGGCGGGATGGGGCGGCGGTGGGGTTTTGATCTGTGTTGCCGGTGCATGACATTCGGCGGTTGGCGCGGGCTGGGAGCCGGTACCCGCTCGGGCTCATGCGTCCGCGCCCTTGGCTGCGCCGACGGTTCCCCGCCGCCTGCCGGCCCCCGGCCGCGCGCATCGCCGTCGCAGAATCGACTAACCGCATGACCGGCGCGACCATGCCATCGCGCAGCTTCGGCGCGTCCGTGCACCCGCCGCGCTGGCCCGGGCTGCTGCTCGCGCTGGCCGGCTCGATCGCCTTTTCGGGCAAGGCCATCATCGTGAAGCTGGCCTACCGCCACGGCGTGGATCCGGTCACGCTGATCATGTACCGCATGCTGTTCGCGCTGCCGCTGTTCGTGGTGATGGCGTGGTGGGCCGGGCGCGGCCAGGCGGCGTTGACGCGGCGCGAGCTGCTGGCCCTGCTGGGCCTGGGCTTCTCGGGCTACTACCTCGCGAGCCTGCTCGATTTCATGGGCCTGGCGCTGATCAGCGCGAGCCTGGAGCGGCTGATCCTGTATCTCAACCCGACCATCGTGCTCGGCCTGTCCGTGCTGTTCCTCGGCAAGAAGGTGAACTGGCGGCAGGCGCTCGCGCTCGGCGTCAGCTACGCCGGCGTGGTGCTCGTTTTCGGGCAGGAGCTGAACGTGCAGGGCGAGGGGGCCGCTCTCGGCGCTGCCCTGGTCTTCGGCAGTGCGCTGAGTTATGCGGTCTACCTCGTGATGAGCGGCCAGTGGGTGAAGCGGCTGGGGTCGATGCGGCTGGCCGGCTGGGCCGGCAGCATCGCCTGCCTGTTCTGCATCGCCCACTTCCTCGCCTTCAACCCGCTGTCGGCAGCGCGCGTGGCCGAGCCGGTGCTGTGGCTGTCGCTGCTCAATGCCACGGCGTGCACCGTGGCGCCGGTGTGGATGGTGATGATGGCCATCGAGCGCATCGGCCCGACGCTCGCCTCGCAGGCCGGCATGGTCGGCCCGATGAGCACGATCACGATGGGCGTCGTGTTCCTCGGCGAGCCGTTCACGCCGCTGCTGGTCGCCGGCACGGCGCTGGTGCTGACGGGCGTGTGGCTGCTGGCCAGCGGCAGGGCGGGATGAGCTTGAGCAAGGAGTTGCAATGGACCTCGGGTTGAAGGGCAAGTGGGCGCTCGTCTGCGCGGCGAGCAAGGGGCTGGGCAAGGGCTGCGCGGCGGCGTTGGCCGCCGAGGGCGTCAACGTGGTGATCACCGCGCGCGGGCTCGACGCGCTGCACGAGACGGCGGCCGAGTTGCGCCGGCTCGCGCCAGGCATCGAGGTGCGGCCGGTCGCCGGCGACATCACGACCGAGGAGGGCCGCGTCGCGGCCCTCGAGGCGGCACCGCAGATCGACATCCTCGTCAACAACGCCGGCGGGCCGCCGCCGGGCGACTTCCGCGACTGGGACCGCGACGCGTGGATCGCTGCGCTGGACGCCAACATGCTGACCCCGATCGCGCTGATCAAGGCGACGGTCGACGCGATGGCGCAGCGCGGTTTCGGCCGCGTCGTCAACATCACCTCGGCCGCGGTGAAGGCGCCGATCGACACGCTGGGCCTGTCCAACGGTGCGCGCAGCGGGCTGACCGGTTTCATCGCCGGCCTCGCGCGCCAGCCGCGGCTGGCCGGGCGCAACGTGACGATCAACAACCTGCTGCCGGGGCCCTTCGACACCGACCGCCTGCGAAAGACCATGCAGGCCGCCGCCGAGCGGCAGGGCCGCCCCGCCGAATCGGTGTGGGACCAGCGCCGTCTCGCGGTGCCCGCGCAGCGCTATGGCACGCCGGAGGAATTCGGCGCCGCCTGCGCATTCCTCTGCAGCGCACACGCCGGCTTCATCACCGGCCAGAACTGGCTGCTCGACGGCGGCCTGTACCCCGGAACGTTCTAGAACGACGAGCCGGGTGTCTGCAGGAAGGCCTGCTCCTCGGCCGTGCTCTCACGGCCGAGCACCACGTTGCGATGCGGGAAGCGGCCGAAGCGGCGGATGACCTCGCGGTGGCGCTCGGCGTAGTCGACGAAGCCGTCGTAGGCGCTGCGCTCGGCCGCCCGCGCCTCGGCGCGCAGGCCCTGCATCAGACCGACGCAGCGATCCTGGTCGTACAGGGATTCCGAATGCTCGAGCGGCAGGTAGGCGAACAGGCGCTGGATCGGCAGCAGGGTGTCGAAGGCGCCGGTGGCCAGGCCCTCGCGGCACCAGGCACGGGCCCGGGGGTCGAGCGCGAACGACGCCGGCGTGCCGCGGTGGATGTTGCGCGGGAACTGGTCGGTGAGCAGGATCAGCGCGAGCCGGCCTTCGGGTGTCGCCGCCCAATCGTCGAGCGCGCCGGCGCCTGCGCGCTCGACCCACGGCCCGAAGCGGTCGCGCATCGCCGCGTCGACCATGGGCTGCTTGCTCCACCACAGCCGGGCGCAATCCGGGCTCGTGGCCGCGCTGCGCGGCTCGTCGCCGAACCAGAAGCGCAGGATGCCGGCGGGCGTTTCAGCGTTCACCGGCCGGCTCTCGCGCTCGCGACGACCTGGCGGAAGAAGTCGTAGACGCCGGTCTCGCTCATCTGCCGCGCGTTGGCAAGTTCGCCGCCGCGGGTGGTGTAGAGCAGCTCCTGCTTCGGCGACAGCACCGCGGCCGCCGGGATCCCCTTCTTGATCGCGTTGCCGTAGCGCTCGGCGATGTCGAGGTGGCGATCGAAGTTGCCGACGTCGACCTTGACGACGACGAACTCCTTGCCGATCAGCCCGGCATTGGCCGGGGCCTTCAGCGCGGCGTCGAGCGCACGGCAGTCCTTGCACCAGTTCGCGCCGAAGATGATCAACACCGGGCGGTTGGCCTTGGCCGCGGCATCGAAGGCGTGCTGCACGTCCTGCCGTGCGTCGGCGGTTTCGTCGTAGGGGCCGCTGGCGGCGTGGGCGCCGGCGAACGCGGTCAGCGCCAGCGCGCCGGCGAGCTGGATGAGGTGGCGTCGAAGGTTCATGGAGCGGATTCTGGACTCAGCCGCCGGGGCTCGTGCGTCGTGTGGCGATCCGCTCGCCGTCAGCGCGCCCGGCGCGTCGACCACCAGATGCCGCCGACGATCAGCGCGAAGGCCGCGCCGTGGTACCAGCGCGGCACCTCGCCGAGCAGCGCGGCCGACAGGATGGCCGCGAACACCGGGGTCAGGTTGCCGAAGAACGAGGCCACCGCCGGCCCGACGGTCGACACGCCCAGGCCCCAGCATCGGTAGGCCACGAGCGACGGACCGACGGCCACGTACAGCAGGATGGCCGGCACCCAGGGCGACCAGTGCCAGCGCGCGTCGTCGGCCACCAGCGCCTCGACGCCGGCCGCGGCACCGCTCCAGGTCAGGCCGAAGGCGATCTGCACCAGCAGGAAGCCGGCCCAGTCCCAGTCGGGCCGTTGCTCGTCGCGCATCGAGGCCGGCGGCCGCGCCAGCAGCCAGCTGTACAGCGCCCAGCTGACGACCGCCAGCAGCATGAGCAGGTCGCCGGCGACGAACTTCAGCTCGGCCAGCCGCGCCGGCTCGCCGCGCGCGATCACCAGGGCCACGCCGGCCAGCGACAGCAGCGCACCCGCCAGTTCGCGGCCTGTGGGGCGCACGCCATGCAGGAGCATGCCGAAGGCCAGCATCCAGGCCGGCATGCTGGCGGCAATCAGGGTCACGTTCAGCGGCGTCGAGCTGTGCAGCGCGAGGTACTGCAGCGCGTTGTAGCTGCCCATGCCGAGCAGGCCCAGCAGCGCCAGGTGCGGCCAGCGTTCGGCCAGGGCCGCGCGGTCGGCCAGCGCGCGGCGGCCGAGCGGCCACAGCAGCGCGAAGGCGAGCAGCCAGCGCGTGAAGTTCAGCGCCACCGGCGGCACCGCGCCCACCGCCAGCCGCCCGACCACCGCGTTGCCGGCCCACAGCAGCGGCGGCAGCGTCAGCAGCAGCGCAAGTCGCGGGGTCAGGGCGTGGGGTTTCATCGGCGGGGCGGCGCGGCGATCGGCAAAGGGTGGCACGATACCCGAGACCGTACAAACCGAACGAGGAGCCGCCCGATGACCTTGCCCAGCCGCGCCATCCAGATCAACGCCTACGGCGGACCCGAGCAGATGCAGCTCGTCGACACCCAGGTCGGCGAACCGGGCCCGGGCGAGGTGCGCATCCGCCACGAGGCGATCGGCTTGAATTTCATCGATGTCTACCAGCGCACGGGGGTGTACGCGAACCCGCTGCCGCTGCAGCTGGGCATGGAAGGCGCCGGCATCGTCGAGGCGGTCGGCGAGGGTGTCCTGCACCTCGAGGCCGGCGACCGCGCCGCCTACGCCAGCCAGCCGCCCGGCAGCTACTGCGAGCGCCGCGTGATGCCGGCCAGGTGCGTGGTGCGCCTGCCCGACGCGATCGACTTCGAGACCGGTGCGGCGATGATGCTCAAGGGCCTGACCGCGCAGTACCTGCTGCGCCAGACGCTGCCGCAAGGCGGGCTGCACGCCGGCGACTTCGTGCTGTTCCACGCCGCGGCCGGCGGCGTCGGCCTGATCGCCTGCCAGTGGGCGCGTGCGCTCGGCCTGCAGCTGATCGGCACCGCTGGCAGCGACGAGAAATGCGCGCTGGCGCGTGACCATGGCGCGGCCCACGTCATCAATTACCGGCACGAGGACTTCGTCGCGCGGGTCAAGGAGATCACCGGCGGCAAGGGCGTGAAGGCGGTCTACGACTCGGTCGGCGCCGACACCTTCATGAAGTCGCTCGACTGCCTGGCGCCCTTCGGCCTGCTGGCCAACTTCGGCAGCGCCTCGGGCAAGCCGGCGCCGCTGGACATCGGCGTGCTGGCGGCCAAGGGCTCGCTGTTCGTCAGCCGGCCGACGCTGTTCACCCACATCGCGACGCGCGAGCGCACGCAGGCGATGGCCGACGAGCTGTTCCAGGTGGTCCAGTCCGGCGCGGTGAGGATCCGCATCGACCAGCGCTACCCGCTGGCCGAGGCGGCGCGCGCGCACCGCGAGCTGGAGGCGCGTCAGACCACGGGCAGCAGCGTGCTGCTGCCCTGAGCGGCGCCTACCCCCACAGCGGCGGCTTGGCGACCATCAGGTAGTACACGACCAGCATCGCGGTGAAGGCCGGGTAGCCGAGCCGCTCCCACCAGCGCGCATGGAGCCAGTAGCGTGATGGCAATGCGCAGTTGCCGCGCAGCGCATCACCCGCCATCGCGGCCATGCGCGCCTGCAGCCACAGCACCGGCAGCCAACAGGCACCGGCGACCAGGTAGAGCGCCATCGCCAGTGCCAGCCAGGGCGTGCTGAGCGGCCAGCCGGCCAGATGCGCCAGCCACAGTCCGGTGATCGGCTGCGCGATGACCGCCGGCGTGGTGAACCAGGTGTCCGCCCGCATCACCAGCCGTGCCACCACCGCCTGCGCGGCAATGCTGCCGCTGCGGTTGGCGAAGAACAGATAGAACGCCGAGCCGAAGCCAGTGCCCACCAGCAACACGCTGGACAGCACGTGCAGCCACTTGAGCACGACGTAGCCGGTCATACGGCGTCCGCCTCGTCTTCGATGTCGGTCACCATGCCCCAGCGTTCGAACTCGGGCGCGAAGTCGGCCAGCGGCAGCAGACCGGTGGCGGTGTGCGCGCCGGGTGCGGGGCCGTCCCCGCGGGCGAGGCGGCGTGCCAGCAGGATGGCGGCCATGCACGGGATTTCGGGGCCGTGGTCGTGGTCGGCGGCGACGTGCCAGGCGCGACCGGCAGCACGGCCTGCACCGTCGATGCCGCGCACGCGAACGACCATGCCGCCCAGCGCGCTGCCCAGGGCGTCGAGCATCGGCGCGCTGCGCGTCAGCAGCGGCGCGAGCCGCTCGGGCCGGCGCAGCCAGCCGGCAGCGCGCAGGCCGGCCAGCAGCGCGAAGGCGCGTTGCGCGAGGCCGACCTCGAGCGCCGCGCGGAACATCACGCGCTGCCGCACCCGGTAGCGCGCCGGGAACAGCTCGAGGTCGGGGATGTCGCACAGCGCGCCGCGACGCGGCGCGAGGCGCTTGAAGCGCACCGGCTCGGGCTCGGCCCAGCCGCGCCGGGCCCGCCAGCGCCCACCCTGCCAGACCTCGATCGGTGCGCCGCAGTAGCCCAGCACGGCGGCCAGCGTGGCTTCGCCGCGCGGCGCGGACTGCGCGGGCGCGATGCACAGGTCGATGCTGTCGATGGCCTGCCAGCCGGTACACAGTTGCTCGACCACCGCCGACGACAAGGCCGGCACGGTGCTGGCACCGCTGACGGCCACGCGGCCGGCGGCCGCGACGTCGGCCTGCAGCACGGCAGGGAAGTCGCACACGAAGCGGCGGCCGTCGGCCAGGTCGACGTAATGCGCGCCGGCGGCGGCGCAGGACCTTCACGGCCTTTCCCTCCCCCCGGATATCGTGGCGGCGATGATAGGGGCGCTCGCCGGGTGCCTGGCCGGCGAAAAAAAGGGGTACCTTGCGGCACCCCAATTCGCTCTCCTCAGCGAAATCGGTCGATGTTCAGAACCGGTGCCGCAGGCCCAGCGCGAGCGTGGTGCCGCTGTCGAGATCCGTGACGCGGTCGCCCATCGCGACGGCGTAGACGTCGGTGCGCTTGGACAGGTTGTAGTCGTAGCCGACCGAGATCGTCGTGCGGCTCTGGTCCGTGGCGCCCAGGCCGCTGAAGTTCAGGTCGCGCTCGGTGCGCGCCGCCGAGGCGAGCAGCGCGCCGGCACCGAGCGGTACCGAGACGCCGAGCTGCCAGGTGCGCAGGTCGATGGTCTTGGCGGCAGGTGGCGGGCCGGCGCGGCTGCCGTCGATCTGCGTGTCGGCGACCTGGCCGAACAGCTTGGCGGCACCGACATCCCACGACACGCCGAGCTGCCAGGTCGCGAAGTCGGTGCCGGTGAAGGGCGGCACGGCGCCCGGCAGCGTGGGAATGGCGAGCGGGAAGCTCAGCGTGGCGTGCTCGGTGCGGTCGTAGGTCAGCATCGCCGCCAGCGGCTGGCCGGGCGCCCCGTAGCTCAAGCTCGCCCCCACGCGCCTGCCGGCGGTGCCGCCCTCCGACGGCGCGGCTTGCAGGCCCAGCACGAAGCCCGCGACGTTCGGCGAGGCGTAGGACAGCGAGTTGCTCCAGGCCGAGTCGGTCGCGCCGCTGCCGGTGGTCATCGGCTGCGCGGCGCTGCCGATGTAGGTGTGCAGGAAGGTCGGGTTCAGCCCCGCGGCCGGGCCGAAGGGGTTGAAGCGCATCGTCGCGATGAAGTTCGCCGTCGAGACGCGGCCCAGGCGCAGGCTGCCCCAGTCGCCCGACAGGCCGGCCCAGGCGGCGCGGCTCCAGAAGGCTTCGCCGGGGATGCCGCGCGTGGCCTCGCCGGCGTCCAGGCGGATGAAACTGCTGAGGTCGAAGTTGGCCTTCAGCCCTTGCCCAAGGTCTTCGCTGCCGCGAAAGCCGATGTGCGAGGTTTCCATCAAGCCGCTGTCGACGTTGCGCACGGCCTCTTGGCCGGCGAGCTGGCGCTGCGCGATGGCGAGGTCGAACACACCGTAGACGGTGACGCTGGATTGCGCGGCGGCGGGCAGCGCGGCGAGAAGAGCGAGCGTGGCGGCGCAGCCGGCGCCGGCGCGAAAGAGGTGGGCGGGTTTCATCGATGTCTCCTGGCGTGGTGGTGAAGAAAAGCGCATGCGGCAGCCCGCCCCGGGGCGGGGCCACCATCGCTGGGAGGAGAGAGAAAGTTGTCTCGGGTCGGGGCACGGTGGCCGTGCCCTCGGGTGTTTTGTGGAGGCCCCGTGGGCCTCAGCTCACGGTGGACATCAGCGCGTCGTCGAAGATCGCCACGGCCCGTGTCCAGCCGGCGGAAGCGCCGCGCACCTTGTGCGGGAAGCAGCTGATGAAGAAGCCATCGGGGGGCAACGCCTCGAGGTTGTGCAGCTTCTCGAGGTGGCAGTAGCCGATGTCGCGGCCGGCCTTGTGGCCTTCCCAGATCAGCGAGGCGTCGTGCGACGCGGTGTACTTCTTGGCGGTGTGCACGAAGGGCGCGTCCCAGCTCCAGGCGTCGGTGCCGGTCAGGCGCACGCCGCGTTCGAGCAGGTACATCGTCGCGTCGTAGCCCATGCCGGCTCCGGCCGAGACGTAGTCGGGCTGGCCGTAGCGCGAGCCGGCGCGGGTGTTGACGACGACGATCTCGAGCGGCTTCAGCTCGTGGCCGATGCGCGCGAGCTCCGCCTCGACCTCGTCGGCGCCGACCACGTGGCCGTCGGGCCGGTCGCGGAAATCCAGCTTCACGCCGGGCTGAAAGCACCACTCCAGCGGCACCTCGTGGATGGCGATGGAGGGGCGCTTGTCACCCAGCGCCGCATCCATCGTGCTGTGGAAGTGCCAGGGCGCATCGAGGTGGGTGCCGTTGTGGGTCGACAGCTGCACCAGCTCGACCGCCCAGCCTTCGCCATCGGGCAGGTCCTCGCGCCGCAGGCCGGGAAAGAACGGCGCGATCTGCTCGTAGGTGTGCTCGTGGGTGAAGTAGGTGATCTTCGGCTCCAGCCCGGGCGGGTCGGAGGCGACGTCGTTTTCGAGAAAGATCGACAGGTCGACGAAGCGGCGGGTCATGAATGGGTCCTTCCTCAGGGGTGTTGTTGCCAGCGCAGCAGCCGGCGTTCGGCCAGTGCGAGGCCGGTGTTGCTGACGACGCCGATCGCCCCGAGCAGGATCACGCCGGCAAAAAGCTCGCTCGCGCGAAACGAGCGCGCGGCCAGCAAGATGGCCTGGCCGAGGCCCGACTGCGAGGCGATCATCTCGCCGACGACCGAGATGATCAGCGAGACCGTCATCGCCAGCCGCATGCCGGCCAGGATATCGGGCAGCGCGTGCGGCAGTGCGATGCGCAGCACGAAGGTGATGCGCGAGAGTTGCAGCGCGGCGGCGACTTCATTGAGCCGCGCGTGCACGCCAGCCACGCCGTGCACGGTGGCCAGCAGCACCGGCCACATCGCGCCGAAGGCGACGACGGACAGCACCATGCCGCTGGACAGGCCGAACACCGCGATCGCCGGCGGCACCAGTGCCGAGGCCGGCAACGGTCGCACGAACTCGAGCATCGGTTGCAGCCAGGTGCGTGCCGTGGCCGAGCTGCCGATCCACAGGCCCAGCGCAATGCCCAGCAGCGAGGCCAGCAGCCAGCCGGCCAGCATGCGGCCCAGCGTGGCCAGCGTGAAGCCGGCCAGCGGGCCGCCCGCCAAGCCGTCGACGAGGCTGGCACCGGCCGCCTCGGGCGTGGGCAGGAAGACCCGGCTGATCCAGCCGGCGTGGCTGGCCGACCACCACAGGCCGACGAGCGCGGCGAGCACAGCGCCCGCTTCGGCCGCCCTGGCGATCGCCGTGGCGAATTGCCGGCCGGTCATGGGGCCACCTCGCCCATGCGGTGAGCGAGCGCGCGCTGCAGGCGCAGTGCCAGCGCATTGAGCACGTAGCCCAGCAGCCCGATCCAGCCCAGCCAGGCCAGCATCTGCGCCGGATCCAGGCTCTGCTGCGCCAGCATCAGCGCATAGCCCATGCCGCTCGGGTTGGCCGCGATCTCGACGGTCACCGCCACTACCAGCGCGATCGCCACGCCCAGGCGCAGCGCGACGAACAGGCGCGGCAACACGGCGGGCAGCACGATCTTGTGGGCGCGCGCCAGCGGCGACAGGCCGAGCGCGGCCGACACCTCGAGCAGCCTCGGCTCGACCTGCTGCACCGCGGCGCGGGTGAGCACCAGCATCGGCCAGAAGGTGGCGAAGGCCACCACCGCCAGCTCCATGTTCAGCCCGAAGCCGAACACCAGCATCGCCAGCGGGATCAGCGCCACCGAGGGCACCGGGCGCAACAGCTCGATCGAAAGCGAGCAGCTCGCCGACAGCCGGCGCGACAGGCCCAGCGCAACCCCCAGCACGATGCCCAGCGCGCTGCCTGCCGCCAGGCCCAGCGCGGCGGCGGTGAGCGTGAAGCCGGTGGCCTCGAGCAGCGCGCCGTGGGCCACCAGGCGCACGAAGGCCAGCGCCGCGGCGCTGGGCGGTGCCAGCGCGTCGCTGGCCTGGCCGGCGGTGCGGGCGTAGGCCTCCAGCAGCACCAACAGCGCAGCCGGCACGGCGAGGGCCCGCAGCAGGTGCAGCACGCGCTCAGCCATGGCCGTGGCCCAGGTGCTGGTAGAGCTCGCGCCGCAGGCGCAGGAACTCGGGATGCTCCTTGGTCGCGAGCTGGTCGCGCGGGTGGTCGATCGGCACCTCGATCACGCGCGCCAGGCTGGGCCGATCGGGCCCGGGGTTGGCGCGCAGCGCGATGACGCGGTCGCCGAGGTAGATGGCTTCCTCGAGGTCGTGGGTGACGAACATCACCGTCAGGCCCTGCTCGCGGACCAGCCGGGCGAGCTCGTCCTGCAGGCGCTCGCGGGTCATCGCGTCGAGCGCACCGAAGGGCTCGTCCATCATCAGCAGCTCGGGCTCCTGCGCCAGGCAGCGGGCGATCTGCACGCGCTGCTGCATGCCGCCCGAGAGCTGGGCGGGGAACTTCGTCGCATGGGCCGCGAGCCCGACGGTTGCCAGCACGCGCTCGATGCGCGCCGGGCGCTCGGGTTTCGGCACGCCGGCCGCCTCCAGCGCCAGGCTGATGTTGCCGGCGACCGTGCGCCAGGGCAGCAGCGCGCGGCCGTAGTCCTGGAACACGAAGGCGACCTCGCGCGACGGGCCCGTCACCGGCCGGCCGTGGCGGCGCACCGCGCCGCCGGTGGCCGGCACGAAGCCGGCAGCGGCACGCAGCAGCGTGGTCTTGCCGCAGCCCGACGGGCCGATCACGCAGACGAACTCGCCATGGCCGATGGCGAGGTGGGTGGGCGTGAGGATCTCGCGCCCGCCGAGCCGCACGGCCAGCGCGTCGAATTCGAGCACCGTCTCACGCGGCGGCGCGGCGTTGCGGGGCGTGGTGCGAAGGCTCATCACCGGGGCCATGGCGGCGTTCATCGCATCAGGCCTTGGCGATCAGTTCGGCGTAGTTCGGCTGCGTGCTGGCCAGGCCCTGCTCGCGCAGCAAGGTGCCCCACCACTGCAGCTGCTTGGCCGTCACGATCGGGCCGGGCGGCGAGATCTGCATCTTCGCGACCGCCGGCGCCGGCAGCTTCAGGTACTTGGCCATCAGCTCGCGCACGCGAACGTCGTTCTTCGGCTGCAGCAGGAAGGCGGCGGCCTCGTTGATCGCCTCGCGGAAGCCGCGCACCGCGGCGGCGTTGGCGGCAGCCCAGTCGCGCCGCGCCACATGCAGCACGGTGGGGTAGCCCTCGGGCAGGAAGGTCGTGAAGTACGAGGCGACGTAGCCGCCACCACCGTCGACGATGCGGGTCATGAAGGGCCCGCCGGTGACGACGGCATCGATCGCGCCGCCGCGCAGCATGTCGGCATGCTGCGGGAAGGGCGACTCGACGAAGCTGACGCTGTTCGCATCGATGCCGTTGAGCTTGAGCCACTGGCGGAACGCGACGTGCAGCAAGGCGCCGATGCCGGGCACGCCGATCTTCTTGCCCACGCAGTCCTGCGCACTGCGGATGCCGGCGCCGGCGCGGGCGACGAGGCCCAGCTCGGTGTAGGTCTTGGACAGCACGCCACCACCGCCGACGACCACGTGGTCCAGCCCGCCCAGCACCGCCTGCAGGTAGCCGGTCGGCGTGGGCCCGCCCATCTGCAGCGAGCCGGCCTGGATGGCGGCCGGAATGGTCGAGTTGATCGGGATGAACCTGGGCTCGACCTCCAGCCCGCGCCGGGCGAACAGGCCCTCGTCGGCGGCGATGAAGACGGTTGCGAAGTCGGACACGGCCGAGTAGCCGTAGGTGATCTTCGTCGTCGCGGCGCGGGTGGCGAACGCGGGTGCCGCGAGTGCGCCGGCGATCGCGGTGGCGCGGGCCAGGGCGGCCCGGCGGGTCAGCGGGTTGAGGGTGTCCATGGTCTTGTCTCCTTCGGGGCTCGTGTCGTTCGGTTCGGTCAGGGCAGCACGCCGCGAAAGCCCGCGGCGACGAAACGCATCAAGGCCGCCTGCGCCGCCGGGTCGGCCGCGCGGGCTTCGCCGCGCGACAGGCGCTCGACGCGCACGTCGGTCAGGTAGTGCAGCACCGCGCCGAGCATGAACTGGTAGCACCAGGCCACCTGGGCGCGCGTCGCCTTGGGGAACACCTGCTGCAGCGTGTCGATGAAGGCGTGGGCCATCGGATCGAAGAACTCGCGCTGCGCGCGTTCGGATTCGGGCGTCGGCGAGGCGAGGTCGCGGGCGGCCATCAGCGCGTAGTACTGCCCTTCAGGGTGGCGCGCCAGCTCGACCAGTGGGTTGATCCACGCGGCGAGGATGCGCTCCAGCGTGTCCTTCGCCCGCAGGTCGCCCGCCGCGGCGCGCAAGGCGGCCAGGCGCTGGTCGATCGAGCCCTGCCAGGATTCGAAGATCGCGTGATACAGCTCGTGCTTGGCGCCGAAGTAGTAGCCCACCAGCGCCAGCGGCACGCCGGCCTCGGCGGCGATGTCGCGGATCGACACCGCGTGGAAGCCGCGCAGTCCGAACAGCTTCTCGGCCGCGAGCAGGATGTTCTGCCGGCGGTCGGGGGCTTCGCTTGCGGGTGCGGCTTTCTTTCGGGCAGTGGCCATCGGCTCAGCTCCAGGCAGGCTGCAGCGGTTGAAGGATCGGCGCGGCATGCGCCTCGGCCGGCGCGGCCACGATGCGGTTGCGCAGCACGCCCAGGTGCTCGACCTCCAGCTCGATCACGTCGCCCGGCTTCAGGAAGCGGCCGTGCTCGGCGCCGCAGCCCACGCCCTCGGCGCCCGAGCAGGTGCCCGAGCCGAAGAACTCGCCGGGGTGCAGCGTTTCGGCCTGCGAGACGTAGTGCAGCACGTCGTCGAAGCGGAAGCGCATGTCGCGGCTGTTGCCCAGCGAGACACGCTCGCCGTTGATGCGCGCCTGCATCGCCAGGTCGTAGGGGTCGGGGATCTCGTCGGGCGTGACGAGCAGCGGGCCCATCGCATTGCCGGTGTCGAAATCCTTGCCTTTGGCGGGGCCGAGCCGGCCGCCCATCTCGCGGCCCTGGATGTCGCGCGCCGAGAAATCGTTGAAGACCACATAGCCACCGATGTGCTCGTGGGCCCGCTCGCGCGGGATGTTGCGGCCGCCGCGCGACAGGAAGATGCCGAACTCGAGCTCGTAGTCGAACACCTTCGTGTAGTGCGGGATCTGCACCTCGGCCCCGGGCCCGACGACGGAGAAGCGGTTGCCCTTGTAGTACACCGGCCGCTCGTACCAGGGCCGGCTGCTGCGGTAGGCCAGCGTGCGCGCGCGGCCGAAGCGGCGCTCGACGAGACGATCGAGCTTCTGCCGCCACGGCGGCATGCCGAAGCGGCGCGCGCAGTTGATCACGTGCTGCTCGAAGTTCATGAACTCGCGGATCGACTCGGGCACCGGCACCGGCGCGAGCCAGTCGACCTCGCCGGCCTTCAGCAGCAGGCCATCAGGCCGGTTGGCGAGGGCCCAGTCGATGAGGCGCTGTGCGCGCTCGCGCGCAGCCTCGTCGCCACGCAGGAAAGCCAGCATGTCGATGAAGCAGGCCGCGGGCTGCCCGTTGCGCAGCACGCTGGCCGCTTGCAGCCGCAGCAGCTCGGTGCCGCCGGGCAGCAGCGCGCCGATCTCGGTGGCTTGCGTGTGGCGGTAGGTCAGCAGCTTCATGGTGCGGGCAGGGAATGCGGAGTGGTTTGTACGATCGTTCAAATTGTGTTGTACGACCGTACAAACCGGCGCCCGTGAAAACCCTGAAAGGTGCGCGATGCACCTGACGATCAGGCAGGCTGGCAGGATTCGACCAGCGCCAGGATGGCCTGCGACTGGTAGCCGTCGGCCAAGCGGCGCAGGCGCTCGGCGAAGGCGGTGTAGCGCGGGTCGAGCGATTGCAGGTGCTCGGCGCGGGCACGGATCTCGCGCATGTTGCCGAAGCGCGCCAGGCGCAGCAGGGCCTGCATCTCGTCCTCGGGCAAGCTGACCACCGCGCCGTCGCCGTCGAGCGGGGCCGAGGTCTGCTGCTCGGCGCCGGCGTGGATCCAGCTCAGGCCCAGCAGGCGGCCGATGGCGCGCAGCAGCACCGGCGGGTCGACCGGCTTGGGCAGGAACATGCTGGCACCAGCCGCCATGCAGGCGGCTTCGGCGCCGCCGCGCTCGCTGGCCGTGCTCATGATCACCGGCAGGTCGGCGAAGGCCGGCATCGCGCGCAGCCGGCGCAGCGCGTCCAGCCCACCGAGCACCGGCATCGTCATGTCCATCACGACCAGGTCGGGCTGGAAGCTGACGGCGCGGTCCAGCGCCTCCTGCCCGTTGGCGGCGCAGGCCACCTCGAAGCCGGCCACGCCCAGCGAGTCGCTCATCAGCGCGAGCAGCGGCGCCGCGTCGTCCACCACCAGCACGCGCCGGCGCCGGCCTTCGTAGCCCAGCAGCGGCCCGGCATCGGCGCCGCCGTCGGCCGGTTCGGCGGATATCGGCAGGTCGAGATCGAACCAGAACACGCTGCCCTGGCCGGGTTGGCTGCGCACGCGCAGCTCGCTGCCCATCAGGCGCACGAGCTGGTGGCTGATCGCCAGCCCCAGCCCGGTGCCGCCCGAGCGGCGGCGCGCGTCGCCGACTTGCTCGAAGGGCTGGAACAGTCGGGCCAACTGCTCGGCGCTCATGCCGACACCGCTGTCGCTGACCTCGAAGCGCAGCCTCAGCAGAGGCGGCTCGCCGGTGGCGCCTTCGACGGGCAAGCGCCGCAGGCGCAAGGTGACCAGGCCGGCATCGCTGAACTTGACGGCATTGGCCAGCAGGTTCAGCAGCACCTGGCGCAGCCGCATCTCGTCGGCCCGAACGGCGGCCGGCAGGTCGGGCGGCGCGGAGACGCTGAAGGTCAGCCCCTTCTCGTCGGCCTTGACGCGGATGATGTCGGTCACCACCGCCAGGAAGGGGGCCAGCGGCATGTCGTGCGGCGCGAGCTCGAGCTTGCCGGCATCCACCCGCGCCAGATCCAGCACGTCGTTGATGAGCGCCAGCAGGTGCTGGCCGCTTTGCTGGATGATCGCCACGCTGCGTGCCTGGCGCTCGTCCAGCGGCGCGTGGCTCTGCAGGATCTGGGCGAAGCCGAGGATGGCGTTCAGCGGCGTGCGCAACTCGTGGCTCATCTGCGCGAGGAAGGCGCTGCGGGTGCCGGCCAGGCGGTGGGCTTCCTCGAGCGCGGCCTCGCGTGCCGCCTCGGTGGCCTTCTGCGCGCTGATGTCGCGCGCCACGCCGACGGTGCCCAGCAGCGTGCCGTCGTCGTCGAGCACCGGGGCCTTGAAGCTTTCCATCCAGGTCTCGCGCCCGTTGTCGGGCACGGCGATCTCGGTGATGCGCCGTTCGCGCGAGGCCATCACCTGCGCATCCTCGGCCAGGGATGCCTCGGCCTGCGGTGCCGGCAGCAGCTCGCGGTCGGTCTTGCCGATCATCTCGTCGGCACGGTGCCCGCGCGCTCGGGCATGCGCCTGGTTGGTGACGAGGTAGCGGTTGTCGGTGTCCTTGAACCAGGCCCACAGCGGCAGCATGTCGATCAGGGTGCGCAGGTAGCGCGCCTGCTGGCGCAGCTGGGCCGTGCGCGCTTCGATGCGCAGCTCGAGGCCGGCATTGAGCTCGCGCACCGCATCGCGCGAGCGCGCCAGCTCGGCGTTGACCGAACGCAGCAGTTGGTGCGAGCGGCGCAGGCGCAGCAGGAAGTAGACGATGGTGGTCGTCACCACGACGCTGCCCACCAGCAGCGTCCACAGCCAGCGCTGCTGCAGCTCCCGCTGGCGCAGCTCGGCGGTCTGCTGCTCGTTGCGGTGTGTCAGCTCGTCGATCTGGCGCTGCCGGCTTTCGCTCTCGTAGCGTTGGGTCAATTCCACCATGCGGCGGCTGGCACGCTCGCGGGCCGCCTGGCCGGACAGCTCGCGTGCCTGGTTGGACCAGGCGTAGGCCTGCTTGTAGTCGCCGCGCGCGGCGGCCACCTCGGACAGCCGCAACGCGCCTGCACTGGTGTAGATGGCAAAGCCCAGGCTCTTGGCGATGTCGTAGCCCTGCTCGGCATCGGCCTGCGCCGCCGCGAAATTCTTCAGCGCCTGCTGGATGGCGCTGCGCGTGTTCAGGACGAACCACAGGCCGATGCGGTTCGGGCGGCGATCGTAGATCGCATGGGCCTTTTCCAGTTCGGCCATCGCCTCCCCGAGACGCGATTGCGCGCGCAGCGCCTCGGCCAGGCCGTAGTGCGCGAAGGCCTCGGCGAAGGGCGCGCCGATTTCGCGAAAGATCACCAGGCTGTCGCGCGACAGGCGCTCGCCGACGAGGTAATCCTTCTTGCGCAACGCCTGCGCTGCCATGCCGCTGACCGAGAACCCTTCCATCATGCGCGACTTGGCCGCTCGGGCCTGCACCAGCATGTCCTGGTAGTGCTGCTGCGATTCAGCCTGGCGGAAGCTCTGGTCGTAGGAGATCGCGAGCCCCTGGTGCGCGTAGGCCAGTGCGAGCGGGTTGCCCGATCGGCGCGCGATCTCCATCGCCTGCACGGCAACGGCCACCGACTCCTCGAACTGCTCGAAGCGGCGGTACATCACGGTGGCGCGCAACAGCGCCTCGCTCAGCAGATCGGGCCGGTCCACGTTCTCGAGCGTGGCGACCGCGCGGTTGGTCGACTTGACCAGCTCTTCGAGCTTGCCCAGGTTGATCGAATTCAAGGCCACGTTCAGGTCGGACTCGGCCTGGCCGATCTTGTCGCCGCTGGCGGAAGCGATCTCGAAGGCCTGCTTTGAATGCACTTCCGACTCGATGCTCAGCCCCTGGTAGGTCTCGATGCGCGCCAGCAGGTTCAGCACGCGTGCGCGGTCGGTGGCCGGCGCGTCGGGCGGCAGCGCGGCCTCGAGGCGGCGTGCCTCGGCCATGGCGCGCGGCAGGTCGTTCTCGGCCAGCACGCGCGCCGCGGCGGCGTCACGGCGCCAGGCCGGCAGGTCGATCGCGGCCCGTGCGGGCGCCGCCGCCAGCGCCGCCGCCAGCGCCAGCAACCATGGCGCCAGGCGCTGCGCCAGGCGGCGCAACAGAGCTGGCGGTGTCGGCGGGCAGCGGTCGTCGTACATCGTGGCGGATTGTCCGCCCGGCAACCATGGGCTGTCGGGTCGCTCAGAAGCGCAGCGTGGCGCCGATGCTGTACTGTCGGTCATTCAACAGCGCAGCTTGAGGCCGGGTCGCGCTGCCGTAGTACGAACGGCGCATCGTGCGCGACAGATTCCCGCCTTCCACGGCCACGGTCAGCCGCTCGTTCACCCGGTACTGCAGCGACGCGTCGAGCCAGCTGTAGCCGGCGGTGTAGGCCGGGAAGGCGCCCACGCCGGCGATGAGGGTGGTGCCGCTGATGAAGCGCTCGCGCCAGTTCCACGCCACCCGCGCGGTGACCGGACCGTATTCGTACAGGCCGATCAGGTTGGCGCTGTTGCGCGACAGGCCTTGCAGCGGCGTGCGCGCGGCCAGCAGGATGTTCGGCGTCTCGCTGTCGATGTACGTGTAGCTGGCCTGCACACCGAGGCCCCGCCAGGCGCCCGGCAGGCCGAGGAAGAACCAGTGGCCGCCGAGCTCCAGGCCCTGGATGCGGGCGCGCTGGCTGTTGTAGGGGCGGTTGACCTGGTAGAGCTGGCCGTCGTGCATCTCGGGCGTGCTGGCATTGGCGACGAAACCGTCGACCCACTTGACGAAACCGGTCAGCGCGACCGCGCCGGCGGCGCCAGCATCGTGCTCGAGCGCGAGGTCGAGGTTCTCCGCGCGCACGGGGTGTAGCGCCGGGTTGCCGGCAAAGCCCTGGTTCAGCCGCGGGTCGACCGGGTTGGGCACCAGGGTCAGCGAGGGCGAGAGCTGCTCGAAGCTGGGCCGCGTCACGGTCTTCGATGCGGCCGCGCGCACGGTCCAGCGCGCGATCGGCCGCCAGCGCAGGTTGGCGCTCGGCAGCCAATCGGTGTAGCTGCTGTCGATCGCGATCTGGGCGATGTCGCCGCTGCTGGGCACCGATTGGTAACCGTCGACCGCCTCGTGCGTGCGGACCGCGCGCAGGCCGAACTGCCCGTCCAGCCGCCAGGCCGCATGCTCGAACGGGGCTTGCACGTAGGCCGCCTGCGTCGTCTCGCCGATGTGCCACAGGCTCAGTGGGTTGCCGCTGTCGGGGATCGGCGCGGTGATGCCGAAGGCCTCGCGCAGCGCCGCCGGGTCGCGCGCCAGCGCCAGGTTGCCGACCATGTAGTCGCGCAGGCTGGCCACCCCGGTATCGGGGAAGAAGTTGCCGAAGGGGTTGGGCGAGACGAAGCCGGGCATGTCGTCGGCGCCGATGCCGCTGACCGGCGCATCCGCGAAGATCAGGCCGGGAGCGTTGTGCGCGCTGCGGCGCGCGAGGCGCAGGCCGCCCTGCAGCGCGCGCAGCAGCCCATCGTCCAGGGCCCACTCACCGTCGACCCGTGCGGCCGTCAGCTCGCCGCGGAACGGACGGGTGCGGTAGGCGATGCCGGCGTAGCTGAAGTTGGCCGGGTCGGACAGGTCGGTGCCATCGACGCGCGTGCTGGGCGCGCGGCCGGAAACGTCGTGGGTGAACGAGGCGGCCGTGCCGGCGAAGATGGGCCCGCTGAAGAACAGGTTGTTGTAGCTGCGGGCATGGCTGAGGTCGGCCTTCACGCTCAGCGCCTCGCCGCGCCAGCTGCCGCCGAGGGCCGCCTGCTGGTTGCGGTCGATCGTGTCGCGGGCGAAGCTCAGGATCGACAGCGGCGCGTTCAGCCAGGTGATGCGCTGCACCTCGGTGCTGCCGGGAAAGAAGACCACGCTGGACGGGTCGAACACCGGGGGGGCGCCTTCCTCGGCCGGCGCCCGCGGCGCGCTGGCGTTGATCTGGTGCGAATCCTGCCGGGTGACGAACTCCTGGTAGGCAGCCTCGGCGTAGAGCTCGCGGTCGGGTGCGGGGCGCCACTGCAGCACGGCCGACGCCGCCGAGCGCCGCCGCGTGCCCACGCTGGTGGTTTCGGAGGTGCTGCTGGCCACCGTGGCGCCGGGCGCGATGTCGGGGCGCAGCAGCGGCGTGCCGGTGCTCTTCAGGTCTTCGCGCCAGGCCCGGCGCTGCAGCGAGGCCGACAACAGTGCGCCGAACTCGCCGGCACTGGCCAGCGCCCAGCGCTGGCTGGCCAGCGCGGCGAGTTGCGGCGCATCGCGCTGGCCGAGGTCGCCGTGGACCCAGCGCGCCGAGGTGACGACCTGGCTGCCGGCGAAATCGAAGGGCCGGCGCGTGCGCAGGTCGACCAGGCCGCCGATGCCGCCCTCGAGATGCTCGGCCGAACTGGTCTTGTAGACGTCGATGCCGGCCACCAGCTCGGCCGGGAAGTCGGCGAAGTCGAGCGCGCGGCCGGTGCCGGCGGTGAACACCTCGCGCCCGTTCAGCGTGGTTTCGACCTGGCTCAGTCCGCGCACGGTGACGGCGGTGCCCTCGCCGCGGTCGCGCTGGATCTGCACGCCGGTCACGCGCTGCAGCGCCTCGGTGACGCTGAAATCGGGCAGCCGCATGATGTCGTCGGCGACCACCGAATCGACGATCGGCAGGCTCTGGCGCTTGATCTGCTGGGCGCTGACCAGGCTGGCGCGCTGGCCGACCACGACCACGTGCCCGCCCGGTGCCGAGGCCGCCGCGTCGGGCGGGGCCGCGTCCTGGGCTGCCGCCATGGCCGGTACCGCGGCCAGCACGCCTGCCGCGGCCCATCGCATCGAGGGGACCTTCGTCGTCGCTGCCCGCGCCCACACACTGGTCTCCAACGTGGTGACTACTGCGGTGCATGCTAGCGCCCGGCGCTGGCGCACACAACGCGTAACATCACCCGGGCGCGCGGCAGGTCTGAGCTTTCGCAAAGGCCGTGCTGGCCTTGCCTTGCAGGATTGCCCGTCATGCCCCAGGACGCCTCCCCGAGCCCACTGCCGCCGCCCATCGTGATGGTGGTCGACGACATGCCGGCCAACCTCCAGGTGATGGCCGGCGAGCTGGAGCGCGAGGGCTACGCGGTCGTCGTGGCCCAGGGCGGCGAGGAGGCGCTCGGCCGGGCCGCGCTGGTGCGCCCCGACCTGATCCTGCTCGACGTGCTGATGCCGGGCCTCGACGGTTTCGAGACCTGCCGCCGGCTCAAGGCCGATGAGGCGATGCGCGACATCCCGGTGATCTTCATGACCGCGCTGTCGGACACGCCGCAGAAGGTGACCGGCTTCCAGGCCGGCGCGGTGGACTACGTGACCAAGCCGCTGGACGGCGCCGAGGTGCTGGCCCGGGTGCGCACCCAGATCGCGCTGTCGGCCATGCGCCGGCAGCTGGCCGAGCGCAACGACCAGCTCGCGCAGGAAGTGGCGGTGCGCGAGCAGGCCCAGGCCGCGCTGCAGCGCTCGAATGCCGAGCTCGAGCAGCTGGCCTACGTGGCCTCGCACGACATGCAGGAGCCGCTGCGCATGATCGCCAGCTACCTGCAGCTCGTCGAGCAGCGCTACCACGACAAGCTCGACGCCGACGGGCGCGAGTTCATCGGTTATGCGGTCGATGGCGCCAAGCGCATGCAGGGCCTGATCAACGACCTGCTGACCTACTCGCGCGTCGGCACGAAGGCACGCCCGTTCGCGCCGGTGGCGCTGCACACCGTGGTCGACACGGCGCTCGGCTACCTGCGCCTGGCGATCGAGGAAAGCGGCGCGCGCATCGAGGTCGGCGCCCTGCCGCAGGTCAACGGCGACGCGACGCAGCTCGTGCAGCTGATGCAGAACCTGATCGGCAACGCGATCAAGTTCCGCGGCGAGGCGGCGCCGCGCATCGGCATCGAGGCCCACCCCGAGGGCGAGGCCTGGCACGTCACGGTGCGCGACAACGGCATCGGCATCGAGGCGGCCTACTTCGAGCGCATCTTCGTGCTGTTCCAGCGCCTGCACGGCCGCGGCGCCTACCCGGGCACCGGCATCGGGCTGGCGCTGTGCAAGCGCATCGTGGAGCGCCACGGCGGGCGCATCTGGCCCGAGTCGGTGCCGGGGCAGGGTTCGGCGTTTCACTTCACCTTGCCGCGCGCCACTGCGGCCGCCGACTGACGCATGACAACGAGCGAACCCGTCCGGATCCTGTTGATCGAGGACAACCCGGGCGATGCGCGCATGATCGAGATGCTGCTCGTCCAGGCCGGCGCGCTGGGCCTGGCCGTCACGGTGCGCCACGCCGCCACGCTGGGGGGCGGCGTCGAGCGGCTTCGCGAGGGCGACTTCGACCTGATCCTGCTCGATCTCGGGCTGCCGGAGAGCCACGGCCTGGAGACCGTGCAGCGCCTGCGCGCGAGCGCCCTGCGCATGCCGACGCTGATCGTGCTCAGCGGGCTGGCCGACGAGGAGGTGGCGGTGCAGTCGCTGCAGGCCGGTGCGCAGGACTACCTGATCAAGGGCAAGGTCGATGCGCCCATGCTGGTGCGCGCCATCCGCTACGCGATCGGCCGCCACCACGCCGAGGAGGCGCTGACCCGCGAGCTGGAGCACTCGCGCGAGCTCGCCCGCGAGCGCGCGATCCGCCTGCAGGCGCAGGGCGAATCCGAAACGCTGCGCCGGCTGCTCGACGAGCGTGAGGAGATGCTGCAGTTGCTCGCGCACGAGGTGCGCCAGCCTTTGCACAATGCGTCGGCCGCACTGGACGGCGCCGCGCAGGCGATCGCCCAATCCGGCGACCAGGTGCGGCCGGAGGTGCGCCAGCGGCTGGACCGCGCCCAGCACGTGCTCGACCATGTCATCGGCACGCTCAACAACGCGCTGGCCGCCGCCACGATGCTGACCGCCGGCGATCCGGGCGGCGTGGCCGAGGTGGACCTGGACGCGCTGGTCAGCCTGGTGGTGCACGACATCGGCCCGGATGAGCGCCACCGCGTCGTCGTGGAGTCGCGCTCCGAGCTGCGCACCGCGCAGCTGCAGCCGGCGATGATGCGGCTGGCGCTGTGCAACCTGCTGGTCAACGCGCTGGCGTATTCGCCGCCGGGCTCGCCGGTGCGGCTGCGCATCACCGACGGCGAAGACCCGCCGTCGCTGTGCTTCGAGGTGGCCGACGAGGGGCCGGGGATCCCGCCCACGCTGCTGCCGACGGTCTTCGACAAGGGCACCCGCGGCGCCAACGCGCGGGCCGGCACCGGCGCGGGGCTCGGGCTGTACATCGTGCGGCGGGTGGTCGACCGGCATCGCGGTCGGGTGGAGCTCATGCCCGGCGAGCCCCGCGGTACCATCATCCGCATCTGCATTCCACAGGGCATCGAGGCGTGACGAGTGCGCTGCCGGCCACCCTGGCCATCATCGACGACGACCGCGAATACGCCGACTACCTCGCGCAGTGCATGCGCCAGCAGGGCGTGGCGGCGACGGTGTTCGGCGACAGCGACGACTTCCTCACCTCGGCGGGCGCGTTCGACTTCGATTTCTACGTCGTCGACCTGATGCTGCCCGGCGTCGACGGGATCGACCTGATCCGCCTGATCCGGCGCAAGGGCCACGCCGGCATCGTGGTGGTCTCGGGGCGGGTCGGCACCGAGGTGTTCGACAACGTGCTGCGTGCCGGTGCCGACATGTACCTGATGAAGCCGGTGCGCGTCGAGCAGGTCGCGCTGGCGATCGGGGCGGTGCAGCGGCGCGTGGTCGCCAGCCGCGAGCAATCCAACGTCTGGCGGCTCGAGCGGGCCTCGCACACGCTGGTGGCGCCCGAGGGCACCCGCATCGAGCTCAGCGAAGGCGACTTCGCGGTGATGGAGTGTTTCGCCGTGGCCAACGGCGCCACCGTGACCCGCGCCACGCTGTGCGAGCGGCTCGGGCGCGATCCGGCCACCGAGGCCGACAACCTGCTGCATGCGGCCATCTACCGCCTGCGCCGCCGCATCGAGCGGGCCACGCCGTCGGCCGTGCCGCTGCAGTCGGAGCCCAAGGTCGGCTACAGCTTCAAAGGCATGCTGCAGACGGCGTAGCGTGGGCGTTCGCGCCCGGGGCCGGGGCGTCGTCGCGCTGCGCGGCGATGCGGAACAGCGAGATCACCTGCGCCAGCCCCTTGGCCTGCTGGCTCAGGCTCTCGGCGGCGGCGGCGCTTTCCTCCACCAGCGCGGCGTTCTGCTGGGTGCCCTGGTCGATCGACGCGACCGCCTGGTTGACCTGCGTGATGCCGCTGGATTGCTGCAGCGTCGACGCGCCGATCTCGTTGATCAGGTCGTTGACGCGCCTGACCTGGCGCACGATGTCGTCCATGGTGCGGCCTGCCTGGCCGACGAGCTCGCTGCCGGTCTCGACCTGGCCGATCGATTCGCCGATCAGCGACTTGATTTCGCGCGCCGCGTTGGCGCTGCGCTGGGCCAGCCCGCGCACCTCGCTGGCCACCACCGCGAAGCCGCGGCCCTGCTCGCCGGCGCGCGCGGCCTCGACGGAGGCGTTCAACGCCAGGATGTTGGTCTGGAATGCGATGCCATCGATCACCCCAATGATGTCGCCGATGCGGCGGCTCGACTCGGTGATGCCCTGCATGGTCTGAACGACGTGGCCCACCACCTCGCCACCGTGGCTGGCCACCTCGGCGGCGGCGCTGGCCAGCTGGCGCGCCTGCTGGGCGTTTTCGGCATTGACACGCACGCTCTCGGTCATCTGCTGCATCGACGCGGCGGTCTGCTGCAGGGCGCTGGCCTGCTGCTCGGTGCGGCCGGAGAGATCGGCGTTGCCCATCGCGATCTGGGCCGAGGCGGTGGCGATGCTGTCGGAGCTGGCGCGCACCTGGCCGATCAGGTGCACCAGCTTGCGCTGCATGTGGGCCATCGCGGCCAGCACGCTGCGCGCCGGCGCAGCCTCGGCCCCGCGCAGCGGGCTCAGGTCACCATCGGCCACGCGCTGGGCGACCGCATTCAGGTCGGCCGGCTCGGCGCCGAGCGCGCCCACCAGGCGGCGGGTGATCCACCAGCCCATGGCCGCCGCGACCGCCAGCGACAAGGCGCACAGGCTCGCCAGCACGGCGCGTTGCGTCGCATAGGCCGCTTCGCTGGCCTGGAGGGTGGCCTTCGATTGCTGCTGGCTGTAGGCCACGAAATCACCCGTCGCTTCGCGCAGCGAGGCCAGCAGCGGCCGGCAGTCGGTGTTCATGCGGGCGATTGCTTCGTCGCGCTGGCCCGCCATGGCCAGCGCCGCGATCGATGCCGCCACCGGGGCGTAGGCCTTCTCGACCTGCTGGATGCGGCCGAGCAGTTCGCGGTCGCGCGGGTCCGGCTGCTCTTCGGCCGCCAGCGAGGCCTGCAGCGCGTCGAGCGCGGCCTGCACGTCCTCGCCGGCCCGGGTCATCTCGGCGTGCTCCTTGTCGCGCTCGGCCGGGGTCTGCACCAGCACCAGGTTGCGCACTGCCAGCGCCCGGCGGTTGGCCGCCGCGCGCACGTCGATCGCCCTCAGCTCCTGCACCGAGGACTGGTGGACGATGTACGAGAAGGTCTCGTTCAGGCTGCGCAGGTCATACAGCGACAGCAAGGAAACGCCCAGCACCAGCGCGGCGAGCGAGGCGAAGGCGAGCGAGAGCTGCATCCGGACAGTGAGGTTCTGCATGGCGGTACGACTCCAGGGGGTGAAGGGCGGGTGCACGCAAGTTTCTGTTGACTCAGTTCTGATCAAAGGCGTAAATTACTGATCTATCGTCCAGCTTTTCAAGTGAGGACATGATCTTTATCATTCACCCGACCCCTGGGTTGCCCGGCTTTCGCATGGGCACGTGCCGGGCCTACAGTGGGCTGCGTGCCGTCATCCCACGGCCTACGCAGGAGAGTGGTGATGGACGTGTCTGCCCGAGCGATCGAGATCCTCATGGTCGAGGACAACCCCGGCGATGTGCGCCTGACGCGCGAGGCGCTGAAGGGGGGCAAGGTCTGGACCCAAGTGAACGTGGTCGAGGACGGCGTCGCGGCGCTCGACTACCTGTACCGCCGCCCGCCCTACGAGGCGGCGCACCGGCCCGACCTGATCCTGCTCGACCTGAACCTGCCGCGCATGGACGGGCGCGAAGTGCTGGCGAGGGTCAAGTCGGACCCTTCGCTGAAGCTGATTCCGGTCGTCGTGCTGACCACCTCGCAGGCCGAGGAAGACGTGCTGCGGGCGTATCACCTGAGTGCGAACTGCTATGTGACCAAGCCGGTCGACCTGCACCAGTTCAACCACATCGTGCAGTCGATCGAGCAGTTCTGGCTCACCGTCGTCACCCTGCCACCCACCTGAGCCCCGCGCGGGGCTCGCCACGAAGGGCCTCGCCATGAATACCGCCCGTACCGTCGACAGCGGCGACAGCGCCGAGCGCACGATCCTGCTGATCGAGGACAACCCGGCCGACGCGCGGCTGATCCGCGAGATGCTCGCCGCCGTGCCGCTCGACGGCCCGGGTTACCGCCTGCACTGGGTGCAGGATCTGCGCGCCGGCATCGAGGTACTGCGCGGCAGCGGCGCCGAGATCGTGCTGCTCGACCTCGGGCTGCCCGGCAGCTCGGGCATCGACACCGTCCAGGACCTGCTCAGCCAGGCGCCGCGCACGCCGACGCTGATCGTGCTCAGCGGCCTGAGTGACGAGGACGTGGCGGTGCAGGCGCTGGGCGCCGGCGCGCAGGACTACCTCATCAAGGGCCAGGTCGACGCCGCGTCGCTGGCCCGCGCGATCCGCTACGCCCGCGGGCGCGCCCAGGCCGACGATGCGCTGCGCGAGGCGGGCCACCAGATCGAGGCGGCGCGCCAGCGCGCCGAGCGCGCCAGCCAGGCCAAGAGCCGCTTCCTCGCGACGATCAGCCATGACCTGCGCACGCCGCTGGCCGGCATCCTCGGCTTCGCGCAACTGCTGCAGGCCGACCCGGCCCTGACCAACGCGCAGCGGCGCAGCGTCGACACCATCCGCCACAGCGGCGAGCACCTGCTCGCGCTGATCGGCGACATCCTGGACCTGGCCAAGATCGAATCCGGCCGCTTCGAGCTGTGCCCGCACGAGTTCAAGCTGCGTGACTCCGCGCGCGTGGTGTTCGACATCATCGACGTGCGGGCGCGGATGAAGCCCGCGCTGAACCTGGTCGCCGAGATCGCGCCGGACGTGCCGGCCATGATTTGCGCCGACGAACGCCGGCTGCGCCAGGTGCTGCTGAACCTGCTGGACAACGCCGTCAAGTTCAGCGCGCAGGGCGAGGTGGCGCTGCGGGTCACGGCGCCGTCGCCGACGCGGCTGGCTTTCGAGGTGGCCGATGCCGGCGAGCCGCTCAGCGCGGCTCAGATCGCGCGGCTGTTCCACCCCTTCGAGCAGGTCGGCGATGCGCAGCACCGCAGCCAGGGCACCGGCCTGGGCCTGGCGATCTGCCGCCAGCTTGTGCGGCTGATGGGCGGCGACATCGAGGCGCACAGCGTCGCCGGCCACGGCAACCGGTTCCGCTTCGAGATCGACCTGACGCCGCGCCCGGCCGAGGCGGCCGCGCCGATGCTGGCCGCGGCTTCAACGCCCAGCCGCGCCGCGGAAGCCGCGGTCGGCTGAACGAGCGCCTCGGCAGCGGATGGCAGGCGCCTACTTGACCAGGGCGGCCGGCACGGCCATCAGCTGCAGCTGGCCGCCTTCGACCAGCTCGCCCGCGATGGCGTAGTGCGCCTGGGTGGTCAGCAGGTAGTAGCGATAGGCCTTGAGATCGTAGGCCGCGACGCCCTTGAGCAGGTCGCTCACGTCGATGATGGCCGACGACTCCTCGTCCTGGGTCAGGAAGCGCGCGCCCCCGGTGAGGAAACGGTCGGCGTCGTGCGCGGCCAGCTCCCGGACCGCGCCGCTGGCCGGGTCCAGGCCCCAGACCTTGCCCAGGCGGGCGCTGTTGCCGACGTCTTCCTGGAACACCACCTGGCCGCTCTTCTTGTCGACCGTCAGGTTGTCGGCCATCTGGAACACAGAGCCGTTGGCGCCGCCGTCACCGGCGACCTTGACCGTGCCGCCCAGCTCGGGGTGGGCGATGTCGCTGAAGTCGAACTGCCAGATGCGCGAGCGGCCGGTGGTGCTCGAGGTGGTCGCCACGTACAGCACGTTCGGGTGCTTCCAGTCCCAGGCCGAATCCTCCGGGCGCAGGAAGCTGCTGCCGCCCGCGGCCACGGTGGCGCTGTTCAGGGCCACGCCGCTGCCGGCGCCGTAGGTCGTGGGCGTCACGTCGACCAGCGTGAAGTGGCCATCGGCGGAGGGGCCGAAGGGCAGGTCGCTGGTGTCCTCGTTCTGGTTGCCGGTGACCTTGATCGCGTACAGCTTGCCGCCGTGCAGGCCGGCCTTCTGGATCACGTTGCCGCTGGCCTGCTTCTGCCCGACATAGACGTAGATCTGGCCTTCGACCGACGAGTCGTCGGTGCCGACGACGATGGTCTTGTCCTGCTTGGCCCGGTTGGCGACCGCGTTCTCCCACGAGAAGCGGCCCAGCGCGGGCAGCTCCCAGGCCGTGTTCGGCGCGCCGCCTTCGCCCATCACCCAGGCGAAGGCGCGGCCTTCGGCGCCGGCTTCCTCGCCGTTCATGTGGATGCGAGCGCCCTTGACGCCCTTCTTGCTCTTCGGGTTCCAGTACGCGCTCGGCTCGGCCATGTCGCCCGAGCACAGGCGGTTGAAGGCGGTGGTGCCGGCGACCCAGCCGTTGCTCACCGTGTCCCAGGTGTAGACGTCGGTGGCCGACTGCACCATGTCCTGGCCGGAGAGCACCTTCAGGTCGCTCTTGCGCACGACCCACTTGGAGACGAACGCGCCCGTGCTGCCGTGCGCGCGAACCGTGCCCGCGGTGTTGCCCAGCTCGTGGTTCATCGTGACGGTGAGGGTGCCGTCGCCGTTGTCGTAGGCGCCCATGCCGTCGGGAATGCCGACCATCGTGTAGCCGTTGTCGGCGGCGTCGCCCACGGTCAGCACCGAGGTCGTCTGCACGCCCTCGGCGGTGGGCACGAGGTAAGGGCTCTGGCTGCTGCTCGGGCCGGTGGCGGCCTGGGCGCCCAGGCCCAGCGTCAGCATGGCGGCAAGCGCCACGGTGTTGAACTTCATCGATCTCGCTCCTGTGGTGGATGGGTTCGTCGCACGGATGGCGGCGAAGCGAGCGAGAGCCTAGGCGGCCGGTTTGACGCCGCGTTGAAACATTGGTGACAGGCCCGTGGCAGCTGCCAGCCCCTGTGGTCGCGTTGATGGCAATCAATGTGCGCGGCGCCGTGCAGCGACAAGCTGCCCGTTCAGCCGATGGGTGGCTGCGGAGATGCTCATGGACGACTCGATGAAGCGGAAGATCCTGGCCCTGCTCGATGGCCACCGGATCATGACCATCGCGACGCTGCGACCGGACGGCTGGCCGCAGGCCACCACGGTGGGCTACGTGAACGAGGGCCTGACGCTGTGGTTCCTCTGCGGGCTGGAGAGCCAGAAGGCCAGGAACCTCGCGCGCGACGATCGCGTGTCGATCACGATCGACCATGACACGCCCGACATCATGTCGATCACCGGCCTGTCGATGGCGGCCCGCGCCCACCGCGTCACCGACCGCGCCGAGGCGCAGAAAGTGCTGCGGATGATGCCGCTGAAGTACCCGGATGCGTCCGCCGCGACGGCACAGATGAAGATGCCCGCACCGGAGGAGATCGCGCTGTTCCGCGTCGTGCCGGAAGTCTTCTCCGTGCTCGACTACACGAAGGGCTTCGCGCACACCGATCTCGTGACCTGCTGAGCAGATTCATCCAACGGCTACGATGGCGGCGACTCGCCAATGCCGGAGGTTGAATGCCAAGAGCCCCAAAGACCGAAAACGACGTTTCCCCGAACAACCCGTGCCCGTTCCTGCGGGCCCTGGTGGCTCAAGGTCTGTTGCCTGACGACAAGGCATCCATTGGTGAGGTGACCAAGACCATTGTGGGCGTGGCCAAGGCTGGCGACGGAGCACCCGACCTGCCTGCGGCCGCGATCCGCGCGATCGCGCTCATGGCCAACGGGTTGAGCCCCCTGCAGTTGACCCGCAATGCGCTGGGCGGGCTGCGGCTCAATGAACTGAGGGGCGGCCCCTTGGACAAGAAGGGGGCGGGCTCCCGAATGCTGGATGAGAAAGCGACGATCAAGCGGGCCGAGTTGGACCGGCTCGACGAGTTTGCCGGCGACCAGCTGGATGCCGATGGCCGGGCCGAGCGCGGATTGAGCTTGGACGACCTGAAGCGAATGATGGACGCCAACTTTGAGCGAGCAGCAGGACGCAGGCGCCAAATCGACAGGCGACTGATGGACGGCGAGTGGCCGATCCTGCTTCAGGTGATGGGCAAGCAAGGCAAGGCCGGCCGGTACCTGAGCCTTGCGGAAGTCCGAGAGCTCTTCGTGGAAAGGCGCTTGCCCGCGCGCATGGCCAAGCGGCTTGGCGACGGCTGACGCGACTGCGGCCGCTTGCGCCGCTCAACGTTCGGCGTGTCTGGCGGCTGGCAGCATGCCGGGCGTCGCGGGCCGCGGCGGGTAGGGCAGCACCAGGACGATGCTGGCGAGCAGCATCGCCAGCATCGCCGCTGCCAGCGGCACGATCGAGTCGCCGGCCATGAACGGCGCCACCAGCTGTGTGCCCAGCGAGCCGATGCACAGCAGCGCCAGCACGAGCAGCGCCGAGGCACGGCCCAATTGCTCCGGCGGCAGCGTGAGCGCGTCGCCAAAGGCCGGCGGCCCGCGCACGGCCAATGCTCCGCAGAAGCCGGCCCAGAACACCGCGATGGCCGCATACGGCAGCGTGGTCGCTGCGGCACCGGCGAGCAAGGTGCTGCACAGCCCGAGCTGGATCCAGGCGCCCAGGTGGACCGCGCCGCCGTTGCCCAGCCGCCGGGCGATGCGCCCCGACTGGCTGGCCATGACGATGAAGGCGCCGACGCCGACCACCTGCAGCGCCGCGAAGGCCGAGGGCGGCAGGTGCAGGGCGTTGGCCATCAGCTGCGGCGCGCTGGCCACGAACATCAGCAGCGCACCGACACACAGCGCATGGGACAGCGCAAGGCGCATGAAGCGGCGGTTGCGCAGGATGTCGCGCCAGCCGCTTCGCGCGCTTTGGTCCAGCCCTGGCAGCCGCGCCGGCGCGACACGCACGACGAAGGGCAGCACCGCGAGCGCGATGCCGGCGACGATCCAAAACAGGCCGCGCCAGTCGATCAGCTGCAGCAGCAGTGCGCCCAGCGCCGGCCCGGCCGCCGGCACGACGGCTTCGACCATCGAGATCGCGGCGATGCCCCTGACCAGGTCGGTGTCGCTGAGCGTCGCGCGCACGACGCTGGGGGCGATCACCGTCGCCGCGCCGGCGGCAATGCCTTGCACGAGCCGCATCACCAGCAGCGTCTTGATGCCCGGCGCCAACGCGCACACGACGCTCGCCAGCACCAGCGCACCGACGCCCCATTGCAGGCAACGTCGCGGCCCCAGCCGGTTCAGCGCCTCTCCCCACACCAGCTGCGACGCCGCGAGCCCGGCCAGGAAGATGGCCACGGTGGCCTGTGCCGCCGCAACGCCGATGCCCAGCTGGGCCTGCAGCACCGGCACGGCAGGCAGGTAGAGGTCCATCGCCAGCATGCTGGTGCCGGTGACCAGGGACAGCGGCAGCACGGTGCGGACAGTGGCGGTCGACATGGTGTCCGATGATGCCGCAGCCCGGCGGACGGGCTCTGCCGGTGGCCTGGCAGCGCCCCCGCCTCCTGCGGAAAAGCGGGCATCGCGCCATGCCACGTCGTCGAGCGCCGGTCATGGCAGGATCGCGCGTCCTGTCCTTCGTCACCCCATGCCCCTCCACCACGTCCGTCGCTTCGGCCTGCCGCTGCCCGCACACCGCCAGGTTTTCGCGGCGTTCTTCCTGTATGCCTTTTCGCTCGGCGGCTTCTACCCGCGCCTGGCGGAGCTGCAGCGTTCGATGGCGGTGACCGAGGGCGAGCTCGGCCTCGGCCTGATCGGCGCAGCCTGCGGAACGCTGGTCTCGCTGAGCTTCGCCGGGCGGCCGGTCGAGTGCATCGGGCACCGCCGCACGCTGCTCGTGCTGATGCCGCTGCTGCCGGTGTTCTACGCGCTGGCCGCGCACGCGCGCGGGCCGCTGTCGCTGTTCCTGTGCCTGCTGCCGGCCGGGTTGTGCATCGGGGCGATCGAGCTGGTCGTCAACCTGGAGGCGGACCGCGTCGAGCACCAGCGTGGGCGACGCATCATGAACCGGGCGCATGCGTTCTGGAGCTTCGGCTTCTTCGGCGCCGGCCTGTTGGGCGCGCTGGCGGCCCGGCTGGCGATCCCGCCGCAGTGGCAACTGGCAGCCGTCGTGCCGCTCACCGGCCTGCTCGTGCTGCTGCTGCTCGGCCGCTTCGACGGCGCGCCGCAGCGCAGCGGCAGCAGCGAGGAGCCGGCGCATCACTTTGCGCGGCCGACCTTGGCGATCATGGGCCTGGTGCTGTTCTCGCTCTCGGGGCTGGTGCTCGAAGGCGCGGGCATCGACTGGTCGGCCATCTACATGCGTGATGCGCTCGGCGCCGCGCCGTTCTTCGGTGCGATGGCCGTGACCTGCATCGCGTTCATCCAGGGCGGCACACGTTACGTGGCGGACCGCTTCGTCGAGCGCCACAGCCCGTCGGCAATCGCGCGCACGCTGCTCGGCGTGCTGGGCCTGGGCACGCTGCTGGTCAGCGTCGCACCGGCCGCGCCGCTCGCGCTGCTCGGCTTTGCGTTGATGGGGGTCGGCACCAGCGTGATGTTTCCGCTCGCGATGTCAGCGGCGGCACGACGCACCGACCGGCCTGCCGCCACCAACGTGGCCGCGCTGGCGCAGATCTCGTTCGTCAGCTTCCTGCTGGCGCCGCCGCTGCTCGGCTTTGTCGCCGAGCACTGGGGCATCCGCTGGACTTTCGCCATCGGCCTGCCGCTGGTGCTGCTGAGCGCGGCACTGTCGTCGACGCTGCGGCCCGCGCGGCACCGTGACGTGGCCGCCGAGCCTGCCGGATGAGGGTGGCCCGTCCGTGCGCCGTCACCGCGGCGCAACCGCCGGCACCAGCTCGTCGATCGCCGGCGTGTCCTGGTCGCGGATGAGGCGGCGCAACACCGGGATCAGCAGCACGAGCGTGACGCCGACGGCGACGCTGCCCCAGCCGAGCTCGGCGAAGAGGTGGCCATAGACCGGGTTGGTCGCCACCGGTGTGCTGCCGGCCGGCTCGGGCAGCATGCCCGAGAAGTCGCCGGCGAACAGCGAGGCGAGGCCCGTCACCAGCATCCATGCGCCCATCATCACGCCCTGGTGCTGGCGCGGCGCGAGCTTGCCGATCATCGCGTAGCCGATCGGCGAGATCAGCAGCTCGCCCACCGATTGCAGCACGTAGCTCCAGAACAGCCAGCCGAAGGCGACCATGCCGCGCGCATCGGCCAGCGCGATGCCGGCCGGCAGCAACAGGAAGCCCAGGCCCATCAGCAGCAGCGAGACGGCGAACTGCTGGGGGATGTCGATGCGCCAGCCGCGTGCGCGCAGGCTGACGAACAGCGCCGACATCAGCGGCCCGCCGACGACGATCACAAGGGTGTTGATGTTCTGGATCCACTGCGGCGCGACCTCGATGCCCCAGACGATGCGGTCGACGTTGTTGTCGGCGAAGGTCTGCAGCCCGTTGGGCGCCATCTGGTACAGCGCCCAGAACACCAGCGAGCCGAGCGAGAGGATCAGGTAGGCCCACATGTTGTTGCGCTCGCGCGCGTCGGGGTGCTTCACCGTGAGCCACACGAGCGCGAGGAAGATGCCGGCGCAGATCCACTTGACCAGCGTGCCGGTCTCGCCCGGCGTCAGCAACCCCCACCACACGATCGGCACCACACCGACGAGGATCGCCACGCCCACCGCGAAGCGCCAGCGGAAGGCGGCGGGCGTCGCCTGCAGCAGCGGGGTGGCCCGGTCGGCCAGGGTCTTCCAGTTCGCCAGCGCCAGCGCGATCGCCGCCACGTTGCCCAGCGTCGCGAAGAGGAACAGCGGCGTGTAGCGCTCGGTCAGCTGGAAGTGGCCCGCGACCGTGAAGCCGACGAAGAAGCCGACGTTCATGCCGGCGTAGTTCCAGAGGAACGCGCCTTCGCGGCGCGGATCCTCCGGCGTGAAGCGCTGCGTCAGCATCATGTTCAGGCAGGTGACGTTCAGCCCGCTGCCGGTCAGGAACAGCGCCAGCCCCCAGTACAGCCCGGCCAGCGTGCCGGTGGCGATGCTGGCGCAGCCGATCACCTGCAGCACCATGCCGCCGACGAAGAGGTTGCGGTTGCTCAGGAACCGCCCGCCCAACCAGCCCCCGAACAGGTGCAGCCCGTAGTTGAAGGCGCCGAACACCCCCATCACCGCGGCCGCGTCCTTGGTCGGGAAGTGCAGGTGCTTGGTGGCATAGAGGACCAGCGTCGAATACAGCACCGCGAAGCCCAGCGTGGAAAACATCTGGACGAAGAACAGCGCGGCGGCGCCTTCGGGAATGTGCGCGAGGCGGGTCTTGAGGGTGGACAAGATGGGCCCTTCGTGCGCCGGAAGCCGGTCGTGCCGGCCGGGCGCGGTGGTCGTCAAATGGCGCGCATCATGCCCCGGCCGCCGCGGGGAGCCGCTCAGTGTTTGCCCAGTGCCCCGGCGAGTTGCGCCGCTTGCGGCCCGAAGGCGTAGGCATCCATGCCGAGGTGGCCGTAGGTCACGCTGGCGTGCAGGCGCACCCCGGGCGTGCCGCCGCCGGCACCGGCGGCGACGTAGAACGGGCGCCAGTGCTCGTCGGTCGGGTGCATGTGCGCGGCGTGCGGAGCCCGGGCGCGGTAGTCGAACAGCGCGGGCCAGTCGGCCACGGCCGCGTGCTCGTTCACCCAGCCGCGGAAGGCCGCGCTTTCGGTGTGCTCGGGCGCGTCGACCGGCCCGCGCCCGCTCATGAACAGCCGCAGGTTGTGGGTGATCGCGCCGCTGCCCATGATGAGCACGCCCTCGGCGGCCAGCGGCGCCAGCGCGCGGCCGAGCGCGTAGAGCCTGTCGGGCGCCCACATCGGCGGCCACGCCAGCGGCAGCACGGGGATGTCGGCCTCGGGGAACATCGAACGCAGCGGGGTCCAGATGCCGTGGTCCAGGCCACCCTCGGCCACCACATGCACCGGCAGGTCGGCCGCGCGCAGCAGCGCGGCCACGCGCTCGGCCAGCGCCGGTGCGCCGGGGGCGTCGTAGCGCAGTTGGTACAGCGCGTCGGGGAAGCCCGAGAAGTCGTACACCGCCTCGTGCCGCGGCGCCGCCAGCAGCACCGGCTCGCGCGTCAGGGAGTGGGCCGAGACGGCGAGCACGGCCTGCGGGCGGCCGAAGGCACGCGTGATTGCCGGGCCGAGCTGCCGCCAGAAGGTGCCGGCATCACCCGCATCGAGCGCCGTCATCGGCGAGCCGTGCGAGAGGTACAGGGCGGGCAGGGCAGGGGAGGTGGCGGTGGTGTCCATGCCGACGATTGAAGCACCGCGCCGGCGCCGCGGGTTTCGGCGGGACTGCACGCTGCGTTCAATCGACCGGGGCTTGTGGCCCCGGCGAAGGCCCCGCTCAGCGGCCGACGTAGGCCGCGAGGTGCTCGCCGGTGAGGGTGGCGCAGGCGGCGACGAGCTCGGCCGGCGTGCCCTCGAAGACGATCCGGCCGCCGTCGTGGCCGGCGCCGGGGCCGAGGTCGATGATCCAGTCGGCATGCGCCATGACCGCCGGATGGTGCTCGATGACGATGACCGACTTGCCGGCATCGACGAGCCGGTCGAGCAGGCCGAGCAGCTGCGCGACGTCGGCCAGGTGCAGGCCGGTGGTCGGCTCGTCGAGCACGTAGATGTCGCCCTTCTCGGCCATCTGGGTGGCCAGCTTCAGGCGCTGCCGCTCGCCGCCGGACAGCGTGGTCAGCGGCTGCCCGAGGCTGAGGTAGCCCAGGCCCACGTCGGCCAGCCGCCCGAGGATGGTGTGGGCGGCCGGCGTGCGTGCCGGGCCGGCGCCGAAGAAGGCCTGGGCCTCGGCCACCGGCATTTCGAGCACCTCGCTGATGTCGCGCCCGCCGAGGCGATACGCCAGCACCGAGGCCTGGAAGCGCTTGCCCCCGCACTCCTCGCAGGCCGTGGCGACGCTGGCCATCGGGCCCAGGTCGGTGTAGATGACGCCGGCGCCGTTGCAGCTGGGGCAGGCGCCCTCGGAGTTGGCGCTGAACAGCGCCGGCTTCACGCCGTTGGCCTTCGCGAACGCGTTGCGGATCGGGTCGAGCAGGCCGGTGTAGGTGGCCGGGTTGCTGCGCCGCGAGCCGCGGATGGCGACCTGGTCGATCGCCACCACCCCCGCCGTGGCGGGGAGGCAGCCGTGGATCAGCGAGCTCTTGCCGGAGCCGGCGACCCCGGTGACGACCACCAGCACGCCGAGCGGGATGTCGACATCGACGTTGCGCAGGTTGTGCAGCGCCGCGCCGCGGATGGGCAGCCGGCCACCGGGCTTTCGCACCGTCTTCTTCACAGCGGCCCGGTCGTCGAGATGGCGGCCCGTGAGGGTGCCGCTGGCCCGCAGGCCGTCGACGCTGCCCTCGAAGCAGACGGTGCCGCCCGCCGTGCCGGCGCCCGGCCCGAGGTCGACCACGTGGTCGGCGATCGCGATCGTCTGCGGTTTGTGCTCGACGACGAGCACGGTGTTGCCCTTGTCGCGCAGGCGCAGCAGCAACTCGTTCATCCGCCCGATGTCGTGGGGGTGCAGGCCGATCGTCGGCTCGTCGAAGACATAGGTCACGTCGGTCAGCGAGGACCCGAGGTGGCGGATCATCTTGACGCGCTGCGCCTCGCCACCCGACAGCGTGCCCGTCGGACGGGCCAGCGAGAGGTAGCCCAGGCCGATCTCGGCGAACGCGTCGAGCGACTGCTGCAGCGCGGCCAGCAGCGGTGCGACCGAGGGTTCTCCGAGGCCGCGCACCCACTCGGCCAGGTCGCTGATCTGCATCGCGCAGGCATCGGCGATGCTCTTGCCCTCGATCTTCGACGAGCGGGCCTCGGGGCCGAGCCGGGTGCCGCCGCACTCGGGGCAGGTCGTGAAGGTGACCGCGCGCTCGACGAACGCGCGGATGTGCGGCTGCAGCGCGTCGATGTCCTTGGCCAGCATCGACGCCTGGATCTTCGGGATCAGGCCCTCGTAGGTCAGGTTGATGCCGTCAACCTTGATCTTGGTCGGCTCCTTGTGGAGCAGGTCGTGCAGCTCGCGCTTGGTGAACTTGCGGATCGGCTTGTCGGGGTCGAAGAAGCCGCAGCCGCGGAAGATGCGGCCGTACCAGCCGTCCATGCTGTAGCCGGGGATCGTCAGCGCGCCTTCGTTGAGCGACTTGCTGTCGTCGTACAGCGCGGGCAGGTCGAAGTCGGTGACCGAGCCCATGCCCTCGCAGCGCGGGCACATGCCGCCGGTGCGGGTGAAGGTCTTCTTCACCGTCTGGGTCTTGCCCTCGCCGCGCTCGACCGTGATCGCACCGGCCGCCCGGACGGACGGGACGTTGAAGGCGAAGGCGCTGGGCGGGCCGATGTGCGGCCGGCCCAGCCGGCTGAACAGGATGCGCAGCATCGCGTTCGCATCGGTCACGGTGCCGACGGTGGAGCGGGCGTTGGCGCCCAGGCGCTCCTGGTCGACGATGATCGCGGTCGTCAGGCCGTCGAGCACGTCGACCTCGGGCCGCGCCAGCGCCGGCATGAAGCCTTGCACGAAGGCGCTGTAGGTCTCGTTGATCATCCGCTGCGATTCGGCGGCGATCGTGTCGAACACCAGCGAGCTCTTGCCCGAGCCCGAGACGCCGGTGAACACGGTCAGGCGGCGCTTCGGGATCGCGAGGCTGACGTCCCTGAGGTTGTTCACGCGCGCGCCCTGCACGCGGATCAGGTCGTGGCTGTCGGCGGCGTGCAGTGCGGGCGGGGACGTGCCTTTCCTCGTGGCCATGCTCAGCGGCGTTGCTGGATGCGGATCAGGTTGCCCGCGGGGTCGCGCACGGCGCAGTCGCGCACGCCGTAGGGCTGGTCGGTCGGCTCCTCGACGATCTCGGCGTCGCAGGCCTGCAGCCGCGCGAAGGTGCTCTCGAGGTCGGCGGTGGACAGGATGATGGTGGCGTAGGTCCCCTTGGCCATCATCTCGGCGATCGTTCGGCGCTCGTCATCGGTGACGCCGGGGCTGGCGGCCGGCGGGTACAGCACGATGGACGGGCCGGCCTGGCCGGCCGGGCCGACGGTGATCCAGCGCATGCCGTTGTAGCCGACGTCGTTGCGCACCTCGAAGCCGAGCGTGTCGCGGTAGAAGCCCAGCGCGGCATCCGGGTCGGTTTGCGGCAGGAAGGCGTGGTGGATGGTGATGTCCATGGTGTTCATCCGTGGGGTTGGGGTGGCGGCCAGTCTAGGGGCGGGTCGGCGACCGGCGCTTCTCGATTCCTGATCGGTCGCGTGACCTGTTTCGCCACGCACGAGGGCATGCCCGCCGTCTCGCCCGCCGACTCGCGTCGGTAGACGCTGGGCGGCACGCCGACCAGCTCGGTGAAGCGGGTGCTGAAGGTGCCCAGCGACGAGCAGCCGACGGTGAAGCAGACCTCGGTGACGCTCAGGTCGCCGCGGCGCAGCAGCGCCATCGCGCGCTCGATGCGCCGCGTCATCAGGTAGGCGTAGACCGATTCGCCGTAGGCCAGCCGGAACTGGCGGCTCAGGTGTCCTGCCGACATGTGCACGCCGCGGGCGAGGGCCTCGACGTCCAGGGGCTGCGCGTACTCGCGATCGATCCGGTCGCGAACCCGGCGCAGCCGGGCGAGGTCGCGCAGGTGATGGGGGGCGGGTGGGCGGCTGCTCATCCGCGGGATCGTCCCACGCCGCATCGAAGCGCTCAAGCCCGGCGGGTGCGCCTGCCCGAGCCTCAGCCGCGCCGGGCCGCTTCGATGGCAGCGATGTCGATCTTGCCCATCTCCATCATCGCCTCGAAGGCGCGCTTGGCCGCCGCGCGATCGGGGTCGGCGATCGCGGCGGTGAGAGCGCGCGGCGTGATCTGCCACGACAGCCCCCACTTGTCCTTGCACCAGCCGCAGGCGCTTTCCTGGCCGCCGTTCCGGATGATCGCGTTCCACAAGCGGTCGGTTTCGGCCTGGTCGTCGGTCGCCACCTGGAACGAAAAGGCCTCGCTGTGCTTGAACCCCGGGCCGCCATTCAGCCCGAGACAGGGGATGCCGGCCACGGTGAATTCGACCGTCAGGACATCGCCTTGCTTGCCGGCCGGATAGTCGCCGGGCGCGCGAAGAATCGTTCCCACCGAACTGTCCGGAAACGTCTCGGCGTAGAACTGCGCGGCCTCCAGGGCGGTGCCGTCGTACCAGAGACAAATCGTGCTTTTGCTGACCACTTCGATCTCCAACTTGTGAGACAAGTACGTGCATTCGAGCCACGAAGGCCGACCGATGCCCTGAGCAAGCGGCGTTCCTGGGGGCCAATACCTGAGCGACGCCTGGGGCCGGCTGCCTGCGCGGCAAGATACGCCGTTGTCCCGGCGCTGCGAAGTGCTTGGGGCCGGTGCCAAGCGATCAAGGAACCGATTGATGAACCGCTCCGACATCGACCTCGTCTTCGGCCGAGGCCGCCTGCGCATGGTCACAGGCCACCATGTGGAGGTCTTTCGCGAGGAGTCCAGGCCGGGGGAAAGGCGGCGCTACAGCAAGCGCTTCCTGGCCACGGACGCGGGCGACTTGCGCCACTGGACGGAGCGCGAGGAACGCATCCTCACGCGCCTGGTCGGTCTCGGCATCGCGCCGGCGCCCCGTGTGGAGCCGTTCGATCGCGGCGAGGAGGGCCGGCTGGAGCTGTTGCGGACCTACGATGCGGGCGTGACGGTCGACCACTGGGTGACCTTGCTGCCAGTGCAACGAGACGGCACGCCACTTCGGCACGTGTTCGAGGATTGCGCGCACTGGTGGGCCCTGGCACGCCACTGCCTGATGGCGCTGGACGCCATTCACGAACTGGGCCTGGTTCACCTCGACCTGAAAGCCGACAACATCTGCATTCCCGTTGGCCCGGCGGATTTCGACCCCGCCGTGCCGGGCGCGGTGATGACGCCGTGCTTCGAGCAGTTGGCGTTGATCGACTTCGCGTTCTCGCTGTTCCCCGGCGAGGGCTTGAGCCAGCCGCTGCCGATCGCGGGCCAGGTCGAGTACGCGTACCAATCGCCGCGCCTGCTCAGTGCGCTCGAAGCCGGCCGCGAGGGTGATCTGGCGCCGACCCTGCAGCTCGATTGGCGCTGCGATGTGTTCAGCCTGGCCGCGATGCTGCGCCGCTACCTGCCAGGCCCGGAAGCGCCACTGGAGCGCAGCTGGACGCCCTGGCACCTGGAGCAGGCGCACACCCTGAATCGGCGGTTGCTCGAGGCGCACGATGCGGACGCGCCGGTGCAAAGGCCGCATCGGGTATTGATCGCACTGACGAAGGAGGCGCTGGCGGACGCTGCGTTGTCGGCGTCGTTGAAGCGAGGCTGGGTGCTGGCTGCGGATGGCGCGCCGCCATCGTCCGATCTGGCCACGCCGCTCACCCGCATCGCCATGCCGGCCCGCGCCAGTTCGCCGCACGCCGAGCCCGAGCCTGCTGTACGGCCGCGTTCGGCGGCGGCGCGCGCCCCGGCCCGCCGCGCCGGGAGGGTGCGTGAATGGATCACGGCGGCCGCCGTCGGTACGCCGTTGCTCGGTGCAGTGTGGTGGTCGTTGCAGCCGTGGCCCGCCGGTGAACGCAGCGCGGACGCGGCATTGGCGGCGCCCGCGGCGGCGGCGAGCGCCGTGCCCTTGTTGCCCGTGCCGACGGCCGCGCCGGCACGGGCACTGCCACCGGCGCCTGCGCCTGCGCCTGCGCCGGTGGCCGCCACGCAGCCTGCGCCCGCACCCGTTGAATCGGAATCAGCCGCCGCGCCGCCGACAGCGCCCGGCGCCGCAAGCACCAACGCGGCCACGCGCGGCCGCACGGCCGCCAGCTCGCCAATCAGCCTGGCTACGGCGGCCCGCCAGATGCCGGTGAACCAGACGGAACGCGAACGCGCCCTCGAATGGCTGGACAGGCGGGGCCCGTCGCCGCGGCCCGGGATGACGCTGCCGCCGGCCCCATCGACCGCGCCGGCCTCGGCGGCGGGCCCGTTGGCGATCGATGAGGCGGAGCGCGAGCGCGCCCTCGAGTGGCTGACCAGGCGCGGCCCGTCACCCCGGACCCCTGACTGATGGCCTTTCCGGATGCGTGTACCGTTCGCCCATGAACGCGATTCGGCAGCAACCCTCGGAGACCGAACCCTCCATCTGGCGTCTGGCGGCGCAGCAGGCACTGCGCGATTTCCGCGCCGGCGAGTTGCGGCTGGTGCTGGTGGCGGTGTTGCTGGCGGTCGCGGCGCTGACGGCCGTCGGCTTCTTCGCCGATCGGCTGCAGGCCGGCCTGACGCGGGATGCAGCGCGGCTGCTGGGCGGCGACACGGTGATCAGCAGCGACCACCCGGTGCCGCCCGCGTTCGAGGCCCAGGCCCGCGCGGCGGGGCTCGCGACCGTGCGCACCGCGGCCTTCCCGAGCATGGCGCGGGCGCCGGACGAGCGCGGCGGCGCGAGCCGGCTGGTGGCGGTGAAATCGGTCACCGCCGGCTATCCGCTGCGGGGCAGCCTCACCGTCGACGAGGGGGCCGGCGAGGTGCAGATCGTCTCGGGCCCGGCGCCGGGTGAGGCGTGGGCCGACGCGGCGGTGCTCGATGGCCTCGGCCTGAAGCTGGGCGAAACACTGCTGCTCGGGGATGCGCGGCTGAAGCTGGCCCGCATCATCGTGATCGAGCCCGACCGCGGCGCGGGCTTCCTCAACTTCGCGCCGCGCGTGATGCTCAACGAGGCCGACCTCGCCGCCACCGGCCTGGTGCAGCCCGCCAGCCGCGTGACCTACCGGCTCGCGGCGGCGGCAGCCGCCGGGCGCGAGGCGGCGGCGCGCGAGTTCACGCAATGGGCCGGCACGAAGATCAAGAGCGAGGGCCTGCGCGGCATGCGCGTCGAATCGCTCGAGCAGGGCCGGCCCGAGATGCGCCAGACGCTGGACCGGGCCGAGAAGTTCCTCAACCTCGTGGCGCTGCTCGCGGCCCTGCTGGCGGCGGTGGCGGTGGCGATCGCCGCGCGCGACTTCGCGCAGCGCCATCTCGACGACTGCGCGATGCTGCGCGTGCTGGGCCTGTCGCAGCGGCGCATCGCCGGCGCGTTCGCGATCGAGTTCGTTGGCCTCGGTGTACTGGCCAGCGGGGCCGGCGTCGCCGCCGGGCTCGCGATGCACCTGCTGTTCGTGAAGCTGTTGGGCGCGCTGGTGCCGGCGGGGCTGCCCGCGCCCAGCGCCTGGCCGGCGTTGTTCGGCCTCGGCGTCGGGCTGACGCTGCTGCTGGGCTTCGGCCTGCCGCCGGTGCTGCAACTGGCCAAGGTGCCGCCGCTGCGCGTGATCCGGCGTGATGTGGGCCAGCTGCGGCCGGCCTCGCTGGGCGTGTTGCTGGGCGGCGCCGCGAGCTTTGCCGCGCTGCTGCTCAGCGTCGCCCGCGACCCGATGCTGGGCGCGATCGCGGTCGGTGGTTTCGCCGGGGCGATCGCGGTCTTCGCCGTGCTGGCCTGGCTGGCCGTGTGGCTGCTGCGCCGCGCGGTGCCGGAGGCGCGCGCCCCGCGCTGGCTGATTCTGGCCACGCGGCAGATCGCTGCGCGGCCGGCTTTCAGCGTGCTGCAGGTCTCGTCGCTGGCGGTCGGGTTGATGGCGCTGGCATTGCTGGTGCTGCTGCGCACCGACCTGATCGACAGCTGGCGCGCGGCCACGCCGAAGGACGCGCCGAACCGCTTCGTCATCAACATCCAGCCCGACCAGGCGGCGGACTTCCGCGCCGCGCTGGCCAAGGGTGGCGTGGCGGCCGGCTACGACTGGTACCCGATGATCCGCGGCCGCCTCGTCGCGATCAACGGCCAGCCCACGGGCGACCGCTTCGCCGACGACGAGCGCGCGCGCCGCACGATCCAGCGCGAGTTCAACCTCAGCCACGCGCCGGCCATGCCGCCCCACAACCAGCTCGTGGCCGGTCGCTGGACCGAAGGCGAGGCCGACGGCTTGAGCATCGAGCAGGGCGTGGCCGAGACGCTGGGCGTGAAGCTGGGCGACACGCTGCGTTTCGACATCGGCGGCACGCTGCGCGAATCGCGCATCACCAGCGTGCGCAAGGTCGACTGGGGCTCGATGCGGGCCAACTTCTTCGTCATGTACCCGCTGGCCGAGATGCCCGACCTGCCGGTGAGCTTCATGGCCGCCTTTCGCGCGCCCGAGGGCGCCGGGGCGTTCGACAACACGCTGACCGCGCGCTTCCCGAACATCACCGCGATCGACGTCTCGGCTTCGCTGCGCCAGGTGCAGCAGGTGCTCGACCAGGTCATCCGCGCGGTCGAGTTCCTGTTCGCGTTCACGCTGGCGACGGGCCTGGCGGTGCTGTTCGCCGCCGTCAGCGCCACGCGCGAGGCGCGGGCACGCGAGTACGCGGTGATGCGCGCCTGCGGTGCCGGCGCGAAGCTGCTCGGCCAGGTGCAGCGCGCCGAGTTGCTCGGCGTGGGCGCGCTGGCCGGCCTGCTGGCCACGCTGGCCGCGGCGGGCGTGGGCGGCGCGCTGGCGCGCTATGCCTTCGAGTTTCCGTGGACGGCCCAGCCCTGGGTGCCGCTGGCCGGCGCGCTGGCCGGCGCCTGGCTCGCGCTGGCCGCCGGCTGGTGGAGCCTGCGCGGGCTGCTGCACCGGCCGGTGATGGATACGCTGAGGCGCGCGGGCGAGGTGTAGCGCGGCGGGTCAACCGCCCCGCCAATCCGCCTCGGCCGAGGCGGCCACGGCCGGCGCCTGCGATTCGAGCGTCGCGCGCATCGCGGCCAGCCCTTGCTCGATCATCGCCGCGATGGCCGGCTCCATCGCATCGGGCAGAAGGTCGGCCACCCAGGCCACTTCGCAGCCGCCGTCGCCGGTGTCGAGCACCTGGGCCGATGCGTTGTGGTGGCTCAGCCGCCCGCCGGTGGCCGACCAGGCCACACGCCGCCGCATGTCGTCGATGTCGATGATCGCTTCGCGCACCTCGAGGCCGTTGGCGAAGCGCACGAGACGGGCGCCGCCTTCGAGATGGCAGTCGATCACGAAGCCCCGGACGAGGCGGGTGTGCAGTGCCCCGACATCGCGCAATGCCGCCCAGGCGTATTCGGGCGCCACGGCGATGCAGATTCGTTGGTGGATCGAGGCCATGAGGGTGCTCCCGCTGCAGGCATTGAACAGGGCCCCAGCCTAGGCCCGCCTCGCGAGGCCGTCGCGCCGTTTTCGGACGCATGCATCGCTGGTCGCGGCTAACATGCGCCGCTTCGAACCTAACGAAGAGGGAGAGCGGTATGCAAGATGGACAGACCGGCATCGTCCGGCAAATGGCGGCACTCGCCGCGTTGTTGCTGGCCACCGGCGGCGTGGCTGCGCAGGAAGCAGGCGAGCACCCCGCGCGCGGCGCCTACGGGTTCGCTTCGGTGGGCGCCGCGCAGAATGTGTCGGAGCCCGGCTTCGTCACTTGCCGCTGCCGCGAGGACACCGCCACCGGCGGCAAGGTGGGCGGCGGCTATCGCTTCGGCGTTCCGGCCGTCGAGGCCTTCTGGGTCGACTTCGGCAGCGCGCGATTCGGCGCCGACGGGTTTGGCCCGGCCACCGACGCACACGTGCGCGGGCTGGTCATCGCTGCCGCGTGGAGCGGGCGCTACGGGCGCTACTTCGAGCTGACCGGCCGTGCCGGCGCCGCGTACCTCGAAACGTCGGCCAGCGGCCAGGCGACCGCGCGCGATTGGCGCCCGCTGCTTGGCGGTGCCCTCGGCTGGCGCCTCAACGAGGCCGTCACGGCCGAGCTCACGCTGGACCTGACCTGGGCGAGGGACGCCGCGGACACGCTGATCGAGGAGCACCTGCTCGGGCTCGGGCTGCGCTACAAGTTCTGAGCGCAACGGGCAATTTGCCCGGTGCTTCCGGGCTAACGCGCGACCGTCACCTTGCTCGCAACGTTGGCTTGACATCGCGCCGGGGCAGGCGAATAGTGACCTCCCCCTTTCGAGGAGGCTTTTGCCATGCTCGACTCGATGCGACCCGACCCGACCTTCCATGCGTCCCCGAAGCTGGCGATGGAAGCACCGCGCGAGAAGTTCTGCTACACCGCGCTGCTGTCGCCTGACGCGGCCCGGCCCGACGCGATCGCGACCGTCGATCTCGACCCGGGCTCGAAAACTTATGGCCGCGTGCTGAACCGGCTCGACATGCCGTACAAGGGCGACGAGTTCCACCACTTCGGCTGGAACGCCTGCAGCTCGGCGTTGGCGCCGATGTCGGGCCACGCCTTCCTGCGCCGGCGCTACCTGATCGTCCCCGGCATCCGTTCGTCGCGCATTTACATCCTCGACACCGAACCCGACCCGCGCAAGCCGACGATCGCCAAGGTGATCGAGCCGGAGGAGGTATTCAAGAAGACCGGTTACTCGCGCCCGCACACCGTGCATTGCGGGCCCGAAGGCGTCTACATCAGCACGCTCGGCGGCGGCGGCAAGGATGGCACCGACGGCCCGCCCGGTGTCTTCATCCTTGACTGCGAGAGCTTCGAGATCCTCGGCAAGTGGGAGATCGACCGCGGCCCGCAGAAGCTGCACTACGACTTCTGGTGGAACCTGCCGCGCGACTGGATGGTTTCGAGCGAGTGGGGGCTGCCGCCGCAATTCGAGAACGGCATCGTCGCCGACGACCTGCTGGGCAACAAGTACGGCCATCAGCTGCACTTCTGGGATCTGCGTGGCCGCAAGCACCTGCAGACGATCGATCTCGGCGCGAATCACCAGATGGCGCTCGAGGTGCGCCCGGCGCACGACCCGACGAAGGAATACGGCTTCCTCGGCGTCGTCGTCGACACGACCAACCTTGAAGGGTCGGTCTGGACCTGGTGGCGCGAAGGCGGGAAGTTTCACGCCAGGAAGACGGCGACCATTCCGGCCGAGCCGGCCGACAAGTCGTTGCTGCCGCCGCTGCTGCAGGGCTTCGGCGCCGCGCCCCCGCTGATCAGCGACATCGACCTCTCGCTCGACGACCGTTTCCTCTACGTCGCCTGCTGGGGCACCGGCGAGCTGCGCCAATACGACGTGAGCGACCCGATGAGCCCGAAGCTCTCGGGCAGCGTGCGCATCGGTGGCATCGCGCGCCACGATCCGCATCCGACAGGGCGCGCCTTCGGCGGCGGCCCGCAGATGACCGAGATCAGCCGCGACGGCAAGCGCGTCTACTTCACGAACGGGCTCTACAGCCGCTGGGACACGCAGTTCTACCCGCAGGGCGTTCCCGGCGTGCAGGTGATGTGCAACGTGGGCGACGCAGGCGGCATCACGCTGGACCGCGAGTTCTTCGTCCAGTTCGACCCCGGCTACGGCGCGCACCAGGTTCGCCTGGAGGGCGGCGACTGCTCGACCGACTCGTTCTGCTACCCGTCGGCTTGACGACCGCGGACGAGGGCACGGCCCTGTGGCTGGCGGTGGTGGCGATCGGCGCCTACCACGGCCTGAACCCGGCGATGGGCTGGCCCCTCGCGGTGGCCAACGGGATGACCGAGCGCCGCGGCTGGGCCGTCGTCATGACGATGGCGCCGCTGGCCCTGGGCCACCTGGCCGCGATGGCGGTCGTGCTGCTGCCTTTCGCCGCCATTGGCTCGCTGCTCGCCTGGCAGCGGCCGATCCGGATCGGTGCCGGGCTGCTCGTGGTCGCCTTCGGAGTCTGGCGCCTCGTCAACCGTCGGCACCCGCGGTTTCTTGCGCGCGTGCGGCCGACCCAGGTCGCGCTCTGGTCGTTCCTGATGGCAACCGCGCATGGCGCGGGCCTGATGCTGTTGCCGTTCGCGCTCGGGATCTGCATGACCGACGCAGCGACGGCGCTCGCACCGGCGCGCGCTGTGGGTGGCGCCGCGCTCGTCGCCGCAGTGCACACGGCGGCGATGCTCGGCGCGGGGCTTGGCGCGGCCTTGCTCGTCTACCACTGGCTCGGGCTGCGCGCGCTCGAACGCGCCTGGCTCGACCTCGACTTGGTCTGGGCCGCGAGTCTGATCGTTGCCGGCGGCGCGAGCGCGGCCGTCGCGGCAGCCTGAGCACTCACCGCGCCGGCGCCACTGCCAGCGACACGTCAGAGGCGGCTCCCGACCCGCAGCAGCCGTTCCCGCCTTGGGTATGCGGTCGTTCGCGGTAGCGGGTCCGTTCCTGTGATCACGGCGCGGTTGCGACCTCTCCAGATCAACTCGTCCACCGATGCTTCAGTGACAGCCAAGGCGACGTTGCACCGGGTCGTAAACGTGCTGAAGCTTTCGCTCGCCGAATTCCTGGCAGCAGCAACGCAACGCTCAGCGTCTTCATGGTGAGGAGTATCGAATGAGAGCTCTGGACGCACCGAACCCGAGATGACAGAGTCCTCTCCCTTCTGCTTGAACTTCGTTGCCTATGCTCGCCATCACCAGCACAACCTCGGCCTGGCTACTTATCCTGGCCTCCGGGCTTCTCGAGATCGCGTTCTCGGTGAGCATGAAGCTCTCAGATGGCTACACGAGGCTGGTCCCTTCGATCGTCTCTGTCGGCGCCGCCATCCTTAGCGTTTGGCTCATGGGCCTCACGCTCAAGGTCATTCCGGTGGGGACCGCCTACGCGGTCTGGGCTGGCATTGGCGCTGCGGGAACGGCAGTCGTGGGCATGCTGCTGTTCCAAGAGCCGGCCACGCTGGCTCGCATCGCCTGCATCGGGCTTGTCGTCGCGGGCATCGTCGGGTTGCAGCTTCAGGCTCCGGTCTAGGGCGGACGGCGATCGGCTTGCCGCTCGCTCCGACACCCCGCACGTCGCAGCCTCTCTGGAAACCAATGGCTCAGCTGCGCCGCAGCACCGTAGGAGGCCCCGCGGCACGTCAGCCCGCGGTCGCGCGACGGACCAGCACGTCGACAGTGCCGTCGTGACAGAAGCCGAGCGCCTCGGCCTGCGGCGTGTGCAGCGGTGGGAAGGTCGCGAACAGGCGTTGCACCTGCTGCTGCGGCTCGTACCGCACGAGCACGCGGCGCGTCTCGCCGTGGCGGCGGGCCAGCGCATCCACCACCGCGCCGATCGACAGGTGCAGCGCCGGCATCTGCACGACGCGCCGCGCATCGAGCCGCGCCGTGTCGATCGCGGCCGCGTGCAGCAGGTTGTCGACACAGGCGCCGACCGATATCCACCAGGCCGTGCCGTCCGCGCTGACCGGCAGCACGATCGACTCACCGGCGGCGAGCCTCCAGAACAGTTGGCTCATGAAGGCCGAGACCAGCCCTGCGCCGTCGCCGGGCCGCGCGACGACGCCGGGCAGGCGCAGCGAACAGGCGTCGACCCAGCCGCGCCGCGCCGCATCGGCGACGAGCACCTCGGCCGCGAGCTTGTGCGCGCCGTAGCTCATCGCCGGTCGCGGCGGCGTCTGCTCGTCAACGATCGCCGGCAGCGGATCGCCATAGACCGCCACGGTGCTCGTGAATACCAGGCGCGGGCAGCCGCCTTGCTCGCGCAGCAAGGCGAGCAGCCGCGCGGTCGCATCGAGGTTGACGCGTCGGCCGAGGTCGGGTGCCGCTTCGGCCGCGCCGCCCGGCACGCTGGCGAGGTGGAACACCACGTCCACCGGCTCGCGCAGCGCCTGCTCGAGGACCTCGGCATCGGCGATCGAGCCGGTGACGGGACGCAGCCGCGCATCCTCGGGCAGATCGTCCAGCGAAAGGTCGACCCCGACCAGCCGATCGACGCGCCGGCCATCGAGCCCCGCGTCGAGCAGCCGCGCGACGAGCACGCGGCCGATGAAGCCGCCGGCCCCGGTGACGAGCACACGCATGTCGACCCCGCCTTCAGCCGCGCACGACGCGCTGCTCGATCACGCCGAACGGACCCTCGCGCCCGTCGGCGAACATCGCCTGCATGCGCACGCGATCGGCGAAGCGCATGAAGCCGGTGCGGATCGCCCCCTCGTCGATCTTCTCGATCACGCGGCGTTCGGCAATGCACGCCGAGCCGGCGGCGCGCGAGACGTTCGACACCGTGCCCGAACCGACGATCGTGCCCGCCGAAAGCCGCCGCGTGCGCGCCGCATGCGCGACGAGCTCGCCGAAGTGGAAGTTCATCTCGCGCCCGTTCGGTTCGCCGAAACGCGCGCCGTTCCACTGCACGTGCAGCGGCATCGCGACGCGGCCGTGCTGCCAGGCATCGCCCAGCTCGTCGGGCGTCACCGCGACCGGCGCGAATGCGGTCGACGGCTTGGCCTGCAGGAAGCCGAAGCCGGTCTTCATCTCGTGGGGCCCCAGCGCGCGCAGGCTCCAGTCGTTCAGCTGCAAGACGAGGCGGATGCAGCCGAGCGCGGCCTCGGGCGACACGCCCATGGTCACCGGGCCGCAGACGACGCCGTACTCGCCTTCGAAGTCGATGCCGTGTGCCTCGTCGGGCAGCGGCACGTCGTCGCGAGGGCCGAGGAAGTCGTCGCTCGCGCCCTGGTACATCACCGGCACGGTGTCGAAATCGGGGATCGGCGGCGTGTTGAACGCCTGCTCCATCAGCCGGCCGTGGTTCAGGAAGGCCGAGCCGTCGAGCCACTGCGGGCTGCGCGGCAGCGGCGCGGCGCAGGCGGCGGGGTCGAAGGCGAAGATGCCGGGCGCGGTGCCGGCGTCCAGCGCGTCGGCCAAGGCCTGCAGCGGCGACTGCACGGCGTCCCAGCGTTGCAGGGCATCGATCATCGAGGGCGCGAAGGCCGTCGCGGCGACGGCCCGGCCCAGGTCGCGCGAAACCAGCACGAGCCGGCCGTCCAGCGTGCCGTCCTTCAAGGTGGCGAGCTTCATGGCGTGTGTCCTTGCGTTGAATCAGCGCCGGGCCAGCGCGGCGGCGATCGTCGGCTCGTAGGCGCCGTCGACCAGCACGAAGAGCATGCGGCAGGGCCGGCCGGAGCGGTTGGCCCAGGCATGGTTGGTGCCGCGCTGCACGACGACGCTGCCCCGCTTCAGCAGCACTTCGCCGTCGTCCAGCACCAGCGTCATTTCGCCGTCGATGACGATGCCGTAGTCGATCGACTCGGTGCGGTGCATCAGCGGATGCGGCGAGTCGCGCCGCACCGTCGAGGCCGCGGCATCGCCGGCCTGGGTGAAGGCGTCCTTCATGCGGGCCGCGCCCTTCGCGAGGAAGTCCTCGGTGTCCGGCGGGATGTCGACGAAGCGGATGCGCGTGCCCTGCTTAGGCGGTGGCAGCTTCAACGGGCCGATCGTGGGGTCGGCGCCGTTGTCCACTGGCGCCGGGGTCGCGCCCGTTTCCCACACCTCGTGGAAGACGGTGCCGGGGATGGCCTGGATCTCGACGACGGTGGGCAGCGGCCCGTCGCTGGCGACGATCGCGCGGCCATCGGCATCGTGGCCGGTGACGACGCGGTGGATGGGGGGAAAGGTCACTGATTTCTCCGGTGGGATGGTGATGTCTTGTCTGGTGCGCGCGAGGTCGCGGCGAAGCGGCGGCGGCTCAGCGCCGCAAGCGCCCTTCGCCATCGAGCAAGGTGATCTCGGCGAAGGGCCGCGGTTGGCGCTGCGCAGGGCCGAACTGCACCTTCAGCCCCGGCAGCTCGAACGCGCGCGCGGCCAGCACCTGCAGCAGGCAGGCGCGCCCGGCCTCACGGCCGCAGGCACGCAGCGCCTCCTGGATGACACGCGTGGCGGTATAGGCTTCCAGCGAGGGATGGCTGCCCGGGGCGGCCCCGTGCGCCACCAGCGCGCGCTGGTACTCGGCCACCAGCGGATGCAGCACGTTGCCCGGATGCGGCACCACCTGTGTCACCAGCAGGCCCGCCAGCGGATGCGGCCCGCTGCTGCCCGACGGCCGCGCGGCCAGCGCGGCCCCGGCCTCGCTGAACACGAGGTAGTGCGCGGCGCAGGGCTGCGCACGTGCGGCGGCCAGCGCGGCCCTGGCCTGCACGGCATCGAGGGCCAGGATGACCGCCTCGGGCCGCAGCGCGCAGACCTGGTCGACCAGGCGCCGCAGCTCGGCGGGCGTGGCGCGTTCTGCCAGGCGTTCGCTGGCCACGGGCCGGGTCGCGATGCGCGTCAGCTCGAACAGCACGCGCTCGCGGCCGGACTCGCCCTGCGCATCGGCCTGCGCGATCAGCGCGTAGCGGCTCACGCCCAGCGTGTCCAAGTGCAGCAACGCCGCGCTGGCCTCCTCCGCCGCACCGGCGCGCAGGTGGAAGACGCCGGGGCGCGGCGGATCGCGCAGCGGCTCGGCGCCGGTGGCCGGCCCCACCAGTGCGGCGCGCGGTGCTTCGCCCGGGGCCGGTGCCAGCACCGCCGCCACCGCGGCGGTGGCGCGCGCCCCGTGGACACCGGTGAGCGCTACCGCGCCACGCTCCAGCAGCAGCTGCGCATTGGCCGCTGCGCGTTGCGGGTCGCCGCCATCGTCCAGCGCCAGCAGTTCCAACGGCCGGCCGGCCACGCCGCCGCCCGCGTTGGCGCGCGCCACGGCCAGCTGCGCACCATGGCGCAGCCCCAGGCCGTAGGCCGCATCGGGGCCGCTCAGCGGCGCCGTCAAGCCGATGGCCAGCGGCTGGGCTTGCGCGCCTGGCGCCGCAGAAGCGAGCGTCAGCAGCAGCACTGCCAACGCATGAAAAGCGCGGCCAGGGGCCATCACGCTTCGCCCGTCCGGTCGAGCGGCAGGCCGCGCAGCCCGGCGGCGACCGCCGCGGCCGGCGCGCTCTGCGTCGCCACGCCGACCCGGAAGCCGGCAATCACGCCCTGCAGCTCGCCGGCACGCTGCTGCAGCGAGGCTGCGGCCGCGGTCAGCTGCTCGGCCAGCGCGGCGTTCTGCTGCGTGCTGCCGTCCAGCTGCAGCACGGCGTCGTCGATGCGAGCCAGCACCTCGCTCTGCTGGGCCGAGGTGGCCGCGATGCCCTCCACCGTCTGCGCGACGCCGCGCACCGTGTCGACGAGGCGGTTCACGGCGGCATCCACATCGGCCACGCTGGCCGAGCCCTGCCCGATGCGCTCCGAGGTCTCGCTGCTGAGTCCGCGGATCTGGCCCGCGGCCTGCGCGGCGCGCTGCGCCAGCTGGCGCACCTCGGCCGCGACGACGGCGAAGCCGCGCCCGTGCTCGCCGGCGCGCGCCGCCTCCACCGAGGCATTCAGCGCCAGCACGTTGGTCTGGAAGGCGATGCCGTCGATGGCCTCGACGATCTGCGTGATGCGCCGCGCGGCCGCTTCGATGGACTGCATCTGCGCCACCAGCCGCGCGACCGCGTCATGGCCCTGCTGCGCATCACGCTGTGCGCCGCCGGCCCGCGCGGCGGCCTCGCGCGCAGCGTCCACGCCCGCGGCCAGCGTCGCGCCGAGGCCGCGCACGGCCGTTGCCGCCTCGGCCAGGCGCGCGGCCGACTGCTCCGTGCGGTCGGACAGGTGCTGGCTGCCGGCGCCGATCTCGCGGCTGGCCCCGTGCACCGAATCGGCCGAGTGGCCCAGCGCGCGCACGGTGTCGCGCAGGCGGCCCTGCATCGTCGCCATCGCGGCGGCGAGGCGGCCGAACTCGTCGCCGCGGCCCGTGTCGATCGGCCCGTCGAGCCGGCCGTCGGCGATGGCTTCGGCCACCGCCACCGCGCCGGCGATGGGCCGGGTGATGCCGCGCACCAGGCCGGCGGCCATCGAGAGCGCCGCCCCGATCGCCAACGCGGCCACCGCCGCCAGGCCCAGCGTGGCCAGCCGCTGCCGCCGCGTCGCCTGCGCGAACTCGTCGTGAGTGGCGCGGCTGGCGCTCTCCACCAGCGTGTCGATCTGGGCGCGCCAGCGCCCCTCGGCCGACTCCGCCGGCAGCAGCAAGGCCAGCGCGCCCTCGGCACCGGCACCGCCCTGCAGGCTCTTCATCGCTGCCTCGTACAGCGGGGCGACGGATTCGCGCAGCTGGCGCACCTCGGCCAGGCCGGCGCGCATGGCGGGGTCCGCGGCGCCACGCTCCAGCGCGGCGTCCATCGCGGCCTCGGCGTCCAGGTACGCGCGCTCGGCCGCCTTCAATTCGGCCGTCTGGGCCTTCAGGTCATCCGCATCGCTGACCACCAGCAACGTCCGCAGTCGCTCCATCCACTTCAGCTGCGCGGCATGCAGCCGGTGCGCCAGCTCGCCGCGCTGGCGGTGGCCCTCGACGATGGTGTGCAACTGCGCACTCATCTCGCGCAGCTGCCACACCGCGCCGCAGGCCAGCACGAGCAGCAGCGCGACGAGCGAGCCCACGGCCAGCCACAGCCGCTGGCGCACGCCGAGCGGGCGGCCACGCATCGAGACGAACGGGCGGCGCAGCACCGTCACTCCTCGAAGATCGCCACTGCCCGCGTCCAGCCGGCGCTGGCGCCGCGGATCTTGTGCGGGAAGCAGCTGATCGTGAAGCCGTGCGGTGGCAGCGCCTCGAGGTTGTGCAGCTTCTCGAGGTGGCAGTAGCCGATGTCGCGGCCGGCCTTGTGGCCTTCCCAGATCAGCGCCTTGTTGCCGGTCTCGGCGACGCGCTTCGCGGTGTACGAGAACGGCGCGTCCCAGCTCCACGCGTCGGTGCCGGTCAGGCGCACGCCGCGCTCGAGCAGGTACATCGTCGCCTCGTAGCCCATGCCGCAGCCGGCGCCGAGGTAGTCGGGGTGGCCATAGCGCGAGCCGGCCCGTGTGTTGACGACGACGATCTCCAGCGGCTGCAGCTCGTGGCCGATGCGCTCCAGCTCGGCCTCGACATCGGCCGCGGTCGCGACGTAGCCGTCGGGGAAGTGGCGGAAGTCGAGCTTGACGCCCGGCTGGAAGCACCACTCGAGCGGCACCTGGTCGATCGTGATCGACGGGCGCGCGCCGCCGAGCTTGGCATCCTGCGTCGAGTGGAAATGCCACGGCGCGTCCAGGTGCGTGCCGTTGTGCGTGGTCAGCGTCACCCACTCGGCCGCGGCGGCCTCGCCGTCGGGGTAGTCCTCGGGCCTCGTGCCGGGCAGCATGGCCATGAACTCGGGCAGCGTGTCGGCGTGCTTCTGGTAGGTGATCTTCGGGGCCAGCGGCGGCGGGTCGGACAGCACGTCGTTCTCGAGGTAGATCGACAGGTCGACGAAACGGCGGCGGGGTGTCATGCGAGGGCGCTCCGGGAGGCGACGGCTGCCGGGACGGGCAGCCGCGAGAAACAGGCGACGGCGATCGCGGCGATCGCCGCGGCGGCGACGGCGAGGCTGCCGTAGCCGAAGGTCTTGACCAGCGTGCCGCCGAGGATCGGGCCGATCGCCGCGCCGGTCATCAGCATCGCCGGCGTCGCGGCCAGCACGCGGCCGCTCGCGTCCAACCGCGCGAGCTGCCCGAAGCCGAAGGTGTGCGTGAAGATCATCACCGCGGCGAACACCGAGGCCGCCGCCGCGTACGGCGCGAACACGGTCGACTGCATGATCAGCGCGACGAGCACCGCCTGCAGCACCGGCCCGGCGAGCAGCACGGCGCGTGCCGACAAGCGCCTCTCCAGCAGCGCGGCGAGCGCGGCGGGGAACAGGTTGACGAAGCTGAGCGCGACCAGCACGCCGGTGACGGCCGCGAGGCCGAAGCCGCGTTCGGTACCGACCCGTTCGAGGAACGCGAAGGTCATCGCCTGCACCAGGCCCATGCAGGCGATGCCGACGATGCCGAACCACACGGCGCGCGGCATCGGCGGGGCGCTCGCCGATGGGGGTGTGGATCCGCCCGCGGGCGCGCCGTCGGCATGCGGGAAGGCGAACAGCGCCACCAACGCGGCGACCACCATCACCGCCGCGAAGACGCGGAACAGGGCCACGCCGCCGAGCGCCGCGAGCAGCGGAGGAACGACCGCGAAGAAGGCGATCGCGAACACGCCGAGCGCAATGCCGACGATCGCGAACAGCCGGTGCGGGTTCGCGCTGCGCGCGATCGTGCCGTGCGTGACGCTCAGCGCCGAGCCGGCCGCGAGGCCGGCGAGCGCGTGCAGCAGTGCCATCGCCGCGAAGTCCTGCCGCAGCGAGGCGCCGAAGAAGGCCAGCGCCGCAACGCCGAAGCCCGCGGCAACGATCGCGCGCCTCGGCAACCGGCCGAAGCGCGGCGCGAGCGCCACGCTGGCGAGCACCGCCGCGGCGAGGAACAACGTCGCCAGGCCGCCGGCCTGCTGCGGGTCGAAGCCGTAGTGGCCGATCAGCGTGCCGACCCACACCGGCAGCGCCACCAGGTCCACCATGCCGGCGCAGTGCGCCACCATCAGCGCCACGCGCCCGCGGCGCGAATCCGTCGTGACCATCGCAGCCGCCTGTCAGATCGGCTGCGCCAGCGCGACGAGCGACTCGCGCATGATGCGGGCGTGCTCCTGCTTGTCGCCGCCTTCGATCTCGATGCGGCACAGCCGCTCGGAGTTGTGGATCACGAGGCGGCAGCGCTCCCAGCGGCGCGCATGGAAGCGGTCCAGCGCAGTCTGCAGATCGGCGTGGCGCGCGAGCTCCTCGGCCAGCACGATGCCGCTCTCGATGCCGATGCCGGCGCCCGAGGCGAGGTGCGGCGTCGTCGCCGCGACGGTGTCGCCGATCATCACGACGCGGCCGCGGTTCCACGGTGCGGGCACCAGCAGGTTGGCCAGCGGGCGGTAGTCGATCGCGGCCTGCGGCAGCAGCGCATGCGGGATCAGCGCCTGCACCAGCGGGTCGGCGAAGGGGCGCATCAGCCCGGCGAAGACCTCGGGCCAGGTCGCCTCGGCGATGTGTTCCTTCGTCGGCCGGTCCTCGGTGATGAACATGTACATGTGCGTCTTCGAGACCGGGTTCACGCCGAGCTTGATGTGCGGCCCGAACCACATGCGCGGGCGCACGATCTCGGCGGGCCTCGGCATCACCGCGCGCCACACGCCCTGGCCGATGTATTCGAGCGGCTTGATCTCGGGGAACAGCAGCGCGCGCAGCTTGGAGTGCACGCCGTCGGCGCCGACGACGAGGTCGTAGCGGCGGCGGCTGCCGTCGGTGAAGGCTACGTCGACGCCGGCATCGTCCTGCGCCAGCTGCGTGAAGCTGCAGCCCAGGCGCACGTCCACGCCGGCCGCGCGCGTCGCCTCGGCGAGGATGCGCGCGAGCACCGGGCGCATGATGCCGGCGCCGCCGGCCACGCTGGAGCCCACCGGGCGCGGCGTCGGCAGCTCGGCCATCTTGTGGCCATCGGCGGTGTACAGGTCCACGCCGTCGGACACGCAGCCCTGCTCGACCACCTGGCGGTACACGCCCAGGGTCTCGAGCGCGCGCAGCGTCGCGCCGCCGACGGTGATGCCGGCGCCCAGCGGCTGCCACTGCGGGTCGATCTCGACGAGGTCGACGCCGATGCCCGCCTTGCGAAGCTGGATGGCCGCGGCCATGCCGGAAAAGCCGCCGCCGATGATGAGCACACGGCTCACTGCTGCTGTCATGGGGATGTCTCCTGTGTAGCGGACGCGTGGCGCATCAGCACGATGTCGCCCACGTCGTCCACGGTGAAGGCCACGGGCTGCAGCGCCTGGCCGAGGCACGGCCCCTGCACGCACATCCCGGTGCCGGTTTCGAACAGAGCGCCGTGCGCGGCGCACACGATGCGGTCGCCGGCCGCGTTCAGGTAGGCGTGGCGGCGCCACGCCATCGGCGTGCCCGCGTGCGGGCAGCGGTCGCGCCACAGGCGCAGCTCGCCGCCGCTGCGCACGGCGAACAGCGTGTCCTGGCCGCGGCCTTCGGGGTCGTAGCCGCGGGCGCCCCCTTCGGGCACCTCGGCCGCCGGCCCGAGCCGCAACGCAGCGTCACGCATAGTCACCCGTCTCCGGCGTGCCGGGGCCCGGCATCCACTTGCTGCGGTGGCGCAGCAGGAACACCTGCGAGTTGTCGGCCGCCAGCGGCTTGGCGCGCGGCTGCCAGGTGGGGTCGTGCTGGTCCATGTCGGCGTCCATCTCCATGTGGCAACCGAAGGGGCTGTTGAAGTACCAGAACCAGTTCGACCCGAGCTCGTGGCGGCCCGGGCCCCAGAAGGCCTGGTAGCCCTTCTCGACGAAGCGGCTGCCGTTCTGCAGCACCTCGGTCGGGCCGCCGAAATGAAAGGTGAAGTGCTCGCAGCCCTTCATGAAGGCCGGCGCTCCGATGAAGAAATGCGTGTGGTGGTCCAGCGTGCCGGCCGGCTGCAGGAAGGGCCCGACGTCGACGAAGCGGTCGGTGCAGCGAAAGCCCAGCCGCTGCACGTAGAAGGCCTCGGCGCGTGCCGCGTCGGCGACGAAGTAGACGACGTGCGACAGCGTGCGCGGGCGGATCTGCGGCGCCTGCGCATCGACGCCCTTGGCGTTGACAGGCCGCTGGACCGGCGAGCCCGGCGCATTGCTGATCTCGCCCGCCAGCGCGAGGGGCTTGCGCACCGTGACCTGGAAGCCGATGACGAAGCCTTCGTCGTCGACCGACTCGATCGAGCCGTCGGCCAGGCGCCGCACCTCGCGGTCACGGCCCAGCTCCGCGGCGATGGCCTGCAGCGCGGCCGCGTCGGCCACGCCCATCAGCGTCTTGCGCAGGCGGCAGCCCGGTGCCGGCGGCGCGGGCAGTGCCGGGTCGGTCTCGGCGGCGATGACGACGGCGGTGCCGTCCAGCGCCTCGAAGCGCCCTTGGCCGGCGTCGTGCAGCCCGTAGTCGCGCAGGTACTGCGATGCGGCGCCGAGGTCGTCGACGGCGAAGACGAGGGCGTCCAGTCCGATGATGTTCATGAGGGGTCTCGGAGGTCGGGGTTGAGGAAGAAGAGGCTCAGGCGCCGGTGCGGCCGCCCAGGGTCTCGGCCACCCAGTCGGCGATGTACTGGCCGGCGTTGATGCTGTTGTCGAAGCTCGCGTGCTGCACGCCGCCTTCGCGGTCGGTGAAGATCTTCAGCTCGCGCTTCGGGCTGTTGACGAGCTGCTCGTAGGTGCGGTGTGCCCACTTCAGCGGGATCTGGCTGTCCTTCTCGCCGTGCGTCACGAGGAAGGGCACGCGGATCTTCTCGATCACGCCGTCCAGGTGCACGTCCTCGGCAATGCGCATGAAGTCGGCGGTGTCCTTCGCGCCCCACACCCAGCACACGTGCGCCCAATAGTGCGGCACCGGGAAGTCGCCTTCCTTCTCCAGGCGGCGTTTCTGCACGTCGCGCCAGTCGTGGTTGGCGCCCCAGGCCACGCCACAGGCGAAGCGCGGCTCCATCGCCACCGCACGGGGGCAGTAATAGCCGCCGAGCGAGACACCTTCGCAGCCGATGCGCTGGGGATCGACGTCGTCGCGGGTCTCGAGCCAGTCGACCACGCGGCTGGCCCAGTGCTCGGCGTCGAAGCGCGCGGTCAGGCCCTGCAGGCGCAGCGCCTCGCCGGTCCCAGGCTGGTCGACGATCAGCGACGAGACGCCGCGCTGGGCCAGCCAGCCCGGCAGGCCCACGAGGTACTTCATCTCCTTGGTCGAGTCCAGGCCGTTGAGCTGCACCAGGATCGGCGCGCACTGGCCGGGCTCCAGGCCATCGGCGGGGCGGTACAGCGCCGAGAGATGCTTGCCCTCGTAGGGGATCTCGACGCGCCGCACCGGGTCGCCGAGCAGGCGCAGACCCTTCTGGAACAGCGCGAGTTCGCGCTGATAGATGGCCATGCGCCCCGCAGAGCCGTGGGCCTGCAGGCGCTCGGCCGTGGTCAGGTAGGCCGATGCGCGCCGGTACTTCTCGCCGGCCGAGCGCAGGCGGCCACGCGCCTCGTCCTCGGCGGCGAGTTCGCACAGCGTGTCGGCCATCGTCACCCAGGTCTCGCGGAAGGCCTGCGTGCCGGCGGCATCGGGCGCCTTGGCGGCCTCCTGCAGCGGCGCGCACATCGTCTCGATCTCGCCGATGCGCGCGCCCATCTCGATGGCGAGGTTGACCGAGAGGTTCCAGACGTAGTTGGTGGGGAAGTACTTGAACATGGGGTGGGGCTCCAGGGATCAGTGCGCCGAGATCGGCAGCGTCTCCATCTGCATCTCGGCGTCCTTCAGGTAGTTCTCGACCAGCATCGCCTCGAGGAAGCGCGTGTGGTCGAACACGGCATCGCGCAGCGCCGACAGCGGCCACGGCGCGCGGTGGAACAGGTAGCCCATGTAGCGGGCCATCTTGGCGTTCTTGTTCGTGTAGGCGACGCGCTGGCGGTCGTACTGCGCGAGGCCCTGGGCCAGCGCGTCGCGCTGCGCGAAGTCCACGCCGTCCAGGCACTTCGCGAGCCACCAGCCGTCCTCGATGCCCATCCCCATGCCGTAGGCAGCGTAGGGCGAGACCGGGTGCACCGCGTCGCCGACGAAGGACACGCGGCCCTTGGACCAGCTCGACAGCGCCGGCCGGTTGTAGATCTCCCAGCGGAAGCAGTTGCGCTCGAAGTCGGTCGCCGCGGCCAGGCGCGGCAGCGGGTCGGCCCAGCCGCGCAGGTGCCGCATCAGGTGGGTGCGGACGTCGCCGTCGAAACGCTGGCCATCGTTCCACGGCTCCACGACCCACCACTCCACGGCCGGCTTGCCGTCGTGCAGGATGGGGAAGAAGCTCGCCTGCACGTTGCGCGAGTGCGAGATCCAGCCCACGTCGCGCGGCACGTCGTCGCAGTGGCACCACGCGAGCCAGACCTGGATGCCGCAGTGGAACAGGCCGAGCTCGCCGAGGGTCTGCTGCGCCACGGTGGAACGGATGCCGTCGGCGCCGACCAGCAGGTCGGCTTCCCACTGGCTGCCGTCGTCGAAGTGGGCGGTGACCGCGTCTGGCGTCTCGTCGTAGCGCGTGAAGCGCTTGCCGGCGTGGATGAGCCCGGGCGGCGTCACCGCGAGCATGCGCTCGATCGCCGCCGAGCGCAGCATGCCGTAGTGCCAGCCGGGAATGCCGGCGCGTGCCTCGGCGCGCGGATTGAACGGCAGCCGCGTGCGCAGCCGCCCGCGGTGGTTGCGGAACTCGGTGATGCCGTAGGCGCCGAGATCGCGGATGTCGACACCCATGTCGCGCAGCACCGAGAGCACCGGCAGCGACAGCAGCACCGCGCCGCCGAGCGGCTGCACGGCCTCCTGTCGCTCGAACAGGCGCACCTCGTGGCCCGCACGATGGAAGGCGAGCGCGGCCGCGAGGCCGCCGGGGCCGGCGCCGACGATCGCCACGCGGCGGCGGGGTGCAGGGGTGTTGGTGTCCATGATGTTTGCTCTTCAGGAACGCGCCTTCAGCGCGCCGTAGAAGGCGGCCGAGTCCTCGGCGACCGGGGGCGAGCGCTTCAGCAGGAAGTGCGCGAGCGCCGGCAGAAGCACGAGCGCGCCGAGCATGTTCCACAGGAACATGAAGGCCAGCAGCAGCCCCATGTCGGCCTGGAACTTGATGGGGCTGGCGACCCAGGTGATCACACCGATCGCGAGCGTCACGCCGGTCAGCATCACGACCTTGCCGGTGAACAGCAACGCGCGGTAGTAGCTCTCCGACAGGCTGCGCCCCTCGCGCAGCTGCGCGAGCGTGACGCTGAGGATGTACAGCGCATAGTCGACGCCGATGCCCACGCCCAGCGCGATCACCGGCAGCGTCGCGACCTTCACGCCCATGCCGAGCGCGACCATCAGCGCCTCGGCGAGCACCGAGGTCAGCACCAGCGGCAGGATCGCGACGACGACCGCGCGCCACGAGCGGAAGGTCACGAACGCGAGCAGCGCGACCGCCGCGTAGACCAGCGCCAGCATCGTGCGCCAGGCGTCCTTCACGACGATGTTGGTCGCCGCCTCGATGCCGGCCGAGCCGGCGGCGAGCAGGAACTTCACCTCATCGGTGTCGTTCGCCGCGGCGAAGGCCTCGACATGCTCGACCACGCGCGCCAGCGTCTCCGCCTTGTGGTCGCGCAGGTAGACCGAGAGCGTGAGCAACGAGCACGCGTCGTTGTACAGGCCCCGCGGCGCGCCGGCCGTCACGGTGTTCAGCATGTCCTGGTTGGGCAGGAACTCGTACCACTTCGGGCTGCCTTCGTTCAGGCCGGCGAGCACGCGGCGGTTCAGCAGCGCGAGCGAGTTGGTGCTCTCGACGCCGTCGAGCTGACGCAGCTGCCACTCGAGCGCGTCCACCTTGTTCAGCGTCTCGACCTGCGAGCACTGGCCTTCGGGGGCCGTGACCATCACCGCCAGCACGTCGCTGGAGGCGCCATAGGCCGCGTTGACAAAGGCGACGTCGCGGTTGTAGCGCGAGTCGGCGCGCAGCTCGGGCGCACCGGGATCGAGGTCGCCGATCTTCAGCTGCGTGCTCGCCGCGAACCCGAGCGCGCCCAGCAGCAGCGCGACGACGATCGCGAGCGTCGCGTGGCGCCGCTGCGTGTAGCGGTCGAGGAAGGCCCACAGCGGCTGCTTGCCGGCGCCTGCCGCGTCGGCCGCCTCGGCGCGCAGGCTGCGCTGCGCGGCCCTGGCGCTGACGCCGGTGTAGCTCAGCAGGATGGGCAGCAGGATCAGGTTGGTGAAGATCAGCACCGCGACGCCGATCGACGCCGCGATCGCCAGCTCGCGGATGACCTGAATGTCGATCACCAGCAGCACAGCGAAGCCCACCGCATCGGCCAGCAGCGCGGTCAGCCCGGCGAGGAACAGGCGCCGGAACGTGAAGCGCGCGGCGACGAGCTTGGGCAGCCCGCGGCCGACGTCCTGCATGATCCCGTTCATCTTCTGCGCGCCGTGGCTCATGCCGATGGCGAAGACGAGGAAGGGCACGAGGATCGAATAAGGGTCGAGCGCGTAGCCCAGCGCCGGCAGCAACCCGAGCTGCCAGACCACCGCGACCAGCGACGCGGCGACGACCAGCAGCGTCGAGCGCACGCAGCGCGTGTACCAGAACACCATCGCGGTGGCGATCGCGACCGCCAGCGCGAAGAAGCCGAGCACCGCGCGCACGCCGTCGATCAGGTCGCCGACGATCTTCGCGAAGCCGGTGACGTGGATGCGCACGCCCTGCACCTCGTACTTCGTTCGCAGGGCCTCGATGCGCTGCGCGAACGCGGTGTAGTCGAGCGCGCGGCCGTCGGCGTCGTGGGCGAGCAGCGGCACGTAGATCACGCTCGACTTCGCGACGAGCGCGACGAGCTGGCCGATCTCGCCGGAGCGCGCGATGTTGGCGCGCAGCTGCTCCAGGCTTTTCGCCGAGCCGTCGTAGCCGTCCGGGATCACCGGGCCGCCTTCCAGGCCCTCCTCGGTGACACCGACCCAGCGTGTCGTCGGCGTCCACAGCGACTTCATCTGGTTGCGCGCGACACCGGGCACGAGGAAGACCTCGTCGGAGAGCTGGCGCAGGGTCTCCAGGTATTTCGCGTCGTAGATGCTGCCCTGGGGGTTCGCCACCGCGATGCGCACCGCGTTGCCCAGGCCGCTGAGCTCGCCCTGGTGCGCGAGGAAGTTGCGGATGTAGCGGTGTTCCGCCGGAATCGTCTTCTCGAAGCTCGCGTTCAGCTGCAGCCGCGTGGCCTGCCAGCCGAGCAGCGCGGTGACGAGCGCGCACAGCAGCACGACGATGGCGCGGTGGTTGAACAGCGCGCGCTCGATCAGCGAGCCAGAGCGCGGATCGAAGTCGGTGGACCCGACCGGGGAAGGGGTGTTCGACGCAGCCATCACTTCGAGCGTTCCGGTTCAGTCTCGGCGCGCTGTGCGCCTTGCACGGTCAAGGCGAGCAGCGGCGCGCCCGCGCGCGGCAGCAGCCCGTTCAGCGGCGGCAGCGGCCTCGTGTTCAACGGCACCATGTGGTCGCCCTGCAGCGCCATCACGAAACCGGCCTGGTTGGCCGCGAGCAGCCGGCCGTCGGGTGCGATCGCGGTCGCGGTGATCGAGGCCGGCATCGGCACCGCGACCGAGGTCCAGTTCGCGCCGCCGTCGGTCGAGCGCAGCGTGGTGCCGCGCAGGCCGGCGAGCACGATGTCCTGTTCGCCCAGCAACTCAGCGCTGAAGAAGCTGCCCTTGTACGGCGTGTCGACACGGCGGAAGCTGTGCCCGGCGTCGGTGGACAACAGCACCAGCCCCTGCTCGCCGGCCAGCAGCAGCGTCTGCCCGCGCTGGCGCGCGGCGTACAGGTGCAGGCCCTTCGGATTGGGCAGGCGCGGCATCCACGACTGCCAGGTCGATCCGCCGTCCTCGCTGGCCAGCGCCAAGCCGTAGGCGCCAACGACCAGCAGGCGCTGCCCGCCGAGCAGCAGCAGGTCGAGCAGCGGCTTGTCGGGCCCGTCGGCGAGCAGGCGCTCGGCCTCCTGCACCGCGCGCGCGTCGCCACCGGTGCGTGCGGCGTCGAGCACGGCCTGGGCGGCCTGCCGCCCATCGAGCCGGCGGCTCCAGCGTTCGCCGCCGTCATCACTGGCGAGCACGGTACCGCCGTGGCCCACGGCCCACCCCTGCTTCGCGTCGGCAAAGCGCACCGCCGTCAGCGTGACGCTGGTGGGCACGCTCGCCTGGCGCCAGTGGTGCGCACCGTCGTCCGACAGCGCGACGATCCCGCGCTCGCCGACCGCGACGATGCGCTCGCCGGCGAGCGCTGCACCGACGAGCACCGCCCGATCCGGCGCACGCACGGCCAGCGCCGCGCGCTCCAGCGCCGGCCCCGTGGGCGTGGCGGCGGACAGGGCTGGCAGAGCCGCCAGCGTGCAGGCCGCAAGCCGGCGCAGTGCGAAGGTGGACAAACGCATGATGCTTCGCCCGACCTCAGCGCACGCCTTCGCCGGCCAGCGCGTCCGGCGAGAAGACGCTGTCCGGGAAGCGCGGCTTCACCGGGTACTGCGAGGACTTCGCGTTGTACAGATTGCCGATGAAGCCCTGGCCCGAGATCAGGTCGCTGAAGCCGAACGAGCCGATCGGGTTGCCCGGCAGGTCGGGCGCGACGAAGGTCTGCGCCCACAGCGTCTTCCACAGCTGGCCCTTCGCATCCCAGCGGTCGCCAAGCACGCAGACCCAGGTGTCCTCGTCGCAGTAGTAGCGGCTCTTGGGCGCCTGGTGGCGCTGGCCCGCTTTCAGGTTCGACTCCACCACCCACACACGGTGCAGTTCCCAGCGCATGTGGTCCGGGTTGTAGTGCTGCCTGGTGAGCACCTCCGCATCGGTCTTGGGCTGCAGGAACTTGTTGCCGTTGTAGGGGATGAACATCTCCTTCTTGCCGACGATCTTCCAGTCGAAGCGGTCCAGCCGCCCGGTCCAGGTGTCGATCTCGTCGAAGCTCATGACGCCGGCAGCGGCGGGCGTGGGCACGTCACAGCATGCATTGGGGAGCTTGCGCACGCGGCGCTGGCCCGTCAGGTAGACCCAGGTGGCGAGCTTGTTGAAGTCGGTGCTCTCGCGCGCCAGCAGGGCCTCGCCCGCGCGCAGCGGCGGGCCGACGTTGAGGATGCGCACCAGCCAGTACGCGCCGTCACCCTTGTCGAACTGCTCGGGCGAGCCCTCGCGGTAGTAGTACGGAAACTGCTGTTCGTTCCGGGTGTCGGAAACCAGCACTGCGTTTCCGTCGGCCGACAGCACGTACCAGTTGGCGACGTACTGCACGGCCTCCCCGCCCCAGCGCAGGATGTGGTTCCACATCACCTCCTCGCCCGTCTTCGGGACAGGGAACGGGATGCCGCCGTAGGCCCCGCTCAACGTGCCGTTCTCCCATTTGGCGCGGGTGGCGTTCTTGAACGTGTTCTCGTACACCCACTGCGGCGCCGCGGCGGTTCGGTGCGTCTTGTACACGTCGATGCGGTAGGTGTCCGGGTACTTCTTCAACATCGCCC
>NZ_DATFAN010000149.1:0-2018 GCF_035254525.1 Ideonella sp. | reverse complement strand
TGGCCCAACCGCCTGCGCATCGTGACCGGGCGCATGCCCGTCACCAAGGCGCTGCCCTACGAGTGGTACGACACGCCCAACATCCGCGTGGGCACCTACGCCGACTTCGAGGTGCTGGCGCGCAAGGACGGCCTGCGCGTGCTCGATTCCTTCGGCATCCAGGGCGGCCGCGCGGTGCGGCGCTTCCCGAACCTGATGGCCAGCGTGGCGGTGTTCAAGTTCCAGCGAGCGGGCTGATCCGTCGCCCACCCGACCTCGCCAGAGCCTCCCTCTCGGAGGGTGGCGGGAGGGAGCGGTACGTCAATGCGAAGCGATGGCCGGCCCAGCCGGCTATCGCTTCACCGGTTGGCCGTTGTCCAGGCGCACCACGTCGCCCGCCTTCAGGCCGGGGTCGCTGGCGCGCTCGTACTTGTGCTTCTTGCCGTCCTTGAAGGTCACGGTGGTGACCCAGACGGTGTGCTTCTTCATGTTCTTCTCGATCTCGTTGCCCGCGAGGCCGCCACCCACGGCGCCCAGCACCGTCAGCGCGGTCTTGCCTCCGCCCCCGCCGAGCTGATGGCCGACCACGCCACCGGCCACCGCGCCGCCGACGGCACCCACGCCGCTGGCCTTGCCCTTGCGGGTCTCGGTGTGCATGTCGGAGACGACACCGCAACCCTCGCACAGCGATGCGAGCTTCACGCCGTGCACGCTCTTCTCGACGGCGCTGGCGGCAGCGCCGGCGGCCTGCGCGCTCACGCCCGTGAGCGCCGCGACGGCCACGATCACGCTGGACACGATCGACTTCATGACTTTCTTCCTCGAAGACTGGACGAACCGCAAGCTTGCCACAGCGCCTCGTGGTGCCCCGGACGGCGGTTGCGCCACCGCCACAGGCTGTGCGTATCAGTAGCCGCGCTGGCGGTCGACGACGTTCGGCGGCGTTTCGCCGCGGCGCAGGCGGCGCAGGCCGGCGAGGAATTGCGTGGCGATCGTCTGCGGCGAGGATTGCGCCGCGATGTGCGGCGTGATGGTGATGCCGGGCACCTCCCACAGCGCGTCATCGGCGGCCATCGGCTCGTTGCGCTGCACGTCCAGCGCGGCGCCGGCGAGCTGGCCGCTTCGCACCGCGGCGATCAGGTCGGGCTCGACCACGTGCGCGCCGCGCGCGATGTTGATCAGGTAGGCGCCGCGGCGCATCGCGGCAAAGGCGCGGGCGTCGAGCAGGCGGTCGGTCTCCGGCGTGAGCGGCAGCGCGCAGACGACCATTTCCGCCTCGCCCAGCGCCTCGGACAAGGGCTGGCCGCTGCGCCGGCTCCAGCCATGCACCTCGAAGCCGACCTGCGCCAGCAGCTGCGCCACCACGCTGCCCATCGCGCCCATGCCGAGCACGGCCACGCGGCTGCGCACGGCCGCCACCGGCTGGCGCTTCCATTCGTGGCGCTGCTGCTGCGCCTCGTACACCGGCAGTTGGCGCGCGTGCCGCAGCGCCATCAGGACGACGAACTGCGCGATGCCGTGCGCCTGCTCCGCGTCGACGATACGCGACACCATCACCTGCGGCGCCAGCTCGGGCACCAGCAGCTTGTCCACGCCGGCCGAGACCGCGCAGATCCAGCGCAGGCCGGGCAGGCGCCGCACCAGCCCCGCCGGGAGCTGCCAGGCGAGCACCGAGTCGACATCGGCCAGCGCCGTCTCGCCGAGCTCGCCGTGGTATTCGAGCAGCTCGGCGTCGGCGTCGAGCGCATGGATGGCACGGCTGAAATAGCCCTCGGGCATCGGGGCAGTGACGAGCAGGGTCTTCATGGCGCGCCAGTGTGCGCGAAGACGCCGCCGCGCGCTCGTGCGCGGGCTCGGCCCATCCGTATAGTCGGCGCCGGTGTACGGGACAAGGAACGCCCATGCTCGACCTGCGCAGCATCGACCTGAACCTGCTCGTCTCGCTCGACGCCTTGCTGGCCGAGCGCAACGTCACCCGCGCCGCCGAGCGCCTGCACCTGAGCCAGCCGGCGTTGTCGTCGCAGCTGGCGCGGCTGCGC
>NZ_DATFAN010000148.1:0-4817 GCF_035254525.1 Ideonella sp. | reverse complement strand
CTGGGCCGATGCCGATGCAGACGGCGATGCGCGCGGGTCTGCAAGCTCATCGCGCACCCGAGGCGAGGGCGGGGTCGATCGACTGCGGCGGCAGGTTGCGATGCATGGTGCTTTGTAGGCGCTGCCCCCCTCGATCGGCAGCCCCCGATCTAGGGAAGCGGCGGGTCCTAGGGGGATGCGGTTGACAGACGCCGGCCGCCGCCGACGCTCAAAGCAGGTGCGGCCGATCCGGCAGTTCGTTCGCGTTGACGGCGCCCGGCGCGAGCGGGAAGTGGCCGCGCAGCAGCGCGTCGACCTCGTCGACCGCGTGGCGCAGCCCGTCTTCGAACTGCCCCGCATGCAGGGCGTGGCTCAACCGGCCGACGATCGCGCGCCAGGTCGCCTCATCCGCCACGCGGGCCAGGCCGCGGTCGGCAACCAGCTCGATCGCACGTTCGGCCAGCAGCAGGTAGATCAGCACCCCGTTGTTGGCCTCGGTGTCCCAGACGCGCAGCTTGCCGAACACCGCGACGGCGCGCTCGCGTGCCGTGGTGTCGCGCCACAGGTAGGACAGTGGCAGCCCGGCCTCGACGCAGATGCGAATCTCGCCTGAATGCAGGCGCTCGCTCTCGGCAATGCGCGCCTGCAGACGGTCCAGTGCGGCCGGCGGTAGCGCACGGCGCACATCGGCCTCGTCCCACCAACGGTGGCGCAGCACGCGCGAGATGCGCGCCGGCCAGCTTCGTCGCGTGCCGCTCATCTACCAGTCTCCCGAGGCGCCGCCGCCGCCGAAATCGCCGCCGCCGCCGGACGAGAAGCCACCGCCGCCGCCCCAGCCGCCCCCGCCGCCGCCACCACCACCCCAGATGATCGGCGGGCCGCCATGGCCACCGCGAAGCCCGCGTCGGCCGGCCGCGCCGATGCCCAGCACCCCCACCATCACCAGGGCCAGCACGCCGGCCGCGCCGGCGAGCAGCAGCGAGCCCCCGAACCACCAGGCCAATGTGCCGGCGGCACCGCCTGTGGCCAGGCTGCCGAGCTTGCGCCCGAGCACGCCGGTCAGCACCGCGCCGATGATCGGCACGCCGACGAAGAAGAACATCGCGAGCTGGTCCCAGCCCAGGCCGCCCGTGCCGCCGTTGCCGCTCGATCGCCCGCCCTGCGGTGCGGGCAGCGCCTCGCCCCGCACGCGAGCGGCCAGCTGGTCCACGCCGGCATTCAGTCCGCCGGCGTAGTCACCGGCCTTGAAGGCGGGCCGGATGGCCCTGTCGATGATCTGGCGCGCGGCCAGATCGGGGATCGCACCCTCCAGCGCCTTGGCCACCTCGATGCGAACGCGCCGGTCGTCCTTGGCGACCAGCACCAGCAGCCCGTCGCCGACGTCCCGACGGCCGACCTTCCACTGGTCGGCCACGCGGTACGCGTATTCGGCAATGTCCTCCGGCTTGGTCGTCGCGACGATCAGCACGACGATCTGCGTGCCGGCCTCGCCTTCGAACGCGGCCAGCTTGGCATCGAGCGCCTCGCGCTGGGCCGTGCTCAACGTGGCGGTGGTGTCGGTCACGCGTGCGGCCAGCGCCGGCACCGGCTGCAGGTCTTGCGCGAGCACGAGGGCCGGGCACAGGAGCGCCGCGGCCCAGGCGACGCCTGCGAGCAGCCAGCCGAGACGGCCGCGCATGTCTCGCTACTTCGACGCCGCGGGCGCCGCCGGGGACGGGGCGGGGGCCTTGTCGAAGTTCACCGTCGGCGGGGCCGAGATCGCCTTCTCGTTCTCGACCGTGAAGGTCGGCTTGACCGAGTAGCTGAACATCATCGCCGTCAGGTTGGTCGGGAAGCTGCGCGCCAGCACGTTGTACTCCTGCACCGTCTTGATGTACTTGTTGCGTGCCACGGTGATGCGGTTCTCGGTGCCTTCGAGTTGCACACGCAGATCCTGGAAGCCCTGGTTCGCCCGCAGGTTCGGGTAGTTCTCGCTGACGACCAGCAGCCGGCTCAACGCACCAGTCAGCTCGCCCTGCGCGGCTTGGAACTTCTGGAAGGCTTCGGGGTTGTTGATCAACTCGGGCGTGGCCTGGATCGACGTCGCCTTGGCGCGGGCCTCGATCACCTTCGTCAAGGTCTCCTGCTCGAAGTTGGCCTCGCCCTTCACGGTGGCCACGATGTTCGGCACCAGGTCGGCGCGGCGCTGGTACTGGTTCAGCACCTCGGACCACCCGGCCTTGACCTGCTCGTCCAGGCGCTGGAAGTCGTTGTAGCCGCACCCGCTCAGGGTCAGCGTGGCGGCCAGCGCGGCGGCGGCGAACAGCGGGCGCAAGAACCAGGTCAGCGAGGGCTTCATGTGGGCATTCTCCGTTCGTTGGTGTGGGGCACACGGGGCCGCAGCGCCGGCATGTTAACGATGCGTCGAGCCTGCGCCACCGCAGGTGGGGCGGGCTTGCGCGACATCAAGAGGCTGCACGCGGCGCTGGCACCGATAATTCACCGATGTTTGCCCCGCTCCAGAACGACTGCTTCCTGCGCGCGTGCCTGCGCGAGCCCACCGACTACACGCCCGTCTGGCTGATGCGCCAGGCCGGCCGCTACCTGCCGGAGTACCTGGCCACACGGGAGCGGGCCGGTGGCAGCTTCATGGGCTTGGCGACGAACGTGGATTGCGCCACCGAGGTCACGTTGCAGCCGCTCGAGCGCTTTCCGCTGGATGCGGCCATCCTGTTCTCCGACATCCTGACCGTGCCGGATGCCATGGGCTTGGGCCTGAGCTTCGGGCCCGGCGAAGGCCCGCGCTTCGCGCGCCCGGTGCGCGACGAGGCGGCTGTCGCCGCGCTGCGCGTGCCGGACCTCGACAAGCTGCGCTACGTGTTCGATGCGGTCACCTCGATCCGCAAGGCGCTGAACGGCCGCGTGCCCTTGATCGGCTTCTCGGGCAGCCCGTGGACGCTGGCCTCTTACATGGTCGAGGGCGCCGGGTCGACCGACTACCGGATCGTCAAGACCATGCTGTACGCCCGGCCCGATCTGATGCACCGCGTCCTGGCCGTCAACGCCGACGCGGTCGCCGCCTACCTGAACGCCCAGATCGACGCCGGCGCCCAGGCGGTGATGGTGTTCGACAGCTGGGGCGGCGTGCTCGCCGATGGAGCGTTCCAGGCCTTCTCGCTGGCCTACACCGAGCGGGTGCTCAAGCAGCTCAAGCGCGAGCATGAGGGCCGGCGCATCCCGGCCATCGTGTTCACCAAGGGTGGTGGCCCGTGGCTCGACGAGCTGGCGGACAGCGGCGCCGACGTGATCGGCCTGGACTGGACCGTGAACCTCGGCCAGGCGCGTGCCCGCGTGGGCTCGCGCGTGGCCCTGCAGGGCAACCTCGACCCCAACGTGCTGTTCGCGCCGCCCGAGATCGTGCAGGCCGAGGCGCGCCGCGTGCTCGACAGCTTCGGCCCGCCGCAGCGTGCGGATTCGGCCGGGGGCGGCTGGGACGGCCACGTCTTCAACCTCGGCCACGGCATCAGCCAGTACACGCCGCCGGACCACGTCGCGGCGCTCGTCGAAGCCGTTCACGCGCACTCCCGCACGCTTCGTAAACGCTCCCATACGCCCAAGCCCGCGTGAGGTGGTATGGGGGTTTTACCGGGTGAGTGTTCGCTCAGGGCTTGACTTATCCCCAAATGCCAGGGTGCGACAGATCACCGCTCCAGCCCGTGTCACGAAATCTTCAAAATCGCGGCGATACGTGGCAAGTATTTGATTAGAAAGATTTTTTCGTCATTGCCTCAGAATCGGGCAACCCAAGGCCGGCCACGGTGCATCAAGCATTTAGCACGCCCGACCGCAGCTTTCCCACAATGTTATCCACAGGAACGGTGGGCAAGTCTGAAAGATGTTTCGAATCATGGACTTAAGCGGAACATCTCAACTTCTGCTGGCGCCGGGACCCTTTTCGGCCTTGGCGCACGCGGCGCGGCATGAATCGCGTTGAGGTGGCGGTCGAGACGCCTGCGCACGCCGGGCTGGCCGACACCCTGGACTACGAGAGTGAGCAGCCGCTCAGCGCGGGCACGCTGGTGCGCGTACCTCTGGGCCGGCGTGATGTGCCTGGCATCGTCTGGGCGGGGCGACCCGACGGGGCCGCGACGGCCCCCGAGGACGGCCGCAAAGACCCGGCCGGCGGTGGTTCCTTCACGCTGAAGGCCATCGCCGAGGTCATCGCCAGCCTGCCGCCCCTGCCGGCGGCCTGGTGCCGGCTCGTCGAGTTCAGTGCGCGCTACTACCAGCGTGCGCTCGGCGAGGTGGCGCTGGCGGTGCTGCCGCCCGAGTTGCGCAAGCTCGACGACGCCGGCCTGGCCAAGCGGCTGCGGCTGCAGGACAAGCGCGCAGCGCTCGCGGCCGCGAAAGCCGGTGGCCCGCCGGCCGCGCCCGAGCGCCCGGCGCTCACCGCGGAGCAGGCCGCGGTGCTGGCTGCCATCGACGCCGCGCCGCCGGCGTGCCACCTGCTGCACGGTGTCACCGGCAGCGGCAAGACCGAGGTCTACCTGCGCCTGGCCGAGGCCGCGCTCGCCGCCGGCCGCCAGGCGCTGGTGCTGGTGCCCGAGATCAACCTGACGCCGCAGCTCGAGGCCCGCTTCGCCGCGCGCTTTCCGGGCCGGCGACTGGTCTCGCTGCACAGTGCGTTGACGCCGGCGCAGCGCTTGGGCAACTGGCTGGCGGCGCACCGCGGCCAGGCCGAGCTGGTGCTCGGCACGCGGCTGGCGATCTTCTGCCCGCTGCCGCGGCTGGGCGTGATCGTGGTCGACGAGGAACACGACCCCAGCTACAAGCAGCAGGATGGCGCGCGCTATTCGGCG
>NZ_DATFAN010000147.1:0-5681 GCF_035254525.1 Ideonella sp. | reverse complement strand
CCGGCGCAGCACTGGTCGGGGCGCGGCCTGAACGACCGCATGAACACCCTGTGGGGCGGCTTCGCGGTGCTGGCCGACGACTGCCACCTCTTCTACGCCGGCGACACCGGCTACTCGCGCGACTTCGCCGACATGCGCGAGCACTTCGCGCCGCGCCAGGCCGAGGTGCACGGCGGCGGCTTCGACATCGCGCTGCTGCCGATCGGCGCGTACGAGCCGCGCTGGTTCATGGCCTCGCAGCACGTCAACGTCGAGGAGGCGCTGCGCATCCACGAGGATCTCGGTGCCAAGCGCTCGCTGGGCGTGCACTGGGGCACCTTCGAGCTCACCGACGAGCCGCTGGACGAGCCGCCGCGCGTGCTGGCCGACGAGCGGGGTCGCCGCGGGCTCATGCCCGACGACTTCTTCGTTCTCGCCGTCGGAGAGACGCGGCTCGTCGCGCCACGCCGAGCCGGCGTCCGATGAGCGGCGCCGGCATCGCGCCGCCGGCCCGGCGCCTTCAGTCGGCCGCTTCCCAGCGTTGCGCGCTGGCGCCGGCAAGCGCGCGCACGCGCTCCTCGTCCTGCGCGAACTCCGCCGCGGGCCCTTCGTAGGCGACGCGGCCATCGTCGAGCACGTAGGCGCGGTCGGCGATCTCGACGGCGGCGCGCACGTTCTGCTCGACCAGCAGCACCGACATGCCTTCCTTGCGCATCGCGACGATGACCTCGAACACCTGCTTCACGATCAGCGGCGCGAGGCCCTGCGACGGTTCGTCGAGCATCAGCAGGCGCGGGTTGAGCAGCAAGGCGCGCGCGATCGCCAGCATCTCCTGCTCGCCGCCGGACAGCTGGCGTCCCTTGCTCGCCTTGCGCTCGTGCAACCGGGGAAACAGCTCGTAGACGCGCCCGATCGTCCACGGGCCGCTGCGCTCCAGCGGCACGCGCAGGTTCTCGTCGACGCTCAGGTTCGCGAACACGCGACGCCCCTCGGGCACGAAGCCGACGCCGAGCGCCGCGACACGGTAGGGCGACCAGGCCTGCGTCTCCTGGCCCAGCACGCGGATCGTCCCTTCACGCGCCGGGGTGAGCCCGATCAGGCTGCGCAGCGTGGTGGTCTTGCCCGCCCCGTTGCGACCGAGCAGCGTGACGATCTCGCCTTCGCGCACGGTGAGCCCCACGCCGTGCAGGATGTGGCTCTTGCCGTAGAAGGTGTGCAGGCCTTGCGCTTCGAGCACGTTCATTGCGTCTTCCCGAGGTAGGCCGCCTGCACCCGCTCGTCCTTTGCGATCTCGTCGGCCGTGCCTTCGGCCAGCACCGAGCCTTCGGCCAACACCATGATGCGGTCGGCGAGATGGAAGATGACGCGCATGTCGTGCTCGATGAGCACGATGCTCAGCTTCTCGTCGCGGTGCAGCCGGCGGATCAGGCGGGTGATGTCGTAGGTCTCCTGGTCGCCCATGCCTGCGGTGGGTTCGTCCAGCAGCAGCAATCGCGGGCGCAGCGCGATCGACATCATGATCTCGGTGGCACGCTGGTCGCCGTGCGGCAGCTCGCTCACCAGGCGGTCGGCCTTGTCGCCCAGGCCGCCCATGCGCAGCAGCTCATCGAGGCGCTGGCGGATCTTCGCGTCCTGCTCGGCCGAAAGCCACGGCCGCTTGCGCAGGCCCGAGGCCACCTCGATCGGAATGCGCAGGTTCTCGCGCACGCTCAGCTCGGGAAATATCTCGGTGATCTGGAAGGTGCGGGCCATGCCGCCGGCCACGCGCCGGTGGGCCGGCCACGCGGTGATGTCCTGGCCGTCGAAGGAGATCGTCCCCGAGGTGGGCGGAAAGAAGCCGCTGATCAGGTTGAAGAAGGTCGTCTTGCCCGCGCCGTTCGGCCCGATCACCGCGCGCAGCTCGCCCGGCTCGACGTTCAGGGACACGCCGTCGACGGCGCGCAGGCTGCCGAAGCAGCGGGTCACGTCGCGCACCTCGAGCAGGCTCATGACGCGACCTTTCGCTTGATCATGCCCAGCACCCCGCGCGGGAAGAAGCTCACCACGAGCACGAAGAACAGGCCGATGATCGACATCCAGTTCTGCGTGTGGCTGGAGACGTAGTCCTGCAGCACCACGAAGATCGCCGCGCCCACCAGCGGACCCCAGAACGAGCGCATGCCGCCCAGCACCGCCATGATCACGAAGTTGCCCGACAGGCTCCAGTGCAGCGATCGCGGGTCGGTGAAGTTGCTCAGCAGCGCGTAGAGCGCGCCGGCGAGGCTGGCGAAGGCGCAGGAGATGACGAACGACAGCCAGATGTGCCGCTCCACCGGAATGCCCAGGAAGCGCGCGCGCCGCTCGTTCTCGCGGATCGCGATCAGGGTGCGCCCGAGCGGCGAGCGCAGCAGCAGCGCCATCAGGCCGACGGACGCGGCGAACAGGGCCAGCACGAGGTAGTAGAAGGCCTTGTCGTTGCCGAGGATGTCGATGTCGGTGAAGCCCAGGTGCAGCGGCTGGCGCTGCCAGCCGGTGAGGCCGTCGTCGCCGCCGGTCACCGAATTCCAGCGGAACGCGATGAAGTAGAAGACCTGTCCGAAGGCGATGGTCACCATCGCGAAATACACCCCGCGCAGCTTCACGATCAGCGCGCCGATCAGGGCGGCGGCCACGGTGCCCACCACGACGCCGATGGCGATCGCGAGCGCGGTGCTCGGTGCGAAGAACTTGAGCGACATTGCCGCGCCGTAAGCGCCCAGTCCGAAGTAGGCCGCGTGGCCGAACGACAGCACGCCCGTGAAGCCGAGCAGGAAGTTCAACGCCATGGCGGCCAGGCCGAGCACCACGACGCGGCTGGCGAGCTCGGTGTAGCCGCCCACCGCCTCGAGCCAGTACGGCATGGTCGCGAGCACGAGCCAGATCACCGCCGTCCCCACGCGCTTGTCGAGAGCCCTCACTGCGTCCTCCCTTCCTCGCCGAGCAGGCCGCGCGGGCGCACCAGCAGCACCAGGCCCATCATCACGTACATCACCGCCTCGGTGGCCGAGGGGAAGAACACCGTGGTCACGCCCGAGGCCACGCCGATCAGCAGGCCGCCCAGCAGCGTGCCCGGCAGGCTGCCGAGGCCGCCGACGATGATCGCCACGAAGCTCGGCATGATGAGCGAGGTGCCGATCGTCGGCTGCAGCCCGAGCATGCCCGCGGCCAGCACGCCGGCCAGCCCGGCGAGGTAGATGCCGAGGCCGAAGTTCAGGTTGCGCAGCACGCCCACGTTGACGCCGAGCACCGAAACCGTCTCGAGGTCCATCGTGCCGGCGCGGATGCGCATGCCCAGGCGCGTGCGGTTGAGGATGAAGAAGAGCCCGCCGACGGCGACCGCGACGAGCGCGACCATGAACAGGCGGTAGCCGGTGAGAAAGAAGTATTCATGCGACAGCGGCGTCGTCAGCCAGCCCGGGATCGGATACGGAAGGCTTTGCGCGCCCCAGATGTAGCGCGTGCCGTCTTCGAGGATGTAGGCCAGCCCGAAGGTCAGCAGCAGGCTGTACAGCGGATCGCGGCCGTACAGGCGCCGGATCAGGACTCGCTCGACCACCAGGCCGATGGCGGCCGTGAGCAGCGGCGCGACGAGCAGGGCGCCCCAGAAGCCGATCGCGGGCATCAGCGTGAAAGCGAGGTACGCGCCGATCGCGAGGAAGCCGCCGTGGGCGAAGTTGATCACGCCGCTGAGGTTGAGGATCAGCGACAGGCCGAGCGCCATCAGCGCATAGAACGCGCCGACGATGAGGCCGTTGAAGACATTGAACAGCAGCAGTTGCGTCATCGGCGGCGTGGCCTTTCGAAGGCTCGCGAAAAGGGGAGCGGTTGCGCGCGCTGTCGCGCGGCGCCGGGCTCGCAGGCTCGACGTCGCGCATCGCAGACACCTCGGCTCAGGACGGCCAGGTCATCTTGCAGCCGGTCTCCTCGAGCGTGCCGGCCGCGTCGATGCCCTTGACGACCTCCGTCACCTTGAACAGGTCGTCGGGTGCGCTGCCCTTGGCCTGCGCCTGGCCAACGTAGAGGTTCGGGATGAGCTGGTTCTGCCCGGCGCGGAAGAACGCGCCGTCGGGCATCAGCGCGACCTCGGGCGGCAGCTTCAGGCCCTGCAGCGCCTTCGCCATCTTGACCGCTTCGAGGGACTTCGCGGTGTTCGCGGCAAGCGCGCACGACCAGGTCGACGCAAAGCCGAACCAGGTGCGCGCCGTGGGCACGCGGCCGGTCTTCTTCTTGATCGCCTCGACGAACTCGGCCACGTGCGGCACGCCCGGTTGGTTCCAGTACCACTCGAAGACCCAGGTGCCGATGCGCGCTTCCGGCGGCAGGCCCTCCAGCGCCTCGAGCTCCTGCTGTCCGCCGGCCAGGTGGAAGCGCTTGTCCAGGCCGAACTGCACGGCCTGCTTGAGCGCATTGATCATGTCGTCACCCTGCGTGAGGAAGACGATCACGTCGGGACCGGCGGCCTGCGCCTTGATGAGGTACGAGGAGAAGTCGGTCGTGCCCAGAGGCGTGAGGTCGCCGCCGACCTTGCTGCCGCCGGCCTTGGTGCAGGCCTTTTCCAGGCCGGCCTGCAGCGTGTGCCCGAACGCGTAGTCCGGGGTGATGTAGTACCACTTCTTGCCCGCGTTCTTGATCAGCGCCGGCGTCACCGCGTTGGCTTCCATCTGCGTGGTGTTGCACACGCGAAAGACGTTCCAGTGGCAGCTCGCGCCGGTCACGGCGTCGGTGTGCCCGCCGGGGACGATGTGCAGCACGCCCTTCTCGTTGCTCACTTGCGCCATCGCCAGCGAGAGGGCCGAGTTCACGTTGCCGAGCAGGAAGTTGACCTTGTCGCGCTCGATCAGCTTGCGCGCCTTCTGCACCGCGGTGCCGGCGTCGCCGCTGGTGGAGTCCTCGATCAGCAACTCGGCCGGCCGCCCCAGGATGCCGCCCTTGGCGTTGATCTGCTCGATGGCCAGCTGGCAGCCGATCAGCTCGTTCTTGCCGACCGCCGCGTAGGTGCCGGTGAGCGGGTTGTCGAGCCCGATGCGAACCGCGTCGGCGGCTCGCGCCGGGATGATGAACGGTGGTGCCAGCTGCAGCAGGCCGGCACCGGCGGCGGCCTGGATCACGCGACGACGTGGCAGCAAATCCCGCGACTTCGGAGCATTCATGGTATCCCCTATGCGAATCCGTGGGTTCCCCGGACGGGCCGGGGGCGCAGTGCTCAGTGGAGGCGCCGTGAGATCGAGGTAGCGGGAGAAGGTGGCTCCATCGAACGGGCCGATGCTAGGTCGGCGTTTGCGCGACGCGCAAGAGTAGTGTCCTGAAGTGGGGCGCGAGATCGCACAGTTGCGCCGCCGCGCACGCGGGAACCGCGCCAGGCCGCAGGCCGCCGTCGCTGCTGCCCGCGGAGACATCGTGTTGCAGGGGCTTGGCGAAGCCGCGCTACCCTTGCGCGCTCCATTCAGCGAAAGACCCTGTTCGAGATGTTCGGACGATCCAAACCCGTCGTGTTCGATCCCTATGGCAGGCGACGCTCGCGCTGGCGCATGCCGCGCTGGCTGGTGCTGCTGCTGGTCGGCATCGTCATCGGCGGCGGCGGTGTGCTGTTCGTGCAGCAGCGCTACCTGCCGCCGCGGCTGTCGGCCGAGGCCTCCGCGGCACTGCGCAGTTCATTCGAGCAGGCCGATGCCGAGCGGCTGCGG
>NZ_DATFAN010000146.1:0-57995 GCF_035254525.1 Ideonella sp. | reverse complement strand
GGTGATCGAGGCGCGCAGGCCCACCTTGCCGTGGATGGCAGGGGCGGACAGGCCCTTGGCGCCCTTGTCCAGCACGAAGCCGCGGATCGCGCCCTCGTCGTCCTTGGCCCACACGACGAACACGTCGGCGATCGGGCTGTTCGTGATCCACATCTTGGCGCCGGTGAGGCTGTAGCCGCCGGGCACCTTGCGTGCCCGCGTGATCATGCTGCCGGGGTCGGAGCCGTGGTTCGGCTCGGTCAGGCCGAAGCAGCCGATCCACTCGCCGGTGGCCAGCTTGGGCAGGTACTTCTGCTTCTGCGCCTCGGTGCCGAATTCGTTGATCGGCACCATCACCAGCGAGGACTGCACGCTCATCATCGAGCGATAGCCGGAGTCGACCCGCTCGACCTCGCGCGCCACCAGGCCGTAGCAGACGTAGTTCAGGCCGGCGCCGCCGTACTGCTCGGGAATGGTCGGGCCCAGCAGGCCCAGCTCGCCCATCTCGCGAAAGATCGCCGGATCGGTCTTCTCGTGGCGGAACGCCTCCAGCACGCGCGGCATCAGCCGCTCCTGGCAGTAGGCGCGGGCGGCGTCGCGCACCTGGCGCTCGTCGTCGGTCAGTTGCTGCTCGAGCAGCAGCGGGTCGTCCCAGTGGAAGGCGGCGCGAGAAGCCATGGTGAGAAGTCTCCGGTTATTCCAGTGTGGAATCATAGAATCGCCTGCAACGCCGATCAAACGCCTTTTTCGCACTGATCTGTGCGTCGATGGAATTCCGGGAATGCGACGCAAGCTGCCCTCCACCGCCGCGCTGGCCGCCTTCGAGGCGGCGGCGCGGCACCAGAGCTTCACCAAGGCCGCGGCCGAGCTGGCGGTCACGCAGAGTGCGGTCTGCCGCCAGATCGCGTCGCTCGAGGGCTTCCTCGGCGTGGCGCTGTTCCGCCGCAACCAGCGCGGCGTGGGCCTGACCGAGGCCGGCCAGCGCTACGCGCGCAGCGTGGCGGCGCGGCTGGACGAGGTCGAGCGCGACACGCTGGACCTGATGGCCCAGGCCGGCCAGGGCGGCGTGGGGGGCGCGCTGGAGCTGGGGGTGGTGCCGACCTTCGCGACGCAGTGGCTGCTGCCGCGCTTGGCCCGGTTCCACGCGGTACACCCGGGCATCACGGTGCACCTCAGTTCACGGACCCGCCCGTTCCTGTTCGCCGACAGCGGGCTGGACGCGGCGATCCACGCCGGGCTCGGCCTCTGGCCGGGCACCGAAGGCCGGCTGCTGATGCCCGAGCCGATGATCACGGTCGCCAGCCCGGCGCTGGCGGCGCAGCGGGCCCACTGGGAGCCTGCCGACGTCGCCAGGCTGCCGCTGCTGCAGGCCAGCACCCGACCCTACGCCTGGCGGCACTGGTTCGAATCGCTCGGCCTGGCCGTCGAGAACGACATGGCCGGCCCGCGCCTGGAGCTGTTCTCGATGCTGAGCGAGGCCGCCGCCCAGGGCCTGGGCGTGGCGCTGGTGCCGCGCATGCTGGTCGAGAACGAGCTCGCCAGCGGCCGCCTGGTGCAACTGCTGCCGCAGGAATGGCTCAGCGACCGCCGCTACTACCTGATCTACCCGGAGGCCAAGGCGGCCTCGCCGGCGCTGACGGCGTTCGCCAATTGGCTGGACGAGGAAGCGACCCGCTATCGCGCCGAAGTCAGTTAACGACGACCTTCAATCGGGCGCGCGCAGCGCCGCCCACTCCAAGTGGCGTGCGCGGATCCGGCTCTGCCGGTCCGCTGCGCGAGCCCCCCCGGGGGGCAGGCCCCGGAAGGGGCCGTGGGGGCTCAGTGCTTATCGGCTTCGGAGGTGAAGCTGTCGGCGTAGAACTCGTCGTCCGGCAGGCCGCACCGGGCGACGAAATCGCGATGGGCCGACTCGACCATGATCGGCACGCCGCAGGCATAGACCTGGTGGCCCGAGAGATCCGGCAGGTCGGCCATCACCGCGTGGTGGACGAAGCCGGTGCGGCCGGTCCAGCCGTCTTCCGGCTTGGGCTCGGAGAGCACCGGCACGTAGCGCAGGTTCGGCAGCCGCGCGGCCGCCGCCTCGGCCCAGTCGTTCAGGTACAGGTCGGCCTTGCTGCGGGCGCCCCAGTAGAGCACCGCAGGGCGCGTGCTGCCGAGCTCCTCGAGCCGCTCGATCAGCGCCTTGACCGGCGCGAACCCGGTGCCCGAGGCGAGCAGCACCATCGGCTTGTCGGAATCCTCGCGCAGGAAGAAGCTGCCGAACGGGCCCTCCATGCGGACGATGTCCTTCTCCTTCATCGTGCCGAACACATGCTCGGTGAACTTGCCGCCCGGCATGTGGCGGATGTGCAGCTCGATCGCCGGCGGCGTGCCCAGCCGGTGCGGCGCGTTGGCCATCGAGTAGCTGCGGCGCGCGCCGTCGCGCAGGATGAACTCGATGTACTGGCCGGCGTGGAACTGGAAGTTCTGGTTGGCCGGCAATTGGATGCGCACGATCGCCACGTCGCCCGCCGGCCGCTCGATGGCCAGCACACGCCCCGGCATCTTCAGGATCGGGTATTCGCCCGCGCCCGGCACCGTGCGCGCCTCGACGACGCAATCGGTCTGGGGCGTCGCGCAGCAGGTCAGGATCAGGCCGGCGGCCTCTTCGCCCTCCGACAGCGCCTTGGCCTGGTGCGCGCCGTGGATCACCCGGCCTTCGAGCAGCCGGCTCTTGCAAGTGCCGCAGGCGCCGTCCTTGCATCCATAGGGCATGCCGATGCCCTGGCGGATCGCGGCACTGAGGATCGGTTCATCGCGGGCGACGTCGAAGCTGCGTTGGGACGGCGTGAGGGTGACGGTGAAGGACATGGTCTGGGGCGGAGCCTCGAGGCGCGGCGACGATCGGGCATCTACACTGCGCCGCCGAATCCCCCATTTTGCCCGCCCCCCGCAGCCGGCCGCCCACGCCTGGAATGAGACCCTGCGCCACCCGTCGACGCCCCGTGCTGCTGATCATCGGCTGCGGTGACGTGGGCTTGCGTGTGCTGCGCCTGCTGCACGGCCGGTGGCGCGTGCTGGCGCTGACGAGCTCGGCCGAACGCGTACCCGCGCTGCGCGCGGCCGGGGCCGTGCCGCTGCAAGGCAACCTCGACGATCCGCGCAGCCTGTCGCGCCTGGCTGGCCTGGCCGATGCGGTGCTGCACTTGGCGCCACCGCCCGGCGAGGGCACGAGCGATCCGCGCACGGCGCACCTCGTCCAGGCCCTGGCGCGTCGCCCGGGGTCGCGCCGTCTCGTCTACGCCAGCACGACCGGCGTCTACGGCGATTGCGGCGGTGCCTGGATCGACGAGACGCGGCGCCTGGCCCCCGCCACGCCGCGCGGGCAACGGCGGGTCGACGCGGAAACGCGCCTGCGCTGGGCCGGGCGGGCCTTCGGCTGGCGGGTCAGCCTGCTGCGCGTGCCCGGCATCTATGCGCTGGACCGCGAAGGCGGCGACCCGCGGGATCGGGTGCGGCGTGGCGCGCCGGTGCTGGCGGCCGCGGACGACGTCTACACCAACCACATCCATGCCGACGACCTGGCACGCGCCTGCGTGGCGGCGCTCGTGCGCGGCGCGCCGCAGCGGGCGTACCACGTCTGCGACGACAGCGTGCTGAAGATGGGCGAGCACTTCGATGCCGTGGCCGACCGCTTCGGCCTGCCGCGGCCGCCGCGCATCAGCCGCGCCGAGGCACGGCAACGCATGACGCCGATGCAGCTGAGCTTTCTCGGCGAATCGCGCCGGCTGTCGAACCGGCGCCTGAAGGCCGAGCTGCGGGTCGCGTTGCACTACCCGACGGTGGCCGACGGGTTGGCCTGAGACGGGCCGCGGGGCTCAGGCCGCGCCGGGCCGCCCCAAGCGGCCTGATCCCCTCGGGGGACCGACGCGAAGCGGCGTAGGGGTCGACATCTCAGGTCCCGGCCGGCTGCTTCAGCGTGCTCTGCCGGTCCACCGTGCGCAGCGGCACGCGCATCGCCCGGCCGTTGCGCTGGATGTCGAGTGCCACGTCGCGCTCGACGGCGCCGCCGCTCCACAGCCGGTGCCACAGCGTGTCAAGGTTGTCGACCGCCTGGCCATCGATGCGCACGATGCGGTCGCCCGGCTGCAATCCCGCCGTCTCGGCCGGGCTCGGCGAGTTCACGCGCAGCACGCGCACCTCGCCGTCGATCTCGATGCAGTTCACGCCGATCCAGGCGCGCCGGCTCTGGGCCGAGCGTCCCTGGGTGATCAGTTCGGCCAGGATCGGCTTGAGCAGGTCGATCGGCACGAACATATTGCCGTGCATCGGCGGCTGGCCGGGCCCCAGTGCATCGCCGACGAAGAGCGAGCCGACGCCGAGCAACTCGCCCTGCAGGTTGAACAGCGCGGCGCCGCTGTGGTCGGTGCGGGCCGGCGCGGTGAACAGGGCATGGTCGAGGTGGTATTCCCAGTAGCCCGAGAACGCGCGCTGCGACACGCGGCGGGCCATGCTGATGCCGGCATCCTCGCCGCCGGAGATGACGAGCAGCGTGTCTTCGTCGTGGACCTGCGCCGGGTCGCCCATCGGCGCGGGCTGAAGGCCGAGTGGAATCAGCGCCTGCACCAGCCCGAACCCCGTGGCGACGTCGTAGCCGACCACCCGGGCCGGCACGTGACGGCCCGCGTCGGTCAGCAGCTGCACCTGGTCGGCTTCGACGATCAGGTAGCCGATGGTCAGCACCAGCCCGTCGGGGCCGATGACGACGCCCGAACCGCGCCGGACCGGCCCGAGGGTCGCGCTCGAGCTGGCGTCCTCGACGGCGACGCTGATCACGCCGACGACGGCGTCGCTGGCCCGGCTGATGCCGGCGGTGGACAAGGACTCCTCGGCCGCCAGGGGCCGCGGGGTGGCGAGCAGGGCCGCGGCGATCGCCCAAACAGCCCAGACGACGATGCGAAACGCGCGACCCATGGCACACCTCCGCGCTGACGGTCATGCCCGGCACCAGCATGCGCCGCGACGCCCGCCGACTGTGCGGCAGGGTTATCGCAGGCAGAGGGAGCGGCGTGCGCGGTCGTCGGGCCAGCGCGGGAGCGGGGTCAGCGCCGGCGGCGCGACGGGAAGGGCGCCTGGCCGCGCCAGTAGCGGATCGTCAGCCAGCCGCCCAGCATGCCGCCCAGGTGGGCGAAGTGGGCGACGCCGCTCGGGCCCGCCAGGCCCTGCAGCAGTTCGAGCCCGCCGAACACCGCGACGAAGGTGCGCGCCTTCATCGGGATCGGCGGGAACAGCGGCATGATCGTGCGGTTGGGGAACAGCATCCCGTAGGCCAGCAGCAGGCCGAAGAGGCCGCCTGAGGCGCCGACGGTGGGCATGTACGAATGGCGCAGCGCGTTGACCAGCAACTGCGACGCAGCGGCCGTCAGCACACTGGCCAGCAGGAACGCCAGCAGCCGCTTGTGGCCCCACAGGCGCTCGAGCTCGGCGCCGAACATCCACAAGCCGAGCATGTTGAAGAACAGGTGCAGCACATCGCCGTGCAGGAAGGCGTACGTCACCACCTGCCAGGGCATGAACTGGCCCGAGCCGATCGGCCACAGCGCGAACCACAGCGGCAGCGGCAAGACCGAGCGCAGCAGGATGTCGAGGGCAAACACCGCCGTGCAGATCAGCATCAGCGCCTTGGTCACGGGGGGCAGCGGCGGCATGGGGTGTCGCGTTGGTCGCTCGAGGCGAAGGAACGAGGGAGAGCTGCTGGGGTCACTGGTGCCCGGGGCCGGACTCGAACCGGCACACCTTGCGGCGGGGGATTTTGAATCCCCTGCGTCTACCGATTTCGCCACCCGGGCCAGTGTGTGCTCGTGCGCGGCCAGCGGCTGCCGAGGCAGGCAGCGCCGAGCGCACGTCGGGGGCGGATTATGGCATGCGCCCCGCGTCGGTTTCGGGGAGCACCCCATAATGACAGGTCGCTGTTTCACACCCCACCATGCCTGCCTACAAGACGCTCGAAGACGCGATCGGATCGACCCCGCTGGTGCGGCTGCAACGCCTGCCCGGCCCCGAGATCACGGCCCGCGGCAACGTCATCCTGGGCAAGCTCGAGGGCAACAACCCGGCCGGTTCGGTGAAGGACCGGCCGGCGATCAGCATGATCCGCAATGCCGAGGCGCGCGGCGAGATCAAACCGGGCGACACCTTGATCGAAGCGACCTCGGGCAACACCGGCATCGCGCTGGCGATGGCCGCGGCGATCAAGGGCTATCGCATGCTCTTGATCATGCCGGAGGACTTGTCGGTCGAGCGCGCACAGACCATGAAGGCGTTCGGTGCCGAGTTGATCCTGACGCCGAAATCGGGTGGCATGGAGCTGGCACGCGATCTGGCCGAGCAGATGCAGAAGGATGGCAAGGGCCGCGTGCTCGACCAGTTCGCCAACCCCGACAACCCGCGCGTCCACTACGAGACGACCGGCCCCGAGATCTGGGCCGACACCGAAGGGCAGGTCACCCATTTCGTCAGCGCGATGGGCACCACCGGCACGATCACCGGCGTGTCGCGCTTCTTGAGAGAGAAGAAGCCGTCGGTGCGCATCATCGGCGCGCAGCCCGCCGAAGGCTCGCGCATCCCCGGCATCCGCAAGTGGCCCGAGGCCTACCTGCCGAAGATCTACGATCCGAGCGCCGTCGACGAACTGGTCTACGTGAGCCAGTCCGATGCGGAAGACATGGCGCGCCGGCTCGCGGCCGAAGAGGGCCTGTTCGGTGGCATCTCGGCGGCGGGCGCCTGCTGGGTCGCGCTGCAGGTTGCCCGGGTGGTCGAGAACGCGACCATCGTGTTCGTCGTCTGCGATCGCGGCGATCGTTACCTCTCCACCGGCGTGTTTCCGGCATGAGTGCCATCGACTATCGCTTCTGCCCGCAGTGCGCCGAAGCGCTGGCCTGGATCGAGCAGTTGGAAGACGGCGGCAGCAAGCAGCGGCTGCGCTGCACCGCCTGTGGCTTCACGCACTGGAACAACCCGACGCCGGTGCTGGCCGCGGTGGTCGAATGCGTCGACCGCGGCGGCAAGCTGCTGCTGGCGCGCAATGCCGCGTGGAGCGGGCGCATGTTCGCGCTGATCACCGGCTTCATGGAGGCCGGCGAGACGCCCGAGGAGGGCATCGCGCGCGAGGTGCAGGAAGAGACCGCGCTGGTGGCCGAAGGCGTCAGGCTGATCGGCGTCTACGACTTCCAGCGCATGAACCAGGTCATCATCGCCTACCACGTGCAGGCGCGCGGCGAGATCAGCCTGTCGCCGGAGCTGGCCGAATACCGGTTGTTCGAGCCGGGCGACACCCTGTGCTGGCCGGCCGGCACCGGCTATGCGCTGGCCGACTGGCTGCGCGGCCGGGGCATCGAGCCGAAGTTCATCGAGTGGCCCAAGCGGGAACACGGCGAAGGCGCGACGGCTTCATAGAATGTTCGCCAACGATCAAGGAACCGCATGGACGTGAACAAGGAACTGGACACCCGGGGCTTGAACTGCCCGCTGCCCATCCTGAAGGCGAAGAAGGCGCTGGCCGAGATGACGAGCGGCCAGGTCCTGAAGGTGATTGCCACCGACCCGGGCTCGATGCGCGACTTCCAGGCTTTCGCCCGCCAGACCGGCAACGAGCTGCTGGATCAGCAGACGCAGGACGCGGAGTTCATCCACTTCATCCGTCGCCGCTGAGCTGGCGCTTTCCTAGAGTTCAAGCGCCTTCAGGTATTCGCGGAAGCCCGCGCCGAGCTCGGGGTGTGCCAGCGCGAGTTCGACGTTGGCCTGCAGGAAGCCTTCCTTGCTGCCACAGTCGTAGCGCTTGCCGTGGTAGCGGTAGGCGAAGACCTTTTCGCGCCGCATCAGCGCGGCGATGCCGTCGGTGAGCTGGATCTCGCCGCCGACGCCGCGCGGCAGCTGCGCGATCTCGCGGAACACCCCCGGCGTCAGGATGTAGCGGCCGGCCACACCCAGGCGTGACGGCGCCGCCTCGGGCGCCGGCTTCTCGACGATGTGGGTCAGGTCCATCATGCGGTCGTTCACCGGCGTGCCGGCCACGATGCCGTAGCGCCGGGTGTGCTCCGAGGGCACTTCCTGCACCGCGATGATCGAGGCGTGCCACTCCTCGAACTGGTCGACCATCTGCTTCATGATCGGCGGCTGCCCGACCATCAGGTCGTCGGCCAGCAGCACCGCGAAGGGCTCGTTGACGACCACGCACTGCGCACACAGCACCGCATGCCCCAGGCCCAGTGCCTTGGGCTGGCGGATGTAGATGCACTCCATGTCATCCGGCTTGATCGAATGGACCAGGTCCAGCAACTCCTGCTTGCCGGCCGCTTCCAGCTCCGATTCCAGCTCGTAGGCGGTGTCGAAGTGGTCGGGGATCGCACGCTTGTTGCGGCCGTTGACGAAGATCATCTGCCGGATGCCGGCGGCGTAGGCCTCCTCGACGGCGTACTGGATCAGCGGCTTGTCGACAACGGGCAGCATCTCCTTCGGCTGGGCCTTGGTGGCGGGCAGGAAACGGGTGCCCAGGCCCGCGACCGGGAAGATGGCCTTGTTGACTTTCATGCGAGACATTCCTCTGTGCGGCATGGTGCACTCGATGGCAAGGATTGTGCCTTTCAGCCGGCGGCAGGCAGGCGCGAGAGCTGGTCGCGCAGGCTGGCCAGCGTGCGGCCGAAATCGGCCAGGCGCTGGCGCTCCTGCGCCACCACGGCCTCCGGCGCGCGCGCCACGAAGCTCTCGTTGCCGAGCTTGCCCTCGGCCTTGCCGACTTCGCCCTCGATGCGCTTGATCTCCTTGGCCAGGCGCTCGCGCTCGGCGGCCAGGTCGATCTCGACCTTCAGCGCCATCCGTGCCGACCCCTGAACGGCGACCGGCGCCAGCGCGCTGGCCGCGGCGAATTCGCCCTCGTCGGCGAGCAACTGCACCTCACTCAGCTTGGCCAGCGCCTTGAGCGACGGTGCGGCGGCAGCCAGGAACTCGGCTTCGCCGATGGCGACGAGCGGCACGCGGGCGGAATCCGACAGGCCCATCTCGCTGCGCAGGCCGCGCGCGGCGCCCACGATGCCCTTGAGCTGGGCCACCCAGGCGTCGGCTGCCGGGTCGATCTTTTCGGGCTGGGCGATCGGGTAGGGGGCGGTGGCCACCGTCGCGGCAGCGCCCGCGATGCGCCGGCCGGCGACCACGGCCACCGTGTCCCACAGCTCGGCGGTGATGAACGGCGCGATCGGGTGCAGCAGGCGCAGCACCGTCTCGAGGGTGCGGATGAGCGTGCGCCGCGTGGCGCGTTGCTCGGCCTCGGTGCCGTTCTGGATCTGGACCTTGGCGAGCTCGAGGTACCAGTCGCAGTACTCGTTCCAGACGAAGGAGTAGATCGCGTTGGCGACGTTGTCGATCCGGTAGTCGGCAAAGCCCTGCGCCACGGCCGCTTCGACGCGCTGCAGTTCGCCGGTGATCCAGCGGTCGACGGGCGAGAAGGCGAGGTAGCCGTGGAACGGGCCGCCCTCGGCACAGTCGGCCTTGGTGTGCTCCTTCAGCCCGCAGTCCTGCCCCTCGCAGTTCATCAGCACGAAACGGGTCGCGTTCCAGAGCTTGTTGCAAAAATTGCGGTAACCCTCGCAGCGCTTGGTGTCGAAGTTGATGTTGCGCCCGAGGCTGGCGTAGCTGGCCATCGTGAAGCGCAATGCATCGGCGCCGTAGGCGGGCATGCCCTGCGGGAATTCCTTCTCGACCCGCTTGGCGACCTTGGGCGCCGTCTCGGGCTTGCGCAGCCCGGTGGTCGACTTGTGGATCAGCGTGGGCAGGTCGACGCCCTGGATCAGGTCCACCGGGTCGATCACGTTGCCCTCGGACTTGCTCATCTTCTTGCCCTCGGCATCGCGCACGATGCCGTGGATGTAGACGGTCTCGAAGGGCACCTTGCCGGTGAAGTGGGTCGTCATCATGATCATCCGGGCGACCCAGAAGAAGATGATCTCGAAGCCCGTCACCAGCACGCTGCTGGGCAGGAAGGCGCGCAGCTCGGGCGTGTCCTCGGGCCAGCCGAGCGTCGAGAACGGCACCAGCGCCGACGAGTACCAGGTATCGAGCACGTCCGGGTCGCGCGTCAGCGGGCCGGCATAGCCGGCGGCGTCGGCCTGTGCCCGGGCGGCGGCTTCGCTGCGGCCCACGAAGATGCGGCCGTCGTCGGCGTACCAGGCGGGGATCTGGTGGCCCCACCAGAGCTGGCGGCTGATGCACCAGTCCTGGATGTTCTTCATCCACTGGTCGTAGGTGTTGACCCAGTTCTCCGGCACGAACTTGACCTGGCCCGAAGACACCGCGTCGATGGCCTTCTGCGCGATGCTCTTGCCGTCGGGACCGGGCTTGCTGACGGCCACGAACCACTGGTCGGTCAGCATGGGCTCGACGATCTGCCCGGTGCGCGCGCAGCGCGGCACCATCAGCTTGTGCTTCTTCACCTCGACCAGCAGGCCGTGCGCCTCGAGGTCGGCAACGATGCGCTTGCGGGCGACGAAGCGGTCCAGGCCGCGGTAGGCCTCGGGCGCCTGCTCGTTCAGCGTCGCGTCGAGCGTGAAGATGCTGATCATCGGCAGCTCGTGGCGCTGGCCGACCGCATAGTCGTTGGCGTCGTGGGCGGGGGTCACCTTGACCACGCCGGTGCCGAATTCTCGGTCGACGTACTCGTCGGTGATGACCGGGATCGTGCGGCCGGTCAGCGGCAGCACCACCTTCTTGCCATGGAAGGCGGTGTAGCGCTCGTCGTCGGGGTGGACCATCACCGCGGTGTCGCCGAGCATCGTCTCGGGGCGGGTGGTCGCCACCACCAGGCCGCCCGAGCCGTCGGCCAGCGGGTAGCGGATGTGCCACAGGTGGCCGTCTTCCTCCTCGCTCTCGACCTCGAGGTCGGACACCGCGGACTTCAGCACCGGATCCCAGCTCACCAGGCGCTTGCCGCGGTAGATCAGGCCCTGCTCGTACAGCCGGACGAAGGTCTCGGTGACGATGGTCGAGAGCTTCTCGTCCATCGTGAAGTACTCGTGCTTCCAGCTGACGCTGGCGCCCAGCCGGCGCATCTGCTCGGTGATGGTCGAGCCGCTTTGCTGCTTCCACTCCCAGACGCGGGCGACGAAGTTCTTGCGGCCCAGGTCGTGGCGGCTCGTGCCCTGCAGCTGCAACTGGCGCTCGACGACGATCTGGGTCGCGATGCCAGCGTGGTCGGTCCCCGGCACCCACAGCGTGTTGGCGCCGCGCATGCGGTGGTACCGTGTCAACGAGTCCATGATGGTCTGGTTGAACGCATGCCCCATGTGCAGCACGCCGGTCACGTTGGGCGGCGGCAGCTGGATGGAAAACGAGGGCTTGCTCGCGTCGAGGGTCGGTTCGTAGATGCCGCTGGCTTCCCACAGCGGCGCCCAGCGGGCCTCGATGGCGGCGGGCTCGAAGGATTTGGCGAGTTCGGTCATGGGGGGAGGGCAGGTTCAGGCGCCCCGTTTGCTACAGCTTGACACGTAAAGTTTGTCAACCTGCCGCGAGGGCGGTGGGTTGGGGCGATTGTAGGTCGCGGCCCTTCGCGACCCGCGACAACGAGGAGACCCTGATGAGCCACACCGCTCCTGCGAAAAACACCTGGTGCACACGTTGGCGCGCCCACGCGATCGGCTTGGCGGCCGCGGCCCTGTTGTCGGCCTGCGGCGGCGGCGGCGATGGCGGCCTGACCTGCTCGGTGGCCGACCAGAAGATCTGGTTGCGCGGCTACATGGACGACTGGTATTACTGGTACGCGCTCAGCCCCAGCCCCGATCCGTCCGGCTTCGTGTCGATGGACACCTACTTCCCGGCGCTGCTGTACCAGGGCACCGACCCCAATTTCCCGAAGCCCGACACCTGGAGCTACCTGGTGTCGCAAGTGGATTTCGAGCGCACCTATGGCGAGGGCCGGACGCTGGGCTACGGCGTGATGGTGGCCGGCATCGAAGTGACGGGCCATCCCGACTGGCCGCTGTACGTGCGTTACATCGAGCCGGGCTCGCCGGCCGCGCTGGCCGGCCTGCGGCGAGGCGACCAGATCCTGGCGGTCAACGGCCGCACGGCGGCCGAGCTGATCGATGAAGACGACTACGGCGACCTCGCGGCCTCGAGCACCAGCGACAGCGTCACGCTGGACGTGCGCACCGACGGCGGCGACACCCGCGTCACGCTGGACGCCGCCATCTACGACCTGGAGCCGGTGCCGAACTCCACCGTGCTGACCACGCCCTCAGGCCGCAAGATGGGCTACGTGATGGTCAAGGACATGATCGACCAGGCGCTGGCGCCGTTCGATGCCGCCTTTGCCCAGTTCAAGGCCAATGGCGTGCAGGACGTGATCATCGACCTGCGCTACAACGGCGGCGGCCTGGTCTCGGTGGCCGACAAGATCGCCTCCTTCCCCAACGGCGCCGCGACCAGCGGCCAGGTTTTCGCGAGCCTGCTCTACAACGACAAGCGCAGCAACAACAACGAGAGCTTCCGCTTCGTCAACTACGCGAACGCGACCGGCTTGTCGCGGGTCTACGTGCTGACCGGCCCGCGCACCTGCTCTGCGAGCGAGCAGGTCATCAACGGCCTGCGGCCCTACGTGACGGTGGTGACGATCGGCGACACGAGCTGCGGCAAGCCGGTGGGCTTCCTGCCGCAGGCCGACGGCTGCGGCACGGTCGTCAACGCGGTCAACTTCGAGACCGTCAACGCGCGCAGCGAAGGCCGTTATTTCGACGGTTTCGAGGCGAGCTGCTACGTGCCCGAAGACTTCGGCCAGCCGCTCGGGTCGTCGACCGACCCGCTGCGCATCGCCGCCGAGGACCATGCCGACGGCTTCGGCTGTCCGGCGTTGACCGCCACGGCCAAGACGCGGGTCCTGGGCTTGCGTGCACCGTCGGAACGCCCGCGCTGGGTCGAGCCGGGGGATCGGCAGGGGCTGTACCGAAAGTGACCCGGAGGGTGGGCCCGGTAACCCGGGCCCGCGTGCGCCACTTCACATGAACAGGTGCTCGCCCGCGTTCTCGCCGCCCAGGATCACGTAGTTGACCTTGCGCAGGTCGCCAAGTTGCCGGCCGCCGGCATAGCTGATCGAGCTCTGCAGGTCTTCCTGCATCTCGCGCAGCGTGTCGGCCAGGCTGCCCTTGATCGGTTCGAGGATGCGCTTGCCCTCGACGTGCTTGTACTCGCCCTTGTTGAAATCGCTGGCCGAGCCGAAGTACTCCTTGTAGAGCTTGCCGTCTACCTCGACCGTCTGGCCGGGTGATTCCTCGTGGCCGGCGAACAGCGAGCCGATCATCACCATCGCGGCGCCGAAACGCACGCTCTTGGCAATGTCGCCGTGGTGGCGGATGCCGCCGTCGGCGACGATGGGCTTGGTGGCGACGCGGGCGCACCACTTCAGCGCCGACAGCTGCCAGCCGCCGGTGCCGAAGCCAGTCTTCAGCCGGGTGATGCAGACCTTGCCCGGGCCGATGCCGACCTTGGTCGCGTCGGCGCCCCAGTTCTCGAGGTCAATCACGCCTTCGGGTGTGCCGACGTTGCCCGCGATCACGAAGGTCTGCGGCAGCTTCGTCTTGATGTGCTCGATCATGTGCCGCACGCTGTCGGCGTGGCCATGGGCAATGTCGATCGTGATGTAGTCGGCGCCCAGGCCCTCGCCGGCGAGGCGGTCGATCGCGTCGCGGTCGGTCAGCTTGACGCCCGAGCTGATCGACACGTAATGGCCGAGCTCGCGCATGCGACGCGCGAAGGCCACGTTGTCGAGGTCGAAGCGGTGCATGACATAGAAGTAGCCATGGGCGGCCAGCCACTCGGCGATCGGCTCGTCGATCACCGTCTTCATGTTGGCCGGCACCGCCGGCAGCTTGAAGCGCCGGGGGCCGAACTCGACGCTGGGGTCGCACTCGGCGCGGCTATCCACCCGGCAGCGGCGCGGCAGCAGCAGGATGTTGTCGTAGTCGAAGATTTCCATGGCTTCTCGAAGCCAAATTCTACGCGGCAGGCCCGTTCAGCAAGGCGGCAAGGTCAAGGCTGGAGCGCTGCCCCAGGTGCCCGCCGTGCTGTTGCCACCAGCCCTCGGCCGCGGCCTGGCCCAGCGAGCGCAGATGCTCGAGAAACGGCAGGTGGGCGATCAGCCGGGTCTCGCCGGCCAGGCTTGCCAACGTGGGCCGGCCGTCCACCAGGTGCAGGCGCTGGCGGCGCAGCCGACGCTCGCGTGCGCTGGCGGACCACGCAGACAGCGGCGGCCCGTCGCGCCAGTCGGCCAGCCACTGCAACTCGCGCATCAGCGGGGCGGTGAAGGCGAGTTCCTGCGCGCGCTGGCGGATCTCGTCGGCGCTGCGCGGCGCGCCCGTGGTGGCGGCCGGCGGTGCGAGCAACACGATCATCAGATCATCCGCCGCGCCGGCGTCCAGCAGCGGCCACAGCGGCGGATTGGCGGTGTAGCCGCCGTCCCAATAGGCTTCGCCGTCGATCAGCACGCTGTGGTGCAGGCTGGGCAGGCAGGCCGACGCGAGCAGCGCGTCGGCATTGATCTCGTGCTCGCGAAACAGCCGCAATCGGCCGGAGGCGGCGTGGGTCGCGGCGACGAAGAGCTTGACCGGGCTCGCGCGGCGCAGGCGCTCGAAGTCGACCTGGGCCTCGATGATCTCGCGCAGCGGATCCAGCCCCATCGGGTTGAACTGGTAGGGCGACAGCAGCTGCGACCAGCGCAACGCGACCTGCGCCGCCGGCGCCAGGCCAGGGGCCTCGCGCCGGCCGACGGTGAACCACTCGAAGGGCAGGCGCGTGCCCAGCGTCTGCCAGAAATCGCGCAGCGCGGCCCGCGCCCCATCGCGCCCGCCGGCCGCCAGGCCGTGGGCCAGCACCACCGCGTTCATCGCGCCGGCGCTGGCGCCGCTCAGGGCGCGCAGGTCGATCGCGTCGCGGGCCAGCAGCGCATCCAGCACGCCCCAGGTGAAGGCGCCATGCGCACCGCCGCCCTGCAGGGCCAGGGCGAGGGGGATGCGGCGGCGGTTAAGGCGGGTCCAGGGCAGCCAGGGCATGGTCGAAATCGGTTGTTGGCGCAGGAAGCGTGCCGTGCGGCGGTGACGGGGGCGTGGCTGGGGGCGGCTTCAGGGCCGGTCCCTAGAATGCGACGATGACAGATATCGATGTTGGCGCGGGCCTGCCCGCCCGCCCCGCCGCGCCGGCCGAAGGGCTGCTGCGCGGCCTGAATCCCGAGCAACTCGCCGCCGTCACCCTGCCGCCGGAGCCGGCCCTGATCCTGGCCGGCGCCGGCTCGGGCAAGACCCGGGTGCTGACGACCCGGATCGCCTGGCTGCTGCAGACAGGCCAGGTCTCGCCCGGTGGCGTGCTGGCCGTGACCTTCACCAACAAGGCCGCGAAGGAGATGCTGACGCGGCTGGGCGCGATGCTGCCCGTCAACGTGCGGGGCATGTGGATCGGCACCTTCCACGGGCTGTGCAACCGCTTCCTGCGCGCGCACTGGAAGCTCGCCGGCCTGCCGCAGAGTTTCCAGATCCTCGACAGTGGCGACACCTTGTCGGCCGTCAAGCGCGTGATCAAGGCGATGAACGTCGACGAGGAACGTTTCGTGCCGAAACAGGTGGCCTGGTTCATCGCCGGCAGCAAGGAAGAGGGCCTGCGGCCGAGAGACGTGCCGATCCGCGACGGCCAGACCCAGAAGCTGGTCGAGATCTACCAGGCCTATGAAGACCAGTGCCAGCGCGAGGGCGTGGTCGATTTCGCCGAGCTGATGCTGCGCACGTACGAGCTGATGCGCGACAACGCGGCGCTGCGCGAGCATTACCAGCGCCGCTTCTCGCACATCCTCGTCGACGAGTTCCAGGACACCAACCGCCTGCAGTACGCCTGGCTGAAGATGTTCGCCGGCCCCCCGCGCGAAGGAGGTGGAGCAGTCTTTGCCGTCGGCGACGACGACCAGAGCATCTACGCCTTCCGCGGCGCGCAGGTCGGCAACATGGCCGACTTCGAGCGCGAGTTCCGCGTCAAGCACCTGATCAAGCTGGAGCGCAACTACCGCAGCTTCGGCCACATCCTCGACGCGGCCAACGAGCTGATCAGCCACAACACGCATCGCCTGGGAAAGAACCTGCGCACCGAGGCCGGCCCGGGCGAGCCGGTGCGGGTGCAGGAGTCACCCAGCGACTTCTCCGAGGCGCAGTGGCTGCTGGAAGAAGCGCAGCAGCTGCACCGCGCGGGGCTGCCGCGGCGAGAGATCGCGGTGCTGTACCGCAGCAATGCGCAGTCGCGGGTGCTCGAATCGGCGCTGTTCAACGCGGGCATTCCTTACCGCGTGTACGGGGGCTTGCGCTTCTTCGAGCGTGCCGAAGTCAAACACGCGCTGGCCTACCTTCGCCTGATCGAGAACCCGAACGACGACACGAGCTACCTGCGGGTGGTGAACTTCCCGACCCGCGGCATCGGTGCCCGCACGCTGGAGCAGCTGCAGGACGCCGCGCGCACCAGCGGCCGCAGCCTGTGGCAGGCCGCGGGCGCGATCAGCGGCAAGGGCGGCAGCAACCTCGCCGCGTTCCACGCCCTGGTCGACGGCATGCGGGCCGCGACGCAGGGCATGACGCTGCGCGAGATCATCGAGCACATGCTGCATGCCAGCGGCCTGTTGGACTACTACCGCACCGAGAAGGACGGGGCCGACCGCATCGAGAACCTGGAGGAACTGGTCAACGCGGCCGAGGCCTTCGTCACGCAGGAGGGCTTCGGCAAGGATGCGGTCGCGCTGCCGGTCGACGAGCACGGCCCCGGCGCGTTGGCCATTGGCAGCCCGGCGGCGGTTGCCGCGGTGGATGTCACACCCGACGCGGAAACTGGGGAAATCATCAGCCCATTGGCTGCATTTCTCACGCACGCCGCGCTGGAGGCTGGCGACAATCAGGCCCAGGCTGGACAAGATGCGCTGCAGTTGATGACCGTCCATTCGGCCAAGGGCCTCGAGTTCGATGCCGTGTTCATCACGGGCCTCGAGGAAGGCTTGTTTCCCCACGAGAACGCGCTCTCCGACGCCGATGGGCTGGAGGAAGAGCGCCGCCTGATGTACGTGGCGATCACCCGGGCGCGCCAGCGCCTGTACCTCAGCTTCAGCCAGACCCGCATGCTGCACGGCCAGACACGCTACAACGTCAAGAGCCGCTTCTTCGACGAGCTGCCCGACGGCGCGCTGAAGTGGCTCACGCCGCGCAGCCAGGGCTTCGGCTCGGGCTACGCCCGCGACTACCAGGCCGCCTGGCAGCGCGGCAGCGGGCTGGGCTCGGTGGTCGGCGCCGGGCGCAACGCCGGCTGGCAGCCGCCGGCCGAGCCGCCGATGCCGGCGCGCATGGCCGAAGCCGCCGCCCGGCAGGCTGGCCATGGCCTGCGGGTCGGGCAGGGCGTGTTCCACACCAAGTTCGGCGAGGGCGTGGTCGTCACGCTCGAGGGCAGCGGCCCCGATGCGCGAGCCCAGGTGCACTTCGGCCGCCACGGCACCAAGTGGCTGGCCCTGTCGGTGGCCAAACTCACACCGACGGACTAGCGGATGCGGCCACGCGCGCGGCCCTTCGCATCGGTGCTCCGCCGCGCGGCGGCGCCGCTGCTGGCCGCGGTGCTGAGCGCGTTGATCGGTGCCCCGCCGGCATGTGCGCAAGCCGAGGTCGATCCGATCGAGCGGCTGGAGAGCGACGGCCGCGCCAAGCCCGATGTCGTGGCCGACGAGCTCGAGCGTCTGCTTGCCAGCGGCCCGATCGAGGGCAATGCGCGGCTCGATGCCGAGCACCTGCTGGGCATGCTGCGCGCCACGCTGCACCAGCCCGCCGCCGCCGAGGCCGTGACGCAGTCCCTGCTGAAACCGGGTTCACCCGCCTACCGCGGCGTGGCGCGCGAGCACCTGAACGCCGCGGCGGTCTGCATCCGCGCGAAGGTGGCGCTGGCCGACGGCGGCTCGCTGGTGCGGGCGGACACCCAGCTGGCCGAGGTCGAAAGTGCGTTGCGCGCCGTTGCCTCGGCCCGCGTGCGCATGCGCTGCCTGTCGACCCAGGCCCTGGTCAAGCAGCGCATCGGCCGCACCGAAGACGCGGTGCGCCTGTCGCAGGAGGTCATCCGGCTGGCCGACGAGGCCAACGTGGCCTGGCGGCGCAGCACCTACCGTTCGGACCTGGCCTATTCGCTCTACCGCGGCGGTCAGCTCGAGCACGCGACCCGGCTGAACGACGAGGCGAAGAAGATCGCTACCGAGCAGCAGGACTGGATGTCGCTGGCCGGTGTGTCGACCACCGAGAGCATCCTGCTGACCGACAAGGGCCATCCGGTGGAGGAACTGGCCGCGCTGAACGGCGCGATCGACTATGCCCGCCGGGCCGGCGCGCTGCGCGACGAGGCCCTGGGCCTGGCCAACCTGTCGGATTTCTATCTCCACGCCGCCGAGTACCCGCGGGCCTACGAGATTGCCCAGCGTGCGGTGCCGCTCGCGCGCAAGCTGCACGATGCGTCGACCGAGAACCTGGCCAACCTCAACAGCGGGCTGGCCCTGATCTCGATGCGGCGCAAGGACGAAGGCCTGGCGCTGGTCCGCCCGGTGCTCGAGTACGACCGCGCGGCCAACGACATCGCCAACCTGGCCGAAGGCACGGGCGACGTCGCCACCTACCTCGAGAAGGCCGGCTACCTGGCCGAGGCCTACGCGGCCTACCAGCAGTTGCGCGGGCTGTCGGCCGAGCTGGCGCGGCGCGAGCAGCAAGAGGCGGTGCTCGAACTGCAGGAAGGCTTCGATGCCCAGCAGCGGCGACGCGAGATCGCCCTGCTCAACGAGGACAACGCGCTGAAGGAAGAGCTGCTGCGCCGGCGCGAGCTGGAGTACAAGATTTGGGCCCTGACGGCGGTGATCGTGCTGTCGCTGCTCGCGCTGGCCGCGCGCATGTACCGTGGCGTGCGCGCGACCCAGCAGGCGCTTCGCCAGCGCACGGCGCAGCTCAAGCGCCACAGCCTGCAGGATCCCCTGACCGGCCTGGCGAACCGGCGCCAGTTCCACGAATTGACCGAAGGGGAGGGCTGCGTGTCGAAGTCCGCGCGCGGCACGCTCTACCTGCTCGACCTGGACCACTTCAAGAGCATCAACGATCACCACGGGCACGCGGCCGGCGACGCGGTGCTGGTCGAAATCGCGCGGCGGCTCAGGGCCGTGCTGCGCGAAGAAGACCTGGTCGTGCGCTGGGGGGGCGAGGAGTTCCTCGTGCTGGTGCAGGCGATGACGCACGAGCGCGTCGAGCCGCTCGCCCAGCGGCTGCTGAACGCGGTGGCCAGCATGCCGGTGACGATCGGCGAACAGCGCATCGACGTGACCACCTCGATCGGCTTTGCCGAGTTTCCGCTCGCGCCGAACCGCCTCGAGCTGCCCTGGAACCTGGCGGTCGACATCGTCGACAACGCGATGTACGTGGCCAAGACGCTGGGGCGCAACCGCGCCTGCGGCGTCGGGCTGGTGCCGGCGGCCACGCAGGCCGAGGTCGATGCGGTGGTGCAAGACCTCGAACGCGCGTGGCGCGACGGACGGGTGCAGTTGGCCGTGCTGCAGGGCCCGCAAATGGCCGAGGTGATGGCGTGATGCGCCGCCTGCTGCCGTGGCTGCTGGCCGCCGGCCTGGGCCTGGCCGGCCCCACCTCGGCTGCCAGGCCAATCGCGGCGAAGGCCACGTCGCCGGCGGCGCAGGGCCTGGAACGGCTGGGCAGCGCGCTGTCCCTGGGCGAGCTGAACGAGCAGGCGCAGCAATGGGTCAACGAGGGCTTCGACGCGCCGGACGAGGTGCTGGCGCGGCTCGACGACCTTCAGCGCGGCCTCGATGCCGCGCCGCCGCTGGCCTGGGCGCGGGTCGTCGAGCGCACGCGCGGCGTGGTGGCGGCGCGCACGGGCCGCGAGGCCCTGGCTCAGGAAGCCGCGGGCCGCCTGTCGCAGATGGCCGGGCAGGACGCCGTGGCCGCCGCCGACGCTGCGATGGTGCGCGCCCTGCTGGACGAACAGCTGTGGCGCAACGACTCGGCCATCGGCCACGCGCTGGAGGCCGACGCTGCCTACGCGCGTGCCTGCGCCGGCGACGCCGGTCGCAGCGCCGGCTGCGACCACCACGGCTGGTGGGAGGTGATCCGCATGCTGGCGTTGCGCGCCGACCGCCAGGGCAACCGGCTGGAGGCGGCGCGCCTGCAGCAGCGGGCCAACGAGCTGGCCGCGCAGGCCGGCGACGATGTGCTGCTGGCCTGGGGCCTGGCTTCGCAGGCGGTGATGAGCCAGCGCCTGAACGACCTGGAGAAGTCGCGCCGCGAGATGACGCAGGCCGAGCGCCATGCCCACAAGGACCCGAGCGGCCGCGCCATGATCCGGGTGCTGCTGAACAGCGCGGCGCTGGCCTCGCTGCGCAACGAACGCACCGGCTCGCGGCCGGCGCTCGAAGAGGCGGTGCGCATCGCGCGCAGTGCCGGCTCGGCGCGGCTCGAGGCGCTGGCCCTGGCGGCACTCAGCGACGAGCTCCTGCGCGCCGGCCGACCGCGCGATGCGCTGGCCGCCGTCGAGCGTGCGCTGCCGGTCATGCGCCGGTTCAACGACCGGCGCTACCTGCCCGTGATGCTGCACAACGGCGGCATTGCCCGCGTGCGGCTGGGCCAGCTCGGCCAGGGCAAGGCCGACCTGGAGGCGGCCGTGCAGCTGTGGGAGCAGGCCAGGGCCCGTGCGCGCGTCGAGACAGAGCTGAACGAATCGGCCGACGCCTTCGCCGCGGCCGGCGACATGAAGGCCGCGCTGGAAAGCTTCCACCGCGCGACCCGGTTGCGCGAGCAGATGGACCGCGAGACCCGCGATGCCGTGCTGACGCAGTTGCGGGACCGCTTTCGCACCGAAGCCGGCCAGCGCGACCTCGAGCTGGCCGAGCGCGAGAACAGCGTGAAGACCGCGCGGCTGGAGAACCAGACCCTGATGCAGCGCGTGTGGATGCTGGCCTCGGCGGTGCTCACGCTGGCCGCCGGCGTGCTGATCGTGCAGGTGCGCCGCACCCGGCAGGCCAACCTGCAGCTGCGCCGCAGCGAAGCGCTGCTGAAGGTGCAAAGCGAGCGTGACCCGCTGACCGGCCTGGCCAACCGCCGCCACTTCCGCGAGGCGCTGGCGGCGCGCCAGGAAGGCGAAGGCGATGGCTTCCAGGGCGGCCTGATCCTGCTCGATGTCGACCACTTCAAGCGCATCAACGACGAACACGGCCACGCGATCGGCGACTCGGTGCTGGTCGAGGTGGCTCACCGGCTCTCGGCCTGCGTGCGTGCGGGTGACGTGGCCTGCCGCTGGGGCGGCGAGGAGTTCCTGGTGCATACGCCCGCGCTGGCGGTGGAGTCGGTCGAGGCGCTGGCGCTGCGGGTGCTGGGCGAGATCGGCAACCGGCCGGTCGAGCTGCCCGGCGGGCAGCGGATCACGGTGACGATGTCAATGGCCTACGCCGCCTTCCCATTGCCGCCCAACGGCGTGACGCTGCCCTGGGAGCAGGCGGTCAACCTGGTCGACATGGGGCTTTACAGCGCCAAGGCCACGGGCCGGGATCGGGCCGTCGGCATCAGCGCGGCGGACGTCAACTCGACCGAGGCGCTGGCGCGCGCGGCCGGCGACTTCGAACGCGCCCGCCTCGACGGCCGGCTGGTCGTGAAGGAAACGCCGCGCCAGGGCTGACGAGCCTGGCGTGCCGATTCAGGGTTCGCCGAAGCAGTCCCGGAAGCTGATGTAGAGCGACACGTAGAACACCGCGCTCAGCACCAGCCCCAACGGCATCACCAGCAGGCCGGTCAACGACGGGCCCAGCAGCGCGACGAGCAGGCTGGCCAGCAGGCCGGCCACCAGCATCACGGCGACCCAGCCCATTGCGTAGGCCAGGAAGGCCAGGCGCGCGCGCCACAGCGCCAGCGTGCTGGAGAACAGGGCCTGCGCCGGGCCCTGGCCGGCCCAGAACACGAGCGCCGGCGCGAACCAGAAGGGCACGGCGATCAGCGTCGTCAGGCTGGTGCGCCAGAGCGCGCCGGCCACCGTGCCGGGGGCCATGGCGAGCCGCGCCACCTCGTCCGGCGGCGTGTCGCCCTTGGCGAAGGCGGTCAGCCAGGCATCGAAAGCCCCGCCGTCGACCCATTCGCAGAACCACAGCGCGGCCGCGGTCAGCACGGCGTAGACCACCAGCAGCGCAAACAGCGGCGCACGCCGATCCGGCTCGCGCTGGCGCCAGGGCAGGACATAGACGCCGACGTGCAGCGGCCGCCCGTTCACGGACTCGTGGGTGCCGATCATGAAGCCCAGGCTCAGCAAGGGCACGGCCAGCAGCAACAAGATGCCGCCGATCCAGGGCAGCAGCATCGCGATGAACACGGCGAGCATGAAGGCGACGAACAGCCCCGTGTAGGCCACCGGGTGGCGGCCATACTCGGTGAACGACGCCATCACCCAGCGCCAGCCGGCGGCGGCCGGCACGTCTTGAAGTTTCAGTCCCATGCGTATCGGCTCAGGCGCCCGGGTGCCAGGGGGTGGCCACGCAGTCGCGCAGCACACGCTCGAAGTGGCGCGGGTCCTTGGGGGTCAGCAGTGCGGCGTCGCGCGGCGCATGCCAGTCGGCCAGGCGCGACAGCCAGAAGCGCAGCGCCGCGGCGCGCCGCATCGCCGGCAGCAGCCGCCATTCGGCGCCGGTCGGCTCGCGCTCGGCGCGGTAGCCGGTGATCAACGCCTCGGCACGCGTTTCGTCGAGGTGGCCCGAGTCGTCGTCGATGCACCAATCGTTGATCGCCACCGCCAGGTCGTAGGCGAAGCTGTCGACGCCGGCGAAGTAGAAGTCGAACACGCCGCACAGGCGCTCGCGCCCGGGCAGGCCCTCGAACAGCGCGTTGTCGCGGAACAGGTCGGCGTGCACCGCGCCGCGCGGCAGCTGCGCATAGGTGGGCGAGGCGGCCAGGTGCTGCTGGTAGGCGATCTCCTCGTCCAGCAGCGTGGCGGCGTCGGCATCCAACTCCGGCCGCACGGTGGGGGCCGTGGCGAGCCACCAGTCCAGCCCGCGCAGGTTCGGCTGGTTCAAGGGGAAATCAGCCACCGCCAGGTGCATGCGGGCGAGCGTGGCGCCCACCTGGTCGGCATGGTGGGCGTCGGGTGCATGCACCGGGGCGCCGGGCAGCCGGTTGACGACCGCGGCCGGCTTGCCGGCCAGCGGGTGGCACAGCGCACCGCTGGCGTCGGCATGCGGCTCGGGCACCGGCAGCCCATGCTGCGCCAGGTGCTGCATCAACCGCAGGTAGAAGGGCAACTGCTCGGCGGACAGGCGCTCGAACAGCGTCAACACCCATTCACCGGCGTCGGTGCCGAGGAAGTAGTTGGTGTTCTCGATGCCGCTGGGCACCGGCTCGAGCGAGCGCACGGTGCCGAGGGACAGTTGCGTGGCCAGTGCCTGGGCCTGGGCCAGGCTCACTTCGGTGTAGACCGCCATGACTTGCCGGGGTGCGCCGCGCAAGCCGGCGCGGCGGTGTATCAGAAGGTGAGGGAGAGCCAGACGCGCTGGCCGGCCTTCGGGTCGTCGCCCGGGGCGCGGCCGGGCTCCGGCGTGGCAATCTCGTAAGGCTCGACGCCGCGGATCTTGGGCTTGACCGTCAATCGCTTCGTCTGGCCGCGAACCCGCAACTCCTCGATGCGGACGTTGTCGTCCTCCGTCACCTGGTGCAGCACCTGCGGTTCGGGCGTGCGCGGGGCGGGCGCCGGCTCGGCGGCACGTGCCGCCACGACGGTGGCCGACAGCATGAGCGTGAGAAGAGCGGGCCAGCGCGGGTTCATGCGGCCGATTCTATGCGCGCACCGGCACAATGCCGCGCATGAACGACCAGGACCACAAGATCCTGCTGCTGGTGGACGGCAGCAGCTACCTGTACCGTGCCTATCACGCGCTGCCGGACCTGCGCGGGCCAGGCGGCTTCCCGACCGGCGCCATCCACGGCATGGTCGCGATGATGAAGAAGCTGCGCGAGGACGTCGGCGCCGGCCACGCCGCCTGCGTCTTCGATGCCAGCGGCCCGACCTTCCGCGACGAGTGGTACCCGCAGTACAAGGCCCACCGCGCGCCGATGCCCGACGACCTGCGCAAGCAGATCGAACCGATCCACGAGGTCGTCAAGCTGCTCGGCTGGCCGGTGCTGATGGTGCCGGGCATCGAGGCCGACGATGCGATCGGCACGCTGGCGCGCATCGGCGCCGACAGCGGCCACCACGTGATCGTCTCGACCGGCGACAAGGACCTGGCCCAGCTCGTCAACGACCGCGTCACGCTGATCAACACGATGAGCAACGAGCGGCTCGACATCGAGGGTGTCAAGGCCAAGTTCGGCGTGCCGCCCGAGCGCATCATCGACTACCTGACGCTGATCGGCGACACGGTCGACAACGTGCCCGGCGTCGAGAAGGTCGGCCCGAAGACGGCCGCCAAGTGGATCGCCGAGCACGGCTCGCTCGAGGGCGTGATCGCCGCGGCCGACCAGATCAAGGGGGTCGCCGGCGAGAACCTGCGCAAGGCGCTCGATTGGCTTCCGCAAGGGCGCCGGCTGATCACGGTGGTGACCGACTGCGACCTCGCCGAGCACATTCCCGGCTGGCCTGACCTGCGCGCCCTGGCGCTCAGCGAGGTCGACAAGCCAGGCCTGCTGGCCTTCTACGAGCGCTTCGGGTTCAAGGCATTCCGCAAGGAGCTGGAAACGGCGCTGGGGCGCAACGGCGAGGCACCCGCGGCGGCGGCCCCCGCGCTGCCGGCTGTGGCCGGTGAAGCGGCCGCGCCACCGCGGCCGGTCTTCGTGCCCGCACGCGAGTACGAATGCATCACCAGCCGCGAGCGCCTGGAAGGCTGGCTCGGCGTGTTGCGCGCCGCACCGCTGGCCGCGGTCGACACCGAGACCGACTCGCTCGATCCGATGCGCGCACGCATCGTCGGCGTCTCGTTCGCCGTCGAGCCGGGCCGTGCGGCCTACGTGCCGCTCGGGCACGACTACCCCGGCGCGCCCGACCAGCTGCCGCTGGCCGAGGTGCTGGATCTGCTCACGCCCTGGCTCGAGGACGCGGGCGCGGCGAAGGTCGGCCAGAACATCAAGTACGACCTGCACGTGTTCGCCAACCATGGCATCACGGTGCGTGGTTATGCCCACGACACGCTGCTGCAGAGCTATGTGCTCGAGGCCCACAAGCCGCACAGCCTGGAAAGCCTGGCCGAGCGCCACCTCGACCGGCAGGGCCTTAGCTACGAGCAGGTCTGCGGCAAGGGGGCGAACCAGATCCCGTTCTCGCAGGTGGACGTGCAGCAGGCGACCACCTACAGCGGCGAGGACAGCGAGATGTGCCTGCAGGTGCACCAGATGCTGTGGCCGCAGATCGAGCGCGAGGCCGGCATGCGCGAGATCTACGAGCGCATCGAGATGCCGGTCACCGAGATCCTCGAACGCATCGAGCGCCACGGCGTGCTGATCGACAGCGCGCTGCTGGCCACGCAGAGCCGCGAACTGGCCGAGCGCATGGTGGCGCTGGAGCGCGAGGCCTACGAACTGGCCGGGCAGCCGTTCAACCTCGGCTCGCCCAAGCAGATCGGCGAGATCCTGTTCAACCGGCTGGGCCTGCCGGTGAAGAAGAAGACCGCCAGCGGCGCGCCGAGCACCGACGAAGAGGTGCTGCAGGAACTGGCCGCCGACTACCCGCTGCCGGCCAAGCTGCTCGAGCACCGAAGCCTGTCCAAGCTCAAGGGCACCTACACCGACAAGCTGCCGCTGATGGTGAACCCGGCCACCGGCCGCGTGCACACCAACTATGCGCAGGCGGTGGCGGTGACGGGTCGGCTGTCGAGCAACGACCCGAACCTGCAGAACATCCCGATCCGCACGCCCGAAGGCCGTCGCGTGCGCGAAGCCTTCATCGCCCCGCCGGGCCACCGCATCGTCAGCGCCGACTACTCGCAGATCGAGTTGCGCATCATGGCCCACATCAGCGGCGACCCGGGTCTGACGCGCGCCTTCGCCGAGGGGATGGACGTGCACCGCGCGACCGCGAGCGAGGTCTTCGGCATGGCGCCGGAAGCCGTCACGCCCGAGCAGCGGCGCTATGCGAAGACGATCAACTTCGGCCTGATCTACGGCATGGGCGCCTTCGGCCTGGCGCAAAGCCTGGGGCTGGACCAGAAGGCGGCGCGCAACTACATCGACCGCTATTTCGAGCGCTTCGCCGGCGTCAAGCGCTACATGGACGAGACCAAGGCCCGCGCCGCCGAGCGCGGCTATGTCGAAACGCTGTTCGGCCGCCGGATCTACCTGCCCGAGATCCGCGGCGGCAGCGGCCCGCGCCGCTCGGGCGCCGAGCGCCAGGCGATCAACGCCCCGATGCAGGGGACCGCGGCCGACCTGATCAAGCTCGCGATGATCGCCGTGCAGGGGGCCATCGACACTGAGCAGCGGGCGACCCGCATGGTGATGCAGGTGCACGACGAACTGGTGTTCGAGGTGCCCGAGGCCGAGCTCGACTGGGCGAAAGAGGCGGTGCCGCGCCTGATGGCCGGCGTGGCCCGGTTCAGCGTGCCGCTGCTGGCCGAGGTGGGGGTCGGCGCGAACTGGGACAAGGCACATTGACCCCGCTTGTTTTCCCGCACCGGATTGGTAGTTACCGGCCTGTCCGTCCCGCCCCGGAACGTGCATGATGAACCCCGGCCCGACCGGGGCACGCACCATGTCCGACCCCTTCCACATCCTCTGCCTGGCAGCGCAGCCGCCGGATCTGGTGACCTCGGCCTTCGGGCCCTTCGTCGTGCAGGCCTGCTCCAGCTTGCCCGAACTGGACGATCAGCTGCAGTTGCAGCCGCGTGATGCGGTGCTGATGGATCTGGCCCTGGCCGGCGGGGCCGACAAGCTGGTGCATTGGCCCGGGCTGCCGCGCGCGGTGCTCGAATCCGCCGTGGTCGTGGTCGGGCCCGAGCCCACGCCGGCCGTGTGCCTGCGCCTGCTGCAGGCGGGGGTGCGCGAGGTGCTGTCGTCGCGCGAGGCGTCGCCCGAGGCGCTCGGGCGCGTGCTGCGGCTGGCGATCGAGCGCAAGCGCATCGACGATGCGGCGCGGCGCGCCTACAGCATCGACCTGACGACCGGCCTGCCCAACCACAACCAGCTGCAGGAGCACATGACGCACCTGCTGGCGCTTCGCGAGCGCGAACCGGCGTCGATGGCGCTGATCGTGCTGCACCTGGACGGCTTCCGCGGGGCGGAAGCCGGTCTGGGCACCGAGGCGGCCAACGTGCTGCGGCGCAAGGCCGCGGTGCGCCTGCGCAGTTCGCTGCGCGCCAGCGACGTGGTCGCCTCGCTGGGGCCCGACATGTTCGCCGTGCTGCTGGCCTGGCTGGACGCCCAGGACGACGCCAACGTGGTGGCCCGCAAGCTGATGGCCGCCGTGAACCAGCCCTTCCTGGTGGCTGGCCAGGAAGTGCCGGTCGGCGCCCGGCTGGGTGTCAGCCAGTACCCGGCCCACGGCAAGGATGCCCAGACCCTGATGCGCCACGCGATCGCCCAGGCTTCGGGCGGCACGATCGGCCGCCTGCTCGGCCAGTCGGCGGCGGCGAACGACGAGGGCTGAATCAGCCCCGGGCCGGGCCGCGCCCGCGCCACCAGACGAACCCCAGCAGCGCCGCGCCGATCACACCGGCCGCAAGCCAGCCCCAGGGCATGTCGTCCGACGCGGCTGCTGACTCGGCCGCCGAAGCGGCCGGAGCCGGTTCGGCGAACGGGTTCAGCGCGATGTGGCCCGCCTCGGCCGGGCTGCTGGCCGCGGCAGGCGCGGCGGCCGCGCCGATCGACAGGACCGGCAGGCCGGCCAGCTCGGCGGTTTGCGGCCCCGGGCGCCAGAGCCAGCGTGCGCCGTCCCACAACAGGTAGGCGTCGTCCTCCTCGTCGTCGGTGCTGCCGGGCAGGGCGGGCACCGCCTGGGGCAACTGCCGCTCGCCCGGCTTGACGAGGTACACCTCGCGGCCGGGCTGGCGGCCGGTCAGCACTTCCAGCCCCACGGCGACGCTGCCATCGGGCCCGTCGGCCAGGCTGAGCGCGCGGCTGCGCTCGCCGCCGGGGCGCTTCCACAGCCCGCCCAGGCCGAAGCCATAGTCGAGCGTGCCGTTGGGCTTCAGATGCCACAGGCCGGCGTCGTTCTCGCCTTGCGGGCCGAACAGGTTGGCCGAGACCCAGGCACCGCCATCGGGCTGGGGCAGCAGATCCACCACCATCAGCCGCTGGCCGGCCGGGGTGGCGATGCTGCGGCCACCGGCGCCCCAGCTGTTGTCGGGCTGGCCGGCGGGCAGCAGACGCTGCACCAGCGGCGCGGAACTGCCGGTGCCGGTGGTGGTGGCCGCAAGCCAGATGCGGCCGGTGGTATCCACCCGCAGCGCCGACACACTGGCGTCGGCGCCGCCGAAATCCAGCGGCACCCGGCCATGGCGGCCGAAGCTGCTGTCGAGCGCGCCGTTGGGCGCCAGCCGTTCGAGCAGCACCGGCTCGTCATCGTCATTGATGCGCCAGCGCGTGCCGTCGGGCCCGCGCACGGCCAGCGGGCCGGCCAATACCGTTGCACTGGCGGCCAGCAACGAAACCAAGCCCCCTGCCCGCCTCATCAGCACACCCAAACCAAGGTCCTGCGCGGATCCGGCTTTGCCGGGCCGCCGCAGGAGCCCCCATGGGGGGCAGCGACCGGAAGGGAGCGTGGGGGCGTCATTTCAGCAGGTCACCCAGGCAGAGGTACTTGACCTCGACGTAATCGTCCATGCCCTGGTGCGCGCCCTCGCGACCGAGGCCCGATTGCTTGACACCGCCAAAAGGCACCTCGGCGGTCGAGATCAGCCCGGTGTTGATGCCGACCATGCCGTATTCGAGCGCCTCGCCGACGCGGAACACGCGGCCGATGTCGCGGCTGTAGAAGTAGCTGGCCAGGCCGAACTCGGTGGCGTTGGCCAGCTCGATCGCCTCGGCTTCGGTCGTGAAGCGGAACACCGGCGCGACGGGGCCGAAGGTCTCTTCGCGCGAGCACAGCATCTCGGGGGTCACGTCGGACAGCACGGTCGGCGTGTAGAAACGCTCGCCGATGCGCGAGCCGCCGGCAACGACCTTGGCGCCCTTGGCCAGCGCGTCGGCCACATGGGCCTCGACCTTGGCGATCGCCTGGTCGTCGATCAGCGGGCCCTGGTTCACGCCGGCCTCGAAGCCGTTGCCGACCTTGATGCCCTTGGACTTCTCGGCAAGCTTCTGCACGAACTGGTCGTAGACGCCCTCCTGCACGTAGAAGCGGTTCGCGCAGACGCAGGTCTGGCCGGCATTGCGGTACTTGCTGACCATCGCCCCCTCGACGGCCGAGTCGATGTCGGCGTCGTCGAAGACGATGAAGGGCGCATTGCCGCCCAGCTCGAGCGAGAGCTTCTTGACCGTCGGCGCGCACTGCGCGGCGAGGATGCGGCCGACCTCGGTGGAGCCGGTGAACGACAGGTGGCGCACCACGTCGCTGGCGCACAGCGCCTTGCCAACCTCGATCGAGTGCGCGCCGTCGGCGGTGACGATGTTCAGCACGCCGGCGGGCATGCCGGCCCGCTGCGCCAACTCGGCCACGGCCAGGGCCGACAGCGGCGTGGCCTCGGCCGGCTTGATGACCACCGGGCAGCCGGCGGCCAGCGCCGGGGCGACCTTGCGGGTGATCATCGCGATCGGGAAGTTCCACGGCGTGATGGCCGCGCAGACGCCGATCGGCTGCTTGATGACGAGGTAGCGCTTGCTGTTGTCGGTCGTCGGGATGGTCTCGCCGTAGACACGCTTGGCCTCCTCGGCGAACCACTCGAGGAAGCTCGCGCCGTAGCCGACCTCGCCCTTGGCCTCGGCCAGCGGCTTGCCCTGCTCGGCGGTCATGATGCGGGCCAGGTCGTCGGCATTCGCATGCAGCAGCTGGAACCACTTCATCAGGATCGCGGCGCGCTCCTTGGCGGTCTTGCTGCGCCAGGCCGGCCAGGCCTTGCTGGCGGCGGCGATGGCCGATTCGGTGGCTTCGGCGCCGAGGTTCGCCACGTCGGCCAGCTTCAGGCCGGTGGCCGGGTCATGCACGTCGAAGCGAGCGCTGCCGGGCACCCACTCGCCGCCGATCAATGCATCGGTCTTCAGCAGGCTGGGGTCGTTGAGGGTCGACAGGGGGGAGGTCTTCATGTCCATGGGGTACTCCTGGTCCGCCGGCCTCGGCCAGCGCAATGGGGAACTCTAGCTCGCTCAGCGCCGACGGCCGCGGATCCATTCCAGCGCGCCCATCAGCCCGGTGGTGAAAAGGATCAGCAGCGTCGCGACGGCGGCGATGGTCGGGTTGATGTTCTCGCGAATGCCGGTGAACATCTGCCGCGGCAGCGTCACCTGCTCGGGGCCGGCGATGAAGAGGGTCACGACCACCTCGTCGAACGAGGTGGCGAAGGCGAACAGCGCGCCCGAGATGACGCCCGGCGCGATCACCGGCAGCGTGACGCGGAAGAAGGTCTGCACCGGGCCCGCGCCCAGGCTCAGCGACGCCCGCACGAGGTTGTGGTTGAACCCCTGCAGCGTGGCCAGCACCGTCGTCACGACGAACGGCGCGCCCAGGGCGGCATGGACCACGATCAGCCCGGTGTAGGTGTCGGCCAGGCCGATGCGGGCGAAGAACAGGTAGCACGCCACGCCGACGACGACGATGGGCACGACCATCGGCGCAATCAGCACGCTCATCAGCAGGCCCTTGCCGGCGAAGTTGGCGCGCGCCAGGCCAACCGCGGTGAGCGTGCCCAGCACCGTCGCGATGAGCGTCGCGGCGGGGGCGACGATGAAGCTGTTCTTCGCGGCCCGTGCCCAGTCGTCGGAGGTGAAGAGGTTCTGGTACCACTGCAGCGACCAGCCCGGCATCGGGTAGGCCAGGAAGGAGCTGGACGAGAACGATAGCGGGATGATGGCCAGGATGGGCGCCAGCAGGTAGGCCAGCACGGCCAGGCAGAACAGGCGCAGCGCCCACCAGGCCAGCTTGTCCAGGCCGGTCGCGTAGGCCGGGAATTGGGGCTTGAGGAATGACGGCACGCAGCTACCCCAGGCTCAGTTCGGACTTGACCACGCGCCGGTACAGCGCATAGAGCACGAGCGTGGCGCTCAGCAGGATCGCGCCCAGCGCACAGGCCATGCCCCAGTTGACGTCGACGTTGGTGTACTGGGCGATGTAGTAGCTCAGCATCTGGTCGTCGGCACCGCCCAGCAGGGCCGGGGTGACGTAGTAGCCGATCGACAGGATGAACACCAGCAGGCCACCGGCGCCCACGCCCGGCAGGGTCTGCGGCACATACACGCGGAAGAAGGCCGGCAGCGGCGCGCTGCCGAGCGAGATGGCGGCGCGCAGGTAGGTCGCCGGCACCGACTTCATCACGCTGTACAGCGGCAGGATCATGAAAGGCAGCAGGATGTGGACCATCGAGATGACCACGCCCGTGCGGTTGAACAGCAGCGTGAGCGGTTCATTCAGCAGCCCGATGCCCATCAGTGCGCTGTTGACCAGGCCCTCGCGCTGCAGCAACACGATCCAGGCGGCCACGCGCACGAGGATGGAGGTCCAGAACGGCACCAGCACCAGGATCATCAGGATGTTCGCCTGGCGCGCCGTGAGCGTGGACAGCCAGTACGCCAGCGGGTAGCCCAGCAGCAGGCAGCCGAGGGTGACGATGGCGCTGATCTGGAAGGTTCGCAGCAGGATGCGCGCGAACACCCGCTGGTCGGGCGCCACCTGCGCGATGCCGCCTTGCGCGCCCCGCTTGAGATCGACCGAGGTGAGCAGGTAGTCGGGCGTCCAGCGCGATGCGTTCTTGGCGATCGCCTGCCAGTACTTCAGCTCCGCCCAGCGCGGGTCGAGAGCCAGCATCTTCTCGCGCACCTGCTCGGGTGATAGGTTTTCGCCCAGCGGCAGCGCGCGGTAGGCGCTCATTACCAGCGAGCGTGCGCCGGAGACTTCGGTGTTGAGGCGGCGCGCGAGCGCGCCGGCCTGCGAGCCTTCCGCCAGGCGGCCGAGATCCTCGGCCACCGCGGCGAAGGCCGCAGCGGGCGGCTCGGCGCGCCGATCCCAGTGGGCCAGCGCGTCGGCCGTGCGCGGCAGGGCATCGGCGACCTCCGGGTTTTCGACCGCGCGCACCAGCAGAGCGCCGATGGGCACGAGGAGGGTCACCAGCAGGAAGATCAGCAAGGGCAGGGTCAGCGTGATGGCCATGGCATGCCGCCGCCGTTGGGCGCGCACGAGCGAGCGGGCCAGCTCGGGCGAGCCGACGGTCGGGGCGTCCAGCGTGGAGGCAGCAACGGTCATCGCGGTCGACCCTGCGCGCTTACTGGGCAGCCCAGGAGGCGAAGCGCTTCTCGAGCTCTTCGCCCTGGTCGGCCCAGAACTTCACGTTGAACTGCAGCGCGTCTTTCGAGTTGGCCGGCGAGGTGGGCAGCAGCGCCAACACCTTCGGGTCCAGCTTGGCCAGGGCCTTGTTGTTCGTCGGGCCGTAGGAGATGTTCCTGGCGTATTCGGCCTGGGCGTCGGCCGACGCGGCCAGCGTGATGTACTTCATCGACAGCTCCTTGTTCGGTGCGCCCTTCGGGATCACCCAGTAGTCGAGGTCGTAGATGCCGCCGGTCCAGGAGATCTTGAGGTTCTTGCCTTCGCGCTGCGCGGCGTCGATGCGGCCGTTGAACGCGGTGGCCATGACCACGTCGCCGGCGACGAGGAACTGCGGCGGCTGCGCGCCGGCCTCCCACCACTGGATGCTCGGCTTCAGCTCGCTGAGCTTCTTGAACGCGCGGTCGGCACCGTCCTTGGTGGCCAGCAGCTTGTAGACGTCGGCGCTCTTGACGCCGTCGGCCATCAGCGCGAACTCGAGGTTGTAGCGCGCGCCCTTGCGCATCGCGCGCTTGCCCGGAAACTTCTTCACGTCCCAGAAATCGGCCCAGGTGACCGGGCCGGTCTTGAGCTTGTCGCCGTTGTAGGCCATGACGGTGGACCAGACGAAGGCACCGACGCCGCATTCGGTGACGGCGGCCGGCTGGAAGTCGGCCTTGTTGCCGACCTTGGCCCAGTCGATCTTCTCGAACAGGCCCTCGTCGCAGCCGCGCGCGACGTCCGGGCTCTCGACCTCGACCACGTCCCAGGTGATCTTCTTGGTCTCGACCATGGCCTTGATCTTGGCCTGCTCACCGTTGTACTCGACGCTCACCACCTTGGTGCCGGTGGACTTCTCGAAGGGCTCGACATAAGCCTTCTTCTGGGCCGCGCCGTTGGCGCCACCGAAGTTCACGACGGTCAACTGGCTCTGCGCCAGGGCCGGCAAGGCTGCCAACAACGCGACCGCGGCCACCAGGGGGGTCTTTTTCATCGAGGGTCTCCTTCGAGGGAGTGGTTGAGAAAGCAGAAGAACAAGGAGCACCAGGAGCGCAGGGCTCAGGCGTAGATGCGCAGGTACGGCGTCGGGAAATGCAGCCAGACCGTCTGGCCCGCCACCGGCTGCTCGCCGCTGGACAGCGGCAGCTTCACCGTCGCCTGCGGCTGGCCGGCGATGGCGCAGCGCAGTCGCAGGTGGTCGCCGAAGTAGATGACGTCGTTGACGGCGGCCTTGAGCGTATTGGCCTGGTTCTCGGGCGGCGTGAACAGCGCTTCGACGCGCTCCGGGCGCACCGAGGCGACGACCGGCGCGCCGGGCAGCACGTGGTTCACGTTGATGCCGGACAGGCGTTCACCGGTGGGCAGCACCAGCTCGCAGGCGTCGCGATCGGCGTGGGCGGTGGTGCCGTTGAGCAGCGTGCTGTCGCCCACGAAGCCGGCGACGAAGCGGTTGTCGGGCGTCTCGTACAGCCGCTCGACCGCGTCGATCTGCTGGATCAGGCCGTCGTTGAAGACGGCGACGCGGTCGCTCATCGTCAGGGCCTCGCCCTGGTCGTGGGTGACGTAGACGAAGGTCACTCCAAGCTGGCGATGCAGCTCCTTCAGCTCGAGCTGCATGTGCTCGCGCAACTGCTTGTCCAGCGCGCCCAGCGGCTCGTCCATCAGCACCAGCTGCGGCTCGAAGACGAGCGCGCGGGCCAGCGCCACCCGCTGCTGCTGCCCGCCGGACAACTGGGCCGGGTAGCGCTCGCCCTTGCCGCCGAGCTGGACCATGTCCAGCGCCTTCGTGACGCGCTTGGCGATGTCGGTGCGCGGCACCTTGCGCACCGTGAGCGGGTAGGCCACGTTGTCGGCCACCGTCATGTGCGGGAACAGCGCGTAGTTCTGGAACACCATGCCGAAGTTGCGCTTGTGCGGCGGCGTGCGCGTGATCGGCTTGCCGTCGAGCAGGATCTCGCCGGCCGTGGGCGATTCGAAGCCCGCCAGCATCATCAGCGTGGTGGTCTTGCCCGAGCCCGAGGGGCCCAGCAGCGAAAGGAACTCGCCGCGCTGGATGTCGAGATCCAGCGCTCGAACGACCAGGCTGAGGCCATCGTAGGTCTTCTGCACGCCGGTGAAGCGCACCAGGGAAGGGGTCATGCTGGCGGAACTCGAGGGTCGGAATCGGAAGGGGGGCGGCGCAGGATGCCCCGGCGACAAGGGATACGCAATCCTCATGCCGCGCCGGCGAGTGGCGGGTTGACCCGCCGCAAGCTCAGGCGGCGGACGCGGCGTCGAAGGCCTGCCCCAGGATGCCCAAGCCTTCCTCGAGCTGAGCATCGGGCACGGTCAGCGGCACGAGGATGCGGATCACGTTCGCAAAGGTGCCGCACGACAGCAGCACCAGGCCGCGCTTGAGCGCTTCGGCGCAGACGCGCTTGGTGAGGTCGGCATCCGGCTGGTGCAAGTCGCCCTGCCTGAACAGTTCCACCGCCACCATCGCGCCCAGGCCGCGCACGTCGCCGATGCTCTTGTGCTTGGCGGCGATGGCTTTCAGGCCCTTCATCAGCGTCTCGCCCACCGCCTTGGAGCGGTCGAGCAGCTTCTCTTCCTCGAACACATCGAGGACCGCCAGCGCCGCAGCGCAGGCCAGCGGGTTGCCGGCGTAGGTGCCGCCCAGGCCGCCGGGCAGCGGCTTGTCCATGAGGTCGGCGCGGCCGATCACGGCCGAGATCGGGAAGCCGCCGGCCATCGACTTGGCCATCGTGATGATGTCCGGCACGGCCTTCGGCCCCCACTGCTCACAGGCCAGCCAGGTGCCGGTGCGGCCGGCGCCGGACTGCACCTCGTCGGCGATCAGCACGATGCCGTGCTTGTCGCACAGCGCGCGAAGCGCCTGGGCGAAATCCGGCGGCGCGATGTAGAAGCCGCCTTCGCCCTGCACCGGCTCGAGGATGATGGCCGCGACACGGTCGGGCTCGACGTCGTACTTGAAGATGTGCTCGAGCGACCTGAGCGAATCGGCCACCGACACGCCGTGCAGCGGGTTCGGGAACTCGGCGTGGTAGATCTCGGCCGGGAAGGGGCCGAAGCCGGCCTTGTACGGCGCGACCTTGCCGGTCAGCGCCATGCCCAGCAACGTGCGGCCGTGGAAGCCGCCGCCGAAGGCGATCACAGCCTGGCGCTTGGTCGCGGCGCGGGCGACCTTGATCGCGTTTTCCACCGCCTCGGCGCCGGTCGACAGAAAGTAGGCCTTCTTCGCGAAATCGCCCGGGGTCTTGGCGATCAGGCGCTCGGCCAGCTCGATGTAGGGCTCGTAGGCCAGCACCTGGAAGCAGGTGTGGTGCACCTTGTCGAGCTGGGCCTTGACCGCGGCCACGATCTTCGGGTGGCGGTGGCCGGTGTTCAGCACCGCGATGCCGCCGCCGAAATCGAGGTAGCGCTTGCCTTCGACATCCCACACCTCGGCGTTCTCGGCGCGCTCGGCGACGACGTCGTAGGTCTGGCCCAGGCCCGAGGGCAGGGCGGCGCGGCGGCGCGCCATCAGGTCGGCATTGGTCTTGGCGGCGGCTTGGGGATCACGGTGCATGGCAGGCTCCTGAATTCGGGTGGCGCCTCGGCAAGACGCCAAGGCTGCCACTCTAGGCCGGCCGGGGCAACGGCTACCATGTACAGCCCCTGTCACTTGTGCGTGCACTGTGCTGGGTGCGTGACCAGTACACCGCCTTCTTCATGCTGACCCTCGATCCCCAGGCACCCCTTCCGCTCGTGACACAGATCGTCCAGAGCCTGGGCCGCCAGATCGACGAAGGCGCCCTGCGCGAGGGCACCAAGCTGCCGTCGATCCGGCAGTTCGCGCAAGGCCACCAGGTCAGCGTCTTCACGGTGGTGGAGGCCTACGACCGGCTGGTGGCGCAGGGCTACCTCGTCTCGCGCCCGCATTCGGGTTTCTTCGTGCGCCGCCGTGCCGCCGCCGAGCCCTTGCCGGCCGCGCAGGCCATTCCCCAGGGGTTCGACTCGGCCTGGTACCTGCGCCGCATCTTCGAGAACCGCCACCTGCCGGTGAAGGTGGGCTGCGGCTGGCTGCCGGGCGACTGGCTGTTCGAGGACGGCCTGCGGCGCGGGCTGCGGGCGCTGGCCGCCGACGACGCCTCGTTGAGCGGCTACGGCGATCCCAAGGGCTATCCGCCGCTCAGGCATGCGATCTGCGAAGCGCTGGCGGAGCGGCAGGTCAGCGTTCCTCCCTCGCAGGTGTTGCTGACGCAGGGCTCCAGCCAGGCGCTGGATCTGGCGGTGCGGCGGCTGGTGCGCGCCGGCGACGCCGTGCTGGTCGACGACCCGGGCTACGCGAACCTGCTGTTTTCCCTGCGCTTCCAGGGGGCCCGGCTGGTTGGCGTGCCGCGCACCCCGCAGGGCTACGACCTCGCGGCGCTGGAGGCGCTGGTGGCCGAGCACCGGCCGAAGGTCTTCTTCACGCAGCCCCGGCTGCAAAGCCCCACCGGCTCGGTGGCGCCGCTGGCCCAGCTGCACCGGGTGCTGCAAGTGGCCGAGAAACACGACCTGACCATCGTCGAGAACGACATCTACGTCGAGCTGGATCCGGAGCCTCGGCCCAGCCTGGCGAGCCTGGATCAACTGGCCCGGGTGATCTACATCGGCAGCTACTCCAAGACCATCTCGCCCAACATCCGGGTGGGCTTCGTCGCCGCCCACCCGGACCTGCTCGAGGACCTGGCGCAGATGAAGATGATCTCGGGCCTGACCTCGGCCGAGTTCGGCGAGCGCCTGGCCCTCAGCGCGGTGCTCGATGGGCGCCGGCGCAAGCACCTGAAGGCGTTGCGGGAGCGCCTGGCCCAGGCCCACCAGCACGTCGGTACCCGGCTCTCGGCGCTGGGCTTCGAGCTGTTCGCCGAACCCGGCGCGGGGATGTTCCTGTGGGCGCGCCACCCGCGGCTGACCGACACGCTCGGCTTGTCGAACCGGGCTGCGGCGCAGGATGTCATGCTCGGCCCCGGCCACCTGTTCCGGGTGGACTTGCAGCCGACCGACTGGATGCGCTTCAACGTGGCCTTCGCCGGCGACGAGCGGCTCTTCGCCTTCCTGGCACGCGAACTGGGATAATCCCAGGTCCCCCTTTTCCCAGCCCGCACCGGCGCGCAAGCGCCCGTTGACAGCCCAAAAAGCCCAGAAAGCCCCGGATGAAAGCCGCCGAGATCCGCCAGACCTTTTTGAAGTTCTTCGAATCGAAGGGCCACACCATCGTCGCCTCGAGCCCGGTCGTGCCAGGCGACGACCCGACGCTGCTGTTCACCAACGCCGGGATGAACCAGTTCAAGGACGTCTTCCTCGGCTTCGACAAGCGGCCCTACAGCCGCGCGACGACCGCGCAGAAATGCATTCGCGCCGGCGGCAAGCACAACGACCTCGACAACGTGGGCTACACCGCGCGCCACCACACGTTCTTCGAGATGCTGGGCAACTTCTCGTTCGGCGACTACTTCAAGCACGACGCGATCCAGTACGCCTGGGAGCTGCTGACCGAGCACTTCAAGCTGCCGGCCTCCAAGCTTTGGGTCACCGTCTACGAAGAGGACGACGAGGCCTACGACATCTGGCACAAGGTGGTCGGCGTGCCGGCCGAGCGCATCGTGCGCATCGGTGACAACAAGGGCGCGCGCTATGCCAGCGACAACTTCTGGATGATGGGCGACACGGGCCCCTGCGGCCCCTGCACCGAGATCTTCTACGACCACGGCGAAGGCATCCCCGGCGGCCCGCCGGGCAGCCCCGATGAAGACGGCGACCGCTACATCGAGATCTGGAACAACGTCTTCATGCAGTTCAACCGCACCGAAGACGGTGTGATGCACAAGCTGCCCAAGCCCAGCGTCGACACCGGCATGGGGCTGGAGCGTGTCACCGCCGTGCTGCAGCACGTGCATTCGAACTACGAGATCGACCTGTTCGTCGCGCTGCTGGCGGCGGCGAAGAAGGCGGTCGAATCGGCCGGCGGCACGAATGTCGACGCCGATTCGCCCAGCCTGAAGGTCATCGCCGACCACATCCGCGCCTGCACGTTCACGGTGGTCGACGGCGTGATCCCCGGCAATGCCGGCCGCGGCTACGTGCTGCGCCGCATCGCCCGCCGCGCGATCCGTCACGGCTACAAGCTCGGCGCACGCAAGCCCTTCTTCCACGCCATCGTGCCGGCGCTGGTCGAGCAGATGGGCGAGGCCTATCCCGAGCTGCGCCAGGGCGCGGTGCGCGCGACCGAGGTGCTGAAGCAGGAAGAGGAGCGCTTCTTCCAGACCATCGAGCGCGGCATGGAGATCCTCGACACCGCGCTCGCGGCGAGCCCGGTGGTGCTGGACGGCGACACCGCGTTCAAGCTGCACGACACCTTCGGCTTCCCGGTCGACCTGACGGCCGACGTCTGCCGCGAGCGCGGGCTGAAGGTCGACGAGGCGCGCTTCCACGTGCTGCTGGAAGAGCAGAAGCAGCGTGCGCGTGAAGCCGGCAAGTTCAAGATGGCGCAGGGCCTGGAGTACCAAGGCACGCCGACCACCTTCCACGGCTACGAGCACCTGATGTGCGAGACCAGCCGGGTGACGGGCGTGTACGTGGACGGCAGCCCGGTCCCGGTGGCCCGCGCCGGCGACGACGTGGTGGTCGTGCTCGACCACACGCCGTTCTACGCCGAGAGCGGCGGCCAGGTCGGCGACGCCGGCGAGCTGCTGAGCGCGACGACGCGCGTGGTCGTCGACGACACGCTGAAGATCCAGGCCGACGTGTTCGGCCACCACGGCCGCGTGGTCGAAGGCGAGGTCAAGGTCGGCGATGCGTTCACCGCCCGGGTGAACGCCGAGCGCCGCGCGAAGACCGTGCGCAACCACAGCGCGACCCACCTGATGCACAAGGCGCTGCGCGAGGTGCTGGGCGGCCACGTGCAGCAGAAGGGCTCGCTGGTCAACCCCGAGCGCACCCGCTTCGACTTCGCCCACACCGGCCCGATGACCGATGCCCAGATCGCCAAGGTCGAGGCGATCGTCAATGCCGAGATCCTGGCCAACGCCGGCACGCAGGCGCAGGTCATGGCGCTGGACGACGCGCAGAAGAGCGGCGCGATGATGCTCTTCGGCGAGAAGTACGGCGACACGGTGCGCGTGCTGAGCATCGGCAGCAGCAAGGAGCTTTGCGGCGGCACGCACGTCCACCGCACCGGCGACATCGGCCTGTTCAAGATCGTCGCCGAGAGCGGTGTCGCGGCAGGCATCCGCCGGGTCGAAGCGGTGACCGGCGACAACGCGCTGGCCTACCTGCAGGGGCTGGAGCACACGGTCAACGGCCTGGCCGGCACGCTGAAGGTGGCGCCGGCCGAGGTGCCGGGGCGCGTGTCCGGCGTGCTGGATCAGGTGCGCTCGCTCGAGAAGGAGATCGCCGCACTGAAGGGCAAGCTGGCCTCGGCCCAGGGCGACGAGCTGCTCGCGCAGGCGGTCGACGTCAAGGGCATCAAGGTGCTCGCCGCGACGCTCGACGGCGCGGACGCCAAGGCGCTGCGCGAGACGATGGACAAGCTGAAGGACAAGCTCAAGACCGCGGCCATCGTGCTGGCGGCGGTCGACGGCGGCAAGGTCCAGCTGGCGGCCGGCGTGACGGCCGATTCGATCGCCAAGGTCAAGGCCGGCGAACTGGTCAACTTCGTCGCCCAGCAGGTGGGCGGCAAGGGCGGCGGCAAGCCCGATCTGGCGATGGCCGGCGGCACCGACGCCAGCAAGCTCGGCGGCGCGCTGGCCAGCGTGGCGGGTTGGGTGGCCGAAAGGGCCTGACGGGCCTCCACGCCCCCTTCAGGGGGCTGCCCCCAGGGCCGCGAAGGGGCCCCTTCGGACCTCTGGGGCTCGCGCGGCGGACCGGCAAAGCCGGATCCGCGCACGCCCCCCTTTGAATGGGGGCGGTGCTTCGCGCGCCCGGCTGCCGGTCAGGGGGCGTTCTTCAGGTTCTTGTCGAGGAACTTCTCGGCGCGGGTCCAGAAGTCGATCTCGTTGGCGTCCAGGCGCCAGCCGTGGGCTTCCTCGTCATAGACCACGGACTCGACGTTCGGGTTGTGCGTCTTCAGCGCATCGAGCATCTTGGTGTAGTGCTCGATCGGCACCCGCCTGTCCTGCCGGCCCGCGGCCATCAGCAAGGGCTGATTGATCTTCGCGTGCTGCTTCAGCGGTGAGGTGGCCGCCAGCTGTGCGGCATCCTTGTCCCGATCGCCGATGAGCAAGGGCATGCCGTAAGTCTTGTAATCGCTGGATGTGTCGCTCCAGTGGCTGGTGTACATCAACTCGATGTCGGTCACCCCGAAGGATTCGATGCCGCAGCGGTACAGCTCCGGATAGCGCACCAGACCCATCAGCGTCGCGTAGCCGCCGTAGCTGGCGCCGGCGATGCAGATGCGCTTAGGGTCGGCGATGCCCTTGTCGATGGCCCACTGGGTGGCGTCGGCCACGTCATCCTGCATCGCCAGGCCCCATTGCTTCCAGCTCGCGAAGTAGAGCTTCGAGCCATATCCCTTGCTGCCACGGAACTCCGGCTCGATCACCGCATAGCCCCTCGAGGCAAGGAATTGGGAGTCGGCATCCCACTTCCAGTCGCCGCCACGCACCCAGGGGCCGCCGTGGACCAGCACCACGGTCGGCGCCGGCCCTTTGATACCGTTGGGTCGAGTGACGTGCACCGGGAGATCGAGCCCGTCGCGTGCCTTGATGCGCTCGAAACCGCGGCTGGCCATCTCTTCGGGCTTGATCCACGGTCGGGCGGACGTGACTTGCTCGAACTTCCCAGGGCCGACGTGGTAGATGAAGTACATGTCGGGCACCCGGTCCGAGTAGGCGATGACCAGCACGCGTGACGGATCACTACAGGCGCCGCAGTCGATCCGGTTGTTGGTGTTCGGCAGCGCCTTGTCGACCTGCTCCTGGATCGCCTTCAGCTTGGGGTCGAACCAGGCCGTGCCCCAGGCGTCGGTCAGGTAATCGACGCCGACGACGCGCCCGTTCGGAGCCTGGATGAGGCCGCCCTGGAAGTCGTAGCCCGGCGTCGAAACCAGCGGCTTCGGTGTCGCGTTGAGCTGGCGCGGGTCCAGGGTCGCCAGCACGGTCGTCCCGGCAGGGTTGTCGCCGCCGGTCACGACGTACAGCCGGTCCTGGTCGTCCATGCCGACGACGTCGAGGATGTTGTCCCGCCCGATCACTTTGTCGTAACGGGGCATTTCGCGCAGAAGCGTCCACTGATCCGACGCCGGGTCGGCGCGCCAGAGAATCTGCTTGACGTCTTTGCTGTACGAGAAGGCGAACCGAGGATTGCCTCGGGCATCGGTACCCCATCCCTTTGCGTGGCCGGGCACCTCGCGCCCGACGACTTCGACACGACCCGAGTCGCTGTTGACGCGCAGCAGTTGCGTGCTGATCAGTGTGTGGTCGGTGGTGTCGAAGTTGCCTTTCTCGACCATCACGCTCAGGCTGCCGTCCTGCAGCGTCGAGTGGAACCAGTGGTCCGGGTCGAGCGAATTGTCGCGCGGCCGTACCCGGGCCCCTTGCGCCGACACATCGACCGTCCCGGGACCCCAGTCACGCCGGATCAGGATCTTCGGGTTCTCGTCTCCCGCCCGGCTGACCGAGAACAGGCCGCGGCCGTACTGGTTGAAATAGGTCGATGACTGGTCGCCCAACTCGAAGACGATACGCTCGTCGCCAACCCAATGCACGCGCATGACGTCGGCGTCGTTGTACGAGGCGAGAACCTTGGCCTCGCGCTTTTCGCCAAGGTCGATCACGACCAGCACGTGATGGCGAGTCTTGTCGTTGTAGCGTGTGGCCGCGATGTAGCGACCCGATGGCGATAGCTCCAGATGATTGAGCTGCGGGTTCTTGAAGAAGTCGCTGACTGGTGGTGCCGCCTGGGCACAGGCCGCCGCGATCGACAGGACCAGGCCGGCCAGGAGGCCTTGGGCTCGTTTCATATCCACTCCCTGTGGGTTTTTCGGAAGACGCTGCCAATTTTGCCGGCGGCGCGGGTCTTCCCCGGGCCGTCGAGGGTTGATTTCGGCCGCTCAACCTCAACGATTTGTGGTGCTTATCATGGCGCCTCGCAATTTCGTCGAGCCCTGGAGACCCCATGCCCATCACCCTGTCGTCTGCCTGTCTGCCGATCTTCCGCACCACGCTGACCAACCTCGACCACTGCCTGGCCAAGGCTCAGTCCAATGCCGCGGCGCGCAAGTTCGACCCGAACGTCTTCGTCGGTGTGCGGCTGGCACCGGACATGCTGCCTTTTGCGTCCCAGATCCGCATCGCCTGCGATGCCGCCAAGCTGGCGGTGGCCCGGCTGTCGGGCACCGAGGCGCCGAAGTTCGAAGACAACGAGGCGACGATGGACGATCTGCGCGCTCGCATCGCCAAGACCCAGGCCTACCTGGCTTCCGTGCCGGCCGACAGCATCGACGGGCGCGAGGAGGTCGAGATCACCTTCCCGGTCGGGCGCGACAAGACGCGCACGATGACCGGCGAGGCCTACCTGAAGCACTGGGCGCTGCCGAACTTCTTCTTCCACGTCACGACCGCCTACGCGCTGCTGCGCCACAACGGCGTGGACCTGGGCAAGGCCGACTACCTGGCCGGCCCGCAGGCGAGCGCCTGAAAGGGATACGCCGATGCAGTCTGCGATCCGGGCCTACGCGGCCGACGACGAGACTGGGGTCATTGCGTTGTGGCAGCGCTGCGGCCTGACGCGGCCCTGGAACGACCCGGCCAAGGACATCCGCCGCAAGCTGGCCGAGCAGCCCGAATTGTTCGGAGTGATGCTGGCCGATGACGGGGCCAGCGTGATCGGCACGGTGATGGCCGGCTACGAGGGCCACCGCGGCTGGATCAACTACCTGGCCGTCGACCCCGCGCTGCAGGGCCGGGGCCTGGGCCGGCAGCTGATGAACTGGGCCGAAGCGCGCCTGCTCGAGCGTGGCTGCCCCAAGATCAACCTCCAGGTGCGGCAGGGCAACGAAGCCGTGCTGGCCTTCTATGCGGCGATCGGCTATGCCGACGACAAGGTGGTGAGCCTGGGCAAGCGGCTCGAGCACGACGACCGCTAACGTCCCGCCAACAGGCGCTCACGAGGCGCCATGAAGGGAGTCCCGATGAGCCTGAATGCCCCGGCCCTGGTGGCCGGCCTGCAGTACAGCGAGTTGCGGCATCACGAGCTGCGCAAGTCGCGGGTCGTGATGATCGACGGCCACCTGACGCAAAACAGCCGCAGCAGCGAGGGCGGCACCAGCGCCCGGGTCTACCGCGATGGCTACTGGGGCTTTGCGTCGGAGCCTGGCCCGGGCGCGGCGGCGGTCGGGCGCATCGGCCGGCAGGCGGTCGCCAACGTGCAGGCAATGGCACGTTTCGGCGCGCGGTCGGCGGTGGCGCTGCCGACCGGCGGCTACCGTGGAGAACACGCTTTTCGCGGCCGACCGGCGTTGGGCCAGGGCGAGATCCAGCAGCGGCTGGCCGCGCTGAATGACTGGTGCCGCCAGCGCTACCCCGGCCTGAAGTCGATCCGCTTCGTCGTCGCCGACGAACACCATTCGAAACGGCTCGCCACCAGCACCGGCGGTGACTCGCTGGCCAGCATCCAGCGCGCCGCGTTCCAGGCGATCTTCGTGGCCGAAAACGCGGATGGCGCACCCGTCGAGTTGGTCGAGCAGGTCTCGGGAAAGGGCAGCCTGGCCGACATCGACTGGTCGATCGCCACACTCACGCCCAAGCTCGACGCGTTGCACGAACACCTGCGCGCCAAGTGCGACGCGGTGCCGGCCCGCGGCGGATTGCAGACCGTGGTGCTGGCCCCGCACCTGGCCGGCATGCTCGCGCACGAGGCGATGGGCCACCCTTGCGAGGCCGACATCGTGCTGGGCGGTGCGGTCACCGGTGGCCTGGTGGGCCAGCGCGTGGCGAGCGATCTGGTCAGCATGGTCGACTTCGCCCACAGCCACCAGGGCGCGGAGCTGATGATCCCCGTCTACGCCGACGACGAGGGCACGCCGGCGCGCGATGCGGTGCTGATCCGGGACGGCATCCTGACCGAGTTCATGAACAGCCGCGAGACGGCGGCGCGGCTGGGCGCCGTGCCCACCGGCAGCGCGCGGGCCTATGCGCCGAGCGACGAGCCGCTGGTTCGCATGCGCAACACGGCGATCCTGCCCGGTCGTTCGACCCTGAGCGAGATGATCGCCGGCGTCGATGAGGGCTACCTGCTGATGAAGACCGGCAATGGCCAGGCCGACTCGACGACCGAGTTCATGTTCGGCGTCACGCTGGCCTACGAGATCCGCAACGGCCAGTTCGGGCGCGCGATCCGCGACACGACTGTTTCAGGCTCGGCGATCAAGGTGTTGCAGTCGGTCGATGCGGTGTCGAGCGACATGGTCTGGAGCTGCAGCGGCTACTGCGGCAAGAAGCAGCCGATGGTGGTGGCCATGGGCGGCCCCGCGCTGCGGGCGCACGCCCGCCTGGGGGGGGAGTGAGCATGGCCCGTCGCGACTTCGACCCGACGCTGCGCGATCAGGCGCAGAAGGTGCTCGCCCTCATGCACTCCCAGGGCTTCGACCAGGTGCAGGTCGGTGTCGGCTGGCACCGCCAGAGCGAGCTGAACGTCGCGCACAACGAGCCCAGCCTGATGCGCAGCACGGCGCAAAGCCGGTTGTCGCTGCTCGGGCTGCTGGATGGGCGGCGCGCAAGCACCGAGCTCAGCTCGCTCGACGACGAGGCCGTTCGCCACGCGATCGCGCAGCTCTTCGAGGCGGCACAGGCGGCGCCACAGGATGCAGCGAACGCCGTCTCGAGCGGCCAGCAGGCCAGCATCGTGCGGGGCCCGCTGGAGGCCGAGCCGGCGCTGCTGGCCGACACGATGGCGGCGCTGCTCGATTTCCGCGCCCGCGAGACGCCGCGCTTCACGATCGAGGAGGGCGCGGCCGCCCACCACCTGAGCGAATCGCACCTGCTCACCACAGGTGGCAGCGAGCTCGCCTGGCGCGCCGGCTGGCTGAGCCTGTCCGCATTCGGCACGGCACGCGAGGGTGAACGCGCCAGCTCGTTCAACTTCGCCGGCGGCGATGCGCACGGTTTTGCCGGTCAGCCCGCGCAAGACTGGTTCGGCATCGGCCGGATGATGCGCGACACCTCGCAGCAGATCCTTGCCCAGCCGTTCGGCACCAAGTTCGTCGGCGAGGTGGTGCTGACGCCCCAGGCGGTCGGCGACCTGCTGGGCTGGCTGCTGGGACAGCTTGGCGATGCACAGCTGATCGCTGGCAGCTCGCTGTACCGCGAGCGTGTCGGGGCGGCGATCGCTTCGCCGCTGGTCGGCCTTCGCAGCCGCTTCGAGGCGCCGGGTGTGGTCCCGGTGTCGGCGGATGCCTGCTGCACGCCGCCGGTGGAGGTGCTGCGCGAAGGCCGGCTGTTGACGCTGCTGCCCAGCCTGTACGGCAGCCGCAAGACGGGCCTGGCGCATGTGCCGACGGCCGCTGCCGGGTGGGAGATGGCGGCCGGCGCGGCGCCGCTGACCCAAGTCGTCGGCGAGGTCGGCCGGGGCGCCATCGTCGGCCGGTTGTCGATGGGCATGCCCGCGGCCAACGGCGATTTCTCCGGCGTCATCAAGAACAGCTTTCGCATCGACGATGGCGTGGTCGGCCCGGCCTTGTCCGAGGTGATGATCAGCGGCAACATGGCCGGCATGCTGAAAGACGTGCTGGCGGTCAGCCGCGAGCGGCTCGACACCGGATCGACCATGCTGCCCTGGCTGCGCATCGGCGGGCTGCATTTCTCATGACGGCCACCGACGCCAGCGACGGCGGCACGCCCTGGACGCTGCGTCGCGCGCGGCCCGGCGACGCCGAGGCCTTCGTCCGCATGATGCAGGATCCGATGGTCTATTCGCAGCTGCTGCAGCTGCCCTTTCCCGACGCCGAGATGTGGCGCGCCCGCCTGGGCGGGCAGGCTGCCCAGCAGCCGCACAGCCCGGAGCTGCACCTGGTGGCCGAGGTCCAGGGGCAGGTGGTCGCCAGCGCCGGCCTGCATCCCACCGGGCCGGCGCTGCGCCGGCGCCACGTGATGAGCCTGGGCATGTCGGTGGCCGTGCCGTGGCAGGGCCGCGGCGTCGGCTCGGCGCTGATGGCGGCGCTGACCGACTACGCCGACAACTGGCTCGGCGTGCTGCGCATCGAGCTCGGCGTGTATGCCGACAACCACCGGGCACAGGCGCTGTACCGCAAGTTCGGCTTCGAGGTCGAGGGGCGCCAGCGCGCCTACGCGCTGCGCGATGGCCAGTACGTCGATTCGCTGATGATGGCCCGCCTGCACCCCAGCCCGCCGCGCTGGGCCGACTTGACCGAATAGCCGGATCTCGGGGCGGCCGGCATGCGACACTGGCAGATTGCTTGAGAACGAGACGAGGAGGGTGGCCATGGCCGAACCCCGCATGAGCAGCGAACAGGACATCGAGGCGCTGGACGCCCTGTGCCAACGAATGGCTGGCTTCGACGACCGGGTGTCGCTGGAGTGGCTGGATGGCTACATGTCGGCCCTGCTGGCCGGCCCGCGCCGGATCGAGCTGGACGAGTGGCTGCCGCTCTTCGCCGAAGGCGTCTTCGAGCGCACCTTCGCCGACCCGGCCGACGCCGGCGCGGCCCGCACGGTCATCGAGGCGCGCTGGCAGGTTCTGGCCGACCAGCTCGACCCCGAGCAGATCCTCGACGACCCGGACGTGCTGCGCCTGGCGCCGCTGATGATCGAGCTGACCGACGAAGACAAGCAGCGCCTGGTCGACGAAGGCCATGTGCAGCCTGACGAACTGGCACTGCTCGAGAAGACCGGCGAGGTCTGGGCTGTGGGCTTTGGCGAGGCCACGCAGGACTTTCCGAACGACTGGCCCGAGCCCGATCTCGAGACCGAGGAAGGCCAGCTCTACGACGAGACCCTGCTGCGCATCGTCTCGCTGACGATGGACGACGAGGAGCTGAAGGAAGTCTTCGACGACCTGTACGAGGGCGAGCAACTCAGCCGCGACGAGTTGATCCAGGAGGCGCTGTACGCCGCGCAGGACCTGCGCCTGTACTGGCTCGATCACGCGCCCAAGCCGCCGCCGCGGCGTGTCGACGCGCTGCCGGGCCGCAACGACCCGTGCCCCTGCGGCAGCGGCAAGAAGTTCAAGAAATGCCACGGCGCCCAGATGCAGTGAACGCGCCATGACGTCGCCTTCGATGGACCTGGCCGGCAAGCACATCCTGCTCGGCCTCTCGGGCGGGATCGCCTGCTACAAGTCGGCCGAGTTGGTCCGCCAGCTGATCCAGGCCGGCGCCACGGTGCAGGTGGTGATGACCGCAGCCGCCGAGGCCTTCATCACGCCGGTCACGCTGCAGGCGCTGTCGAATCGCCCCGTCTACACCAGCCAGTGGGACGCGCGGGAGGCGAACAACATGCCGCACATCAACCTCTCGCGCGAGGCGAGTGCGGTGCTGGTGGCGCCGGCGAGCGCCGATTTCATGGCGAGGCTGGCCCAGGGCCGGGCGGACGACCTGCTGTCGCTGCTGTGCCTGGCACGCCCGATCGAGCGCTGCCCGCTGCTGCTGGCGCCGGCGATGAACCGCGAGATGTGGGCCCACCCCGCCACCCAGCGCAATGCGGCGCAGTTGCGCGCCGATGGCGCGACGCTGCTTGGCCCCGATGCCGGCGACCAGGCCTGCGGCGAGGTCGGCGACGGCCGCATGCTCGAGCCCGAGGCGTTGGTCGAGGAGCTGATCGCGTTCTTCCAGCCCAAGCGCCTGGCCGGCAAGCGCGTGCTCATCACCGCCGGGCCGACCTTCGAGGCGATCGACCCGGTGCGCGGCATCTCCAACCGCTCCAGCGGCAAGATGGGCTTCGCCCTGGCCCGCGCGGCGCGCGAGGCGGGCGCCGAGGTCACGCTGGTGGCCGGCCCGGTGGCGCTGGCCACCCCGCGCGGCGTGACCCGCATCGACGTGCAGAGCGCGCAGCAGATGCACGACGCGGCGCTGCCCGCGGCGCCGATGAACGATGTGTTCATCGCGACCGCGGCGGTGGCCGACTGGCGGCCCGCCGAAGCGCTGGAGCACAAGATCAAGAAGGACGGCAGCGGCCGCCCGCCGGCGATCGAGATGGTCGAGAACCCCGACATCCTCGCCGCGGTGTCCCGCCTGCCCAAGCCGCCGTTCTGCGTCGGCTTCGCGGCCGAGAGCCAGAACGTGTCCGAGAACGCGCGCGCCAAGCTGCAGCGCAAGGGCGTGCCGCTGATCGTCGGCAACCTGGGCCCGGCCACCTTCGGCCGCGACGACAACACGCTGCTGCTGGTCGACGCGCTGGGCCAGCGCGAGATTCCCACCGGCGGCAAGCTGGCGCTGGCGCGCGAGCTGGTCCGCGAGATCGCTGAACGACTGACATGACGACCATCGACATCAAGGTGCTGGACGAACGCATGGCGAGCCAGTTGCCCGCCTACGCGACGCCCGGCAGCGCCGGCCTGGACCTGCGCGCCTGCCTGGACGAGCCCATCGAGCTGGCGCCGGGCCAGACCACGCTGGTCCCGACCGGGCTCGCCATCCACATCGAGGACCCCGGCCTGGCCGCGATGATCCTGCCGCGCTCGGGGTTGGGCCACAAGCACGGCATCGTGCTCGGCAACCTGGTTGGCCTGATCGACAGCGACTACCAGGGCCAGCTGATGGTCAGCTGCTGGAATCGCGGCACCAGCACCTTCACGATCGCACCGATGGAGCGCATCGCGCAGATGGTGATCGTGCCGGTCGTGCAGGCGCGCTTCCGGCGCGTCGACAGCTTCGACGAAAGCCACCGTGGCGAGGGCGGCTTCGGTTCCAGCGGGAGACACTGACACCCGGCACCGGGGTACCGGTGCCCTCCCGGGAGGGTGACGCGGCCGCAGGCCTTCAGTGAAGCGGTTCGTCAGGCGGTGCGCGGTCGAGCACCGCGAACGGCGATTCGCCGACCGAGCCGGCGCCCACCTCCTCGACCGTTGCCTCCCGCACGTCCAGCACCTTCAGCTTGATGCGCAGCGCGATGCCGGCCAGCGGGTGGTTGGCGTCGAGCACTATGTGCGAGGCGTAGACCTCGGTCACGGTGTAGATCAGATCGTCGGGCATGCCGCTGGTGGAGGCCCCTTCGGGCAAGCCTTCGAACTGCATGCCCGGCTCGACCTGCTCCGGGAACAGCGCGCGCTCCTCGTAGCAGACCAGCTCGGCGTTGTAGTCACCGAAGGCGTGCTCGGGCTCGAGCTGGAGCTGGGTCTCGAATCCGGGCGCCTGGTCGGCAAGCGCTTCCTCGACCTTGGGCAGCAGGTCGCTGCCGCCATAGAAGAACTCGACCGGCTCGTCGAGCTCGTCGATCAGTTGGCCTTGCGCATCGGTGAGCGTCCAGACCAGCGTCACGACGCAAGGGGAAGTGATGTTCATCAGAGGATGATCGCACAGGCTACCAGCCCCTACGCCGCCGTCGGCGCCGGTCCCCCGAGGGGAGCAGTCGCCTTGGGGCGGCCCGGCGGCGACTCTGAATGACAATCCTTCGATGGATGTCGATCAGAAACTTGTCTTGCTGGGGGGGCTGTCGCCGCGCCAGTTCATGCGCCGGCACTGGCAGAAACACCCCTGCCTGATTCGCCAGGCGGTGCCCGGCGTTCAGCCGCCGATCGGGCGGGCCGCGTTGTTCGAACTGGCCGGGCGCGACGACGTCGAGTCGCGCCTGGTGTCGAGCACCGGCGGGCGCTGGGCGCTGCGCCACGGCCCGTTCACCCGGCGGCAGATTCCGCCGGGCACGCGGCCCGGATGGACGCTGCTCGTGCAGGGCCTGGATCTGCATGTGCCGGCGGCGCACGAGTTGCTGAGCCGCTTCCGGTTCGTGCCCGAAGCGCGGCTGGACGACCTGATGATCAGCTACGCCAGCGATGGCGGCGGTGTCGGGCCGCACCTCGATTCCTATGATGTGTTCCTGCTGCAGGTCGACGGCCGGCGCCGCTGGCGCTGCGGCCCGGTGCGGGATGCTTCGCTCGTGCCCGGCATGCCGGTCAAGCTGCTGTCGAATTTCGAGCCGACCGAGGAATGGGTGCTGGAGCCGGGTGACATGCTTTACCTGCCACCGCGCTGGGGCCACGACGGCACTGCCGTCGGCGACGACTGCATGACCTGCTCGGTCGGCTTTCGCACGCCGACACCGACCGAAACGGCGCGCGAGGTGCTGCAGCGCATGATCGACGCGCTCGATGCACCCGCCGAGGAACCTCACTACCGCGACCCGGCCGGCAGCGCCACGGCCACGCCGGGCCTGATCCCGGAAGCGCTGCAACGCTTTGCGCAAAAGGCGGTGATCGACGCGCTCAACGACGCCCACAGCCTGGCCTGTGCGCTGGGCGAATCGCTGACCGAGCCGAAATCGATCGTCTGGTTCGAGGGCGGCGGTGAGTTGGGCGATCAACAGGGTGTTCGGCTGGACGCCCGCAGCCGCATGATGTATGACTCGCACCATGTCTTCATCAATGGTGAGTCCTTCCGGGCCTCGGGGCGGGATGCGCGGCTGATGCGCGTGCTGGCCGACGCGCGTCGGCTCGACGCGCGCGCGGTGGCGCAACTCGGCGGTGGGGCGCGCGAACTGCTGAACGACTGGGTCGAATCCGGCTGGGCCCACCCTGACGGGCAACACGATGAATCCGACTGACGACAAGCTTCGCAGCGCCATTCCGGCGGGGCCGATCGGTTCTCGCGCTGACTTCCAGGGCGCCGTGCGCGCGATGGTGGCGAGCGCCGAGGGCGCCGGTGTCAGGCAACTGTGGTGGGTCTCGCCCGATTTCGCCGATTGGCCGCTCGATGAACCGGCGCTGCTCGATGCGCTGAGCCATTGGGCGCGTGCACCCGGTGCGCACCTGACCTGGGTCTCGCACGATTTCGAGCGGGTGCGTCGTGCGATGCCGCGTCTGACGCGTTGGCGCCAGACTTTCGCTCACGTGCTGAGTTGCCGCTCGCCGCTGGAACTGGCGGGCTCGGACATGCCGACGCTGCTGCTGGCCGACCACCGCGTGGTACTGCGCCTGCTGGACCGCGAGCGCGTGAGGGGCTGGGTCAGCCATGAGGGCGCCGATGTGCAGCGCGCGCACGAGGAAATCGATGTAATTCTGCAACGGTCGAGCGAGGCCTTCCCTGCCGTCACACTGGGCCTCTAGGGAAGATCCCTATGATCGGTATAATGTAAGGCTAGGCACAGGAAGCAGTGCCTTGGGTGTCTCGAGCGCCCAAGAGTTTCCTGGTCTGACTCGAGGAGGAGGCACGCACGAACAGCGAGCTTCCAAAATTACCGGTAATTGTTCGAAACTTAGTTTGAGGACATTCATGAACAAGTCGCTCCTGTTGGCATCCCTGATCGCCGTCTCTGCCCTGGCCGCCTGCGGCAAGAAGGAAGAGGCCGCTCCGGCTGCCCCCGCCGCTGCCCCGGTGACCGCCCCGGCTGTTGAGGCTGCTTCGGCTCCCGCTTCGGATGCCGCTCCGGCCGCTGCCCCGGCTGCTTCGGAAGCCGCCAGCAAGTAATTGGAGCCGGTGCCCCGGGCCTTCATCGGGCCCCGGGCACTGCAAACGACAAAGCCGCCCTCGGGCGGCTTTGTTCATTCTGCAAGGGCCTGCAGCGCACGAGTCGCTGCGGGCCCTTCGACTTTCAGAGCTTCAGCTCGTCGACCAGCAGCGAGACGATCTTCTGCGCGTTGGCCGAGTTGTCGGGCTGACCCTGGTAGTTCAGGACGCTGACCAAGGTGCCGGTGCCTTCGGCCTTGACCTGGATGCGGTAGCGGTTGAGCGCCTTGGCGGCCTGGTCGTCACTGCGGAACCAGCGGGTGAAGAAGTTCGGCTCGTCCTTCGCGGCTTCCTTCGTGTCGATGAACCGCACGAAGTACAGGCCCTGATTGCGGTCGCGATCTTCGACGGTGAACCCGCCACGATCGAGCGCCAGGCCGATGCGGCGCCAGGCACGCTCGATGCCGTCGTCGACCTGCAGCGCTGCGCCCTCCTTGCCGCTGACCACGCGGGCCTTGGCCGCCACCGTGTCGCCGGTGGCGGCCACCTCGGTGCGGGCCACATCGTCCTTCGCGCCGAGCGCCACCATCATCCGCGTCAGCATCTCGCGCTCGAGCTGCGGATCAGCCGGGCGCGCGACCCAGGAGATCGTGCCCGTCGCTTCGCGGCCCACCAGGACCTCTTGCAGGCCGTGGTGGGCGATGTAGATCTCGCTGCCGTTGGCGCCGCGCTCGACGCGCATCATGTAGCGGTCACGCTCACCGGTGTCGAACACGCCGCTGAGCACCGAGCCCAGGGTCTTGCGGACGATGTCGTTCGGCAACTTGGCGCGGTTCTCCGCCCAGTCGGTCTCGAGCGTGCCGGCCTCGGCGCTTTCGCTGGCGATCGCGAAGCCGCGGTCGAGCCAGAACTGCCGCACCTTCGGCCACAGCTGCTCGGGGGTCTGGCTGGTGACGATCCAGCGCTGGTTGCCGGCGCGCTCGATGCGGATGTCGCCGGCCTGCTGCAGCGCGACCGTCGATGCGACGGCCGTCGGGCTGGCCGGGCGGGCGGCGCCGCTGGCCAGAGCCGTGGCGCTGATCGAGCTGGTCTGCGGCCGATAGCGGCCGTCGTTGGCAAGCGGCGTGAGATCGGGCGGCACTTCCAGCGTGGGCGTCTTCGAGGCACCGCCGCGGTAGTCGATCGAGTCGGTACCGGGGTTGGTGTCACCGAGCAGCGAGCAGCCGCCCAGTCCGAAGGCCAGCAACAGGACGCTGGCGCGCAGCGGCGTGATCGCGAAGTTGGGGTTCTTCAAGTGCATGTCGTGTCGCCGGCCGCCGCGCAGGGCGGTCGTTTCAGGGTTCGGGGTGGAATGAGAGCGGAATGCTCAGGCGAGGCCACATTCGCGCATCGCGCTGCCGACCAGCGCTTGACCGGCCTCGGTGAGTTCCACCAGCGGCAGCCGCACGCCGGGCCGGCAACGGCCCATCTGCGACAGGGCCCACTTGGCCGGCACCGGGTTCGGCTCGCAGAAGAGTTGCCGGTGCAAGGGCAGCAGGTGCAGGTGGATTTCCCGGGCGCGTTTCACGTCGCCCTCGATGGCCGCCATGCACATCTCGTGCATCAGGCGTGGCGCCACGTTGGCCGTGACACTCACGTTGCCGTGGCCGCCGAGCAGCATCAGCGCCACGGCCGTGCCGTCGTCGCCCGAATAGACCGAGAAGCCGGGCGGCACATGCTTGATCAGCCAGGCCGCGCGCTCGATGTTGCCGGTGGCTTCCTTGATGCCGATGATGCCGGGCACCTGCGCCAGGCGCAGCACCGTGTCGTGCTGCATATCGGCCACCGTGCGGCCGGGCACGTTGTACAGCACCACCGGCAGGTCGACCGCCTCGGCGATCGCCTTGAAGTGGCGGTAGATGCCTTCCTGCGACGGCTTGTTGTAGTAGGGCACGACCTGCAGCGTGCAATCGGCGCCGACCTCCTTGGCGAAGCGGGTCAGTTCGATCGCCTCGGCGGTCGAATTGGCGCCGGCGCCCGCCATGATGGGCACGCGGCCCTTGGCGTGCTCGACGGCGACACGGATGATCTCGCAGTGCTCGTCCACCGACACCGTGGCCGATTCGCCGGTGGTGCCGACGACGCCGATGCAATCGGTGCCTTCGGCGATGTGCCAGTCGATCAGGGCGCGCAGCGCCGGGTAGTCGACACTGCCGTCCTCTTGCATCGGCGTCACCAGCGCGACGATGCTGCCAACAATCGGTTTCATCAGGGTTCCTTGCAACCGGGCGATTTTAGCCACCTGGCGGGCCGGGGATGACCCCTGGCCAACGCGTTTACCCGGCGGTCAGATGACGGCCCACCGGGCCTGCCGGGTCGCGGGTGGCGGCAATGCGCTGGACGAAGCGGGGCGGATCGTCCAGCCGGCCGCATTCGTAGGCGACGACGACCAGGCCATCGGCGGCGCGCAACAGCTCGCCGGGCTGCAGCAGGAATTCCGGCCGCGACGGTCGGCCGACGGTTTCGTTGCCGATTGCAAAGGTTTCGTAAAGCAGCGCGCCGCCGGGGGCGACCGCCTCGACGATGGCCGGCAGCAGCGGCCGCCAGAGGTAGTTGGTGACCAGCACGCCGTCGAAGCGGCGGGCGGCCAGCGGCCAGGGCCCGTTCTCGATGTCGGCGACGATCACGTCGGCGATGGTTTCGAGCGGTTTCACCGCGTCGGTGTCGCGGTCAAGGGCAGTGACCCGCCAACCGCGCTCGGCCAGCCAGCGCACGTGGCGGCCACGGCCGCAGGCCAGGTCCAGCACCGTACCGCCCGCGGGCAGCAGGTGGGCCCACCGTTGCAGCCAGTCGCTGGGGCGTTCGTTGCCGTGCATCGCCATCTAAAAGCAGGCCCAGACCCGGTTCGCCAGGTCGACCACGGTGTGGGGGTTGCGGTAGGCCAGGAACACCAGGGCCAGGGCCAACAGTGCCGCGGCCACGGCGGCGGCACGCACCCACACCCGCTGCCACCAGGGGGAAGACCCGGCTGTGTCCATCGTGGGTCTCACGCCGGCTGCGGCGACGCGCGCACGATCGGCGTCTCGCGCACCGGCAGGTTGGCCAGCGCCGCGAACACGCCGAGCGCGATGGCCAGGTACCAGACGATGTCGTAGCTGCCGGTCGTGTCGTACAGCCGGCCGCCCAGCCACACGCCCATGAACGAGCCGACCTGGTGGCTGAAGAACACCAGCCCGCCGAGCATCGACATGTACTGCACGCCGAAGATTTGCGCGACCACCGCATTCGTCGGCGGCACGGTGGACAGCCACAGCACGCCCATCACCGACGAGAACACATACACGCTGGCCGGGCTGAGCGGCACCAGCAGGAACGCAACGATCGCGACCGAACGCGCCAGGTAGATGCCGGCCAGGATGTGGCGCTTGGCCAGGCGCTGGCCGAGCACGCCCGCGGCATAGGTGCCGACGACGTTGAACAGCCCGATCAGCGCCAGCGCGGTGGTCGCCACGTCCGGTGTCAGCCCCTTGTCCTTGAGGTAGCTCGGCATGTGCACGCCGATGAACACCACCTGGAAGCCGCAGACGAAGTAGCCGGCCATCAGCCAGCGGAAGCTCGGGTAGGCGAAGGCTTCCTTCAGCGCGGCGCCGATGCTCTGGCGCGGGCCGCCATGCGCCGACTGCGGCGGCTCGTGCAGCCCGAAGGCCAGCGGCATGATGGCCAGGGCCGCACAGGCCAGCACGAACAGCGCGCTCTGCCAGCCCCAGGCGCCGATCAGCCAGTTCTCCACCGGCACCATCAGGAACTGGCCGAAGGAGCCGGCCGCGGCGGCCACGCCCATGGCCCACGAGCGGCGCTCGGGCGCGACATTGCGCCCGATCACGCCGTAGACCACGGCGTAGGTGGTGCCGGACTGGGCCATGCCGATCAGCAGGCCGGTCGCTCCCGTGAAGCCGGCACCCGAGGTGGCCAGCGCCATGCCGACCAGCCCGAGTGCATACAGCAGCGACCCGACCACCAGCACCCGGAAGGCGCCGAATCGGTCCGCGATCATCCCGGCGAACGGGCCGGCGACGCCCCAGGCGATGTTCTGGATCGCGATCGCCAGCGCGAAGGTTTCGCGCGTCCAGCCCCGATCCATCGTGATCGGCTGCAGCCACAGCCCGAAACCGTGGCGAATGCCCATCGACAAGGTGACGATGGCGGCGCCGCAGAGCAGCACCTGGGTCATGGACAGCGTGGGGCGGTGGGAGGGCGGCGGCGTCATGCGCGGCAATGTAGCGGGGCATGCATGACCCGGCTGGCGCAGGGTCATGAACCTGGGCCTCCCTAGAATGGCGCCCCATGGCTCAGACACCCGTGAACTACGGTGAGGCGTCGATCCGCGTGCTGAAGGGCTTGGAGCCCGTCAAGCAGCGGCCCGGCATGTACACCCGCACCGACAACCCCTTGCACACCGTGCAGGAGGTGATCGACAACGCCGCCGACGAAGCGCTCGCCGGCTTCGGCAAGCGCATTGCCGTCACCCTGCACGCCGACGGCTCGGTCAGCATCGACGACGACGGCCGCGGCATTCCCTTCGGCCTGCACCCGGAAGAACAGGTGCCGGTGGTCGAGATCGTCTTCACCCGGCTGCACGCCGGCGGCAAGTTCGACAAGGGCTCGGGCGGCGCCTACAGCTTCTCGGGTGGCCTGCACGGCGTGGGCGTCAGCGTGACCAACGCGCTGGCCAAGCGGTTGCAGGTGGGCGTGTGGCGAGAGGGCCAGCAGGCGAGCATCGCGTTCTCCGGTGGCGACGTCGTGGAGGCCCTCGCCATCCGCAAGGCCGTGGCCGGCGAGCGCAGGCACGGCACCTCGGTGCGAGTGTGGCCCGACCCGAAGTACTTCGAAAGTGCCGAGCTGCCGAAGAATGAGCTGATGCACCTGCTGCGCAGCAAGGCGGTGCTGATGCCGGGCGTCACGGTGTCCCTGCACACCGAGAAGTCGGGCGAGACCCAGACCTGGCTCTACAAGGGGGGGCTGCGCGACTACCTGCAGCAGTCGCTGGCGGCCGACCCGATGATCCCCTTGTTCGAAGGCGAGCACTACGCCGGCGAGGGCGAGACCGAGAACTTCGCCGACGGTGAAGGGGCGGCCTGGTGCGTGGCCTTCACCGAGGAGGGCAACCTGCTGCGCGAAAGCTACGTCAACCTGATCCCGACGGTGGCTGGCGGCACCCACGAGGCCGGGCTGAAGGACGGCCTGTTCGGCGCGATCAAGGGCTTCATCGAGATGCACTCGCTGTTGCCCAAGGGCGTGAAGCTGATGCCGGAGGATGTGTTCTCGCGCGCCAGTTTCGTGCTCTCGGCCAAGGTGCTGGACCCGCAGTTCCAGGGCCAGACCAAGGAGCGCCTGAACAGCCGCGATGCGCTGCGCCTGGTCTCGGCTTACGTGAAGCCGGCGCTGGAGCTGTGGCTCAGCCAGCACGTGGATTTCGGCAAGAAGCTCGCCGAGCTGGTGATCAAGCAAGCCCAGACGCGCCAGCGCGCCAGCCAGAAGGTCGAGAAGCGCAAGGGCTCGGGCGTGGCCGTGCTGCCCGGCAAGCTCACCGATTGCGAGAGCCGCGACCTGGGCCTGAACGAGCTCTTCCTCGTCGAGGGCGATTCGGCCGGCGGCTCGGCCAAGATGGGCCGCGACAAGGAGACCCAGGCCATCCTGCCCCTGCGCGGCAAGGTGCTCAACGCCTGGGAGGTCGAGCGCGACCTGCTGTTCAAGAACAACGAGATCCACGACATCGCAGTGGCGATCGGCGTGGATCCGCACGGGCCGAACGACTCGCCGGATCTCTCCGGCCTGCGTTATGGCAAGGTCTGCATCCTGTCGGACGCCGACGTCGACGGCTCGCACATCCAGGTGCTGCTGCTCACGCTGTTCTACCGCCACTTCCCGAAGCTGATCGAGGCCGGCAACATCTTCGTCGCCAAGCCGCCGCTGTTTCGCGTCGACGCACCGG
>NZ_DATFAN010000145.1:0-2671 GCF_035254525.1 Ideonella sp. | reverse complement strand
AAGAAATGACCTCGCTGCAACGGGCCGTCGTCTGGCTCGTGCTGCTGGTCGCGGCCGGCTTGATGCAGGGCTGCTCCACCGTGGGTGCCAAGACCCCGGGCCAGCGGCTGGACCCGTGGGAGAAGTGGAACCGCAAGGTGTTCGGCTTCAACGAGAAGCTCGACGAGCACGTGATCAAGCCGGTGGCCGTCACCTACAGCGAGGTCGTGCCGCGACCGGTGCGCAGCGGCGTGGACAACTTCTTCGGCAACGCGGCCGATGCCTGGTCGGCGATCAACAACCTGCTGCAGGGCAAGTTCAGCAACGGCCTGCACGACGTCGTGCGCTTCGGCACCAACACCATCTTCGGACTCGGCGGCGTGCTCGATGTCGCGACCGAGTTCGGGCTGGACCACCAGTACGAGGACTTCGGCCAGACGCTGGGCCGCTGGGGCGTCGGCGCCGGCGCCTATGTCGTGTGGCCGGTGCTCGGCCCGTCCAGCGTGCGCGAGTCGTTCGCGCTGCCGCTGGACCTCTCGGCGTCGCCCGCGCTGGTCTTTCGCAACGGCGCGGTGAAGTGGGAGATCACCGGGCTGCAACTGGTCAACAAGCGCGCCGGACTGCTGGGAGCCACCAAGGTGCTGGACGACATCGCGCTGGACAAATACACCTTCGTGCGCGATGCCTACCTGCAGCGCCGGCGCAGCCTCGTCTACGATGGCGAAGACGGGCCGCAGCGGCCGGACGACGGCAAGAACGAAACCGACGACGGCGGCCCCCCGCCCGTCAGCGAGAAACCGGCGGCACCGGCGGCTGACAGCGCCAAGCCGGCGGCACCGGCGGCCAGCCAGCCGGCGCCGCAGCCCGCACCAGCCAAGCCGTGACAGGCCAACCGGCGATGCGGCCCATGCGTTGAAGACACCGTTGCTTGCCGGATCGGTCGAACTCGGCGCCCCGCGCGCCATCCAACGGCGATCCGCTCCGGCAAGGACGCCACAGAAAGGTAATCGAATGTTTGCGAGACGAGTCGTGTTGTTCTTCTCCGCGGCGCTGCTGGCGCTGGCGGGCAGCGTGCATGCGCAGTCACAGGCACCCGATGCGCTGATCAAGCAGGTCTCCACCGAGGTGCTCGACGCCGTCAAGGCCGACAAGTCGATCAAGGCAGGCGACCTCCAGAAGATCATCGCCCTGGTCGACGCCAAGGTCATGCCGCACGTCGACTTCCGCCGCATGACGGCCTCCGCGGTCGGCCGCTACTGGCGCCAGGCCACGCCGGAGCAGCAGACGCGCCTGCAGGACGAGTTCAAGATCCTGCTGGTGCGCACCTATTCGGGCGCGCTGGCGCAGGTGAAGGACCAGAGCGTGCAGCTCAAGCCGATGCGCGGCAGCAAGGACGACCCGGAGGTGGTGGTCAAGACCGAGATCCGCGGCCAGGGCGATCCGGTGCAGCTCGACTACCGCCTCGAAAAGACGGACAGCGGCTGGAAGATCTACGACGTCAACGTGCTCGGCGTGTGGCTCGTCGAAAACTATCGCAACAGCTTCGCGCAGGAGATCGGCGCCAACGGCATCGACGGCCTGATCGCCAAGCTGGCCGAGCGCAACAAGAACGCGGCCGCGGCCAAGAGCTGACGGCGGCAGTCGAGACCCACGACCCGCCGATGACGATGCTGCTGCTGCCCGCCACCCTCACCAACCAGGAAGCGCGCGACGCGCTGGCGATGCTGTCGCAGGCGCTCAGGCGCCAGAGCGAGCCGCAGGTCATCATCGACGCGTCCAGCCTGCAGCAGTTCGACTCGGCCGCGATCGCGGTGCTGCTCGAATGCGAGCGCCAGGCGCAGGCCTGGGGCAAGGGCTTTGCCGTGCGCAAGACGCCGCCGCAGCTGGCCGCGCTGGCCAAGCTGTACGGCGTCGAGTCGCTGCTGCACCTGGAAGACGCCGCTCCCGCGACCGCCTGAGCGCAGCTCGCCGGGGCCTCAGCCCTGCGGCTGCGTGTAGCGCTTGGCGCGCAGGTTGCGCTTGATCTCCTGCAGCATCGGCCGCAGTTCGCCGCCCAGCCGCAGCGCCACTGCGGTGGTCAGGATGTCGATCACGATCAGGTGCAGCAGGCGCGACACCATCGGGCTGTAGCGGTCGTAGTCCTCGGGGTGGTCGCAGGCGAGCAGGATCTGGTTGCTGCCCTGGGCCGTCTGCGCCAGCGGCGAGCCGCTGGCCGTGATCAGGATGGTGGTGGCGCCCTTGCGGCGCGCGATGTCGGCAGCGTCGAGCAGGTCGCGGCTGCGCCCCGAGTTGCTGATGATCACGGCGCAGTCGCCCGGTTGCAGCATGGTGGCGCTCATCACCTGAACGTGGCCGTCGCTCACCGCCATGGTGTTCACGCCCAGGCGGAAGAACTTGTGCTGCGCGTCCTGCGCCACGATGCCGGAGTTGCCCACGCCGTAGAACTCGATGCGACGTCCGGCCTTGCCGGCGGCCGCCAGCGCCGTGATGGCGCGTTCGAAGGCATGGCTGGCGGCGTCGTTGCGGTACTTGAGCAGCGCAGAGACCGCGTTGTCGATCACCTTCACGATCACGTCGGCGGGCTTGTCGTCCTCGTCCACGGAACGGTGGACGAAAGGCACCCCCTCGTTGACGTTGCCTGCGAGCTTGAGCTTGAAGTCGGCCAGCCCGTCGTAGCCCACGCTGCGGCAAA
>NZ_DATFAN010000144.1:0-17846 GCF_035254525.1 Ideonella sp. | reverse complement strand
AACAACATACGGGGAGTCGGTGAGCTGGACACCGATCTGGGACATGGGCGATCCGACGGGCCCCATGCTGAAGGGCAGAACGTACATCGTGCGTCCCTTCATGCAGCCGTTGAAGAGCTCCTTGAGCTTCCGGCGCATTTCCACCGGGTTCACCCAGTTGTTCGTCGGCCCGGCATTGTCTTTCGACAGCGAGCAGATGAAGGTGCGATCCTCGACGCGGGCCACGTCCGACGGATCGGAGCACGCCAGGTAGCTGCCCGGGCGCTTGGCCGGGTTCAGCTTCTTGAACGTGCCGGCGTCGACCAGCTGCTGGCACAGGCGGTCGTACTCGGCCTGCGAACCGTCGCACCAGTAGACCTCGGCGGCCTCGGTGAGCGCGGCGATCTCACTGACCCAGGCGATCAGCTTGGCGTTCTTGACGTAGGCGGGCGCGTTCAGGCGCAACCCTTCCATGGCGGGATGGTTCACGGGCATAGCTCCAGGGTTCAAGGCTAGAAAGGCTGAAGAAGACGGAATTGGGCGAGCCTCGCCGAGCCGCCACGTGGTGACGACGACGGGGCTCGCCCAATGCCGTGGGCCCGGATGCTGGTGCGGCGGGCGAGCACTGCCGGGTTACAGCAGGTTTCGCGCCTGGCCGCCAAGGAATGTGGCGGCTCACCTGGGACATCACCCGTCACCCCAGTGTAATTGGGTGGTAACCAGGGCCGTTTGCACGTTCATGCAAATCCGGAATGAGCCGATGCACAGAACGCAGGGCTCAAGAAAAAAAGAGCCCCGCCGTCAAGGCCGGGGCTCCTTCAAGTGGCGTGCGCGGATCCCCAATGGGGGGACAGCCCCCGGAAGGGGCCTGGGGACTCAGGGTCTCAGGATGGTCACCACCGGCGAGGTCCAGGTCTCCCAGTCGGCCGCGTTGTCGGGGTTGCCCAGCGCCTTGAGCAGCGAGAGCTTGACCACGTACTGGCCGTTGGGCACCGGGCTCGGCGCGCCGTTCTTCTTGAAGGTCGTGCCGTCCCAGGTCCAGGCGAAGAAGCCGGTGCTGGTGGCGTTGCGCGGCAGGTAGTTGTCCAGGCTGACCATGTGCATCGACTTGTTGGTCGCGGCATCGAAGGCCTCGAGCTTCATCTGGCGCGACTGGTGATCCAGGTGCACCAGGAAGAACGCGATGTCGTTGCCCTCCATCGTGTAGGTCGCACCGCCCGGCTGGTTGGTGTAGCTCGTGCCGTCGAACTTGGCCAGCCACGGGAAGCCGTTGGCGGTCGGCGTCAGCACCTGGATGCTCTGGTAGTCGCCCTTCAGGCCGGCGTAGGGCACGCGAAGCACCTTGCCGTCGGCCTGCGAGGTGGCCACCAGGTAGCCGCCGTAGAGGCTCTTGTCGTCCAGCCCGGTGGGCGCGGTGATCGTCACGTCGACGCTGGCGTTGCCCTTGGCCGGCACCGTCACGCTGGCGGCGCTGAAGCTCACGTCGGCCGGCGCGTCGAAGGCCGAGACGGTGAAGCTGTTCGGGCCGGTGGCCAGGGCGCTGGCGTGGCTCAGGTCGTAGGTGATGGCCGTCGTGCCCTTGTTGCTGAAGGTCAGCGTGCGCACGGCCGGGCCGGCCTGGCTTTCGCCGAGCGACAGCTCGCCGGGCTGCACCAGCACCTTGGCCTGCACCGCGCCGACCAGATCCAGCATGCCGGCGCCCTGGCGGTGGACTTCGTCGAGGTAGCCCAGGTTCGGGTTGCCCTGCCAGTTCTTCGGGTCGGCCGAGTTCTGCATGCGGTCGCGCATGGTCTTGGCCTTGATCTTCGGATCGGCCTGCAGCAGCAGCGCGGCGCCGCCCGCGGTGTGCGGCGACGACATCGAGGTGCCCGACAGCGTCGCGTAGCCGCCCAGCTCCAGCGGGTAGGTCGAGTAGATCATGCCGCCCGGGGCGCCGATGTTGGGCTTGACGCTCAGGTCGGCCGCCAGGCCATACGAGCTGAAGCTCGAGATCAGCCCGCCGGTCAGGTTGGGGAAGGAGCCGAGGTCGGCCGTCCAGGTCATGTCGACCGCGCCGCCGGCCAGGCGCGAGTCGAGCAGCGCGCCTTCGGTGTCGGAGATGCTGACCACCGGCACCGTGATCGCCGGCGTGCCGGCGACCGTGGCCGAGATGCGGCCCGGCACGTTGTTGTAGAGCACGACGCCGGCGGCACCGGCGCTCTGCGCGTTGAAGGCCTTCTGGTAGAAGGTGCAGCCGCCACGGCGGACCAGCGCGACCGTGCCGGTCAGGCTGCCGGGCGGCAGGGCGACGCAGGCGTCGGCGGTGGAGGTCACCGTGCCGGTGCGCGACATCGGCTGCGTGCCCGAGGTCGGCGCGGCCGGCGCCCCGGTGGCAGGCTGCCAGCCGATCGCGGTCCCGTCCGGCGTGACGGTGAACTCGTTGAGCTTGCTGTGCGTGTTGTCGAACGAGGCGACGCCGATCACGTCCTTGCCCACGCCCGGGGCACCCGCCGCGTACAGCCCGCTGGTGCCGCTGTTGCCGATCGAGGCGACCATGACGACACCGGCGCGCACCAGCCGGTCGGCGGCCTTCGCGCTCGGGTACTCGGGCCACTGGAACGACGAGCCGATCGACTGGTTGACGACCTGCATGCCGTCGGCCAGCGCACGCTCCATCGCGGCGATCATGATGTCGGACTCGGTCGAGCCGGCGCAGCCGAACACGCGATAGGCGCCCAGCGTCACGTCCGGCGCGACGCCGGTCACGCCGCCGTGGGCGCCGACGATGCCGGCGACGTGCGTGCCGTGGCCGGCGCAGTCGTCGGGGTTCGCGTCGGGCACCGGCACCGGGTCATAGTCCGGGCTGCTCGGGTCGGCGTTGTAGGCGTCGCCGACGAAGTCGTAGCCATAGGCCACGCGCGCGGTCGGGAAGCTGGTGCCGCCGGGCGTGCCGGTGCCGCCGAAGGCGGTGTGGTCGTAGTCGACGCCGGTGTCGATGATGCCGACCTTGATGCCGCTGCCGGTGATGCCCATGCCCTGCAGCACGTCGGCACCCGTCATCGCCAGCGCGGTGTCGAGCTGCGGGCCCTCCTGGCCGCCCTCGGCACGGATCGGCTTGGGCGCCTGGATCACCTCGACCGGGTACATCGCCTTGACGCCGGGCAAGCGCGCGATCTTGGCGCGCTCGGCCGGGCCGACGTCGATCGACAGGCCGTTGAACAACACGTCGAACGCACGGCGCTCCTTGAAGGAGATGCCGGCCGCCTTGGCGGCCTGGCGGAAGGCGGCCTTCTCGCCGCGCACCTTGTCGAGCTTCGTGCCTTCGATGGTCGGCAGGCTGCTGAACTCGACGAACCAGTGCCGGGTCTGCTCGGTGGCCTTCGCCGGCACGCTTTGCGTGGCGGCCTGGGCGCCGCCCAGGCCCAGGGTCAAGGCGGCGGCTGCAGCCGAGGCCAGCAGCGTCTTGCGGATTTGCTTCACTCACTCGCTCCTTGGAATGGCATGGCCGCGGCGGGTGGCCACGGACCATCGATCGACACATCGAGACTTCCGCGGCGGTGGCCGCGTCGGGGGTCCCATCGTGGAGACAGCCGGTTACCCCGTCGAGGGGGCAAGCCCCCGCAATGAGGCTTGTTGAGGATTGCCGGGAGGGTTGGCACGGATGGGCGAACCTGCACAATCAGTGCATGCACATCGTCAGCGTCAACACCGCGCGCGCCGAGGCGCGCCTGATCAACGGCCGGGAGGTCCTGACCGGCATCGGCAAGCGCGCACGCAGCGGGCCGGTGGCCTGCACGACGCTGGGGCTCGAGGGTGACGAGCAGGCCGACCTGTCGGTGCACGGCGGCCTCGCCAAGGCGGTCTACGCCTACCCGCAGGTGCACTACGCGTTCTGGCGCACGGTACGCGCGCAGGCGCGCGCAGGCGGCTGGGACGACCCGCTGCTGCCGCCGGGCGCGATGGGCGAGAACCTGACGCTGGCCGGCGTCACCGAGCGCGAGCTGTGGGTCGGCGACCGGCTGTGCTTCGACAGTGGCACCGTGCTCGCCGTCAGCGAGCCGCGTTTCCCGTGCTTCAAGTTCAATGCCGCGATGGGCTTCGCCAAGGCCGCCAAGCTGATGGTCGAGTCGGGCTACTGCGGCGCCTACCTCGCGGTGATCGAGCCTGGCACGCTGCACGCCGGCGAAGCCTTCACGCTGCGGCCGGGCCCGCATGAGGTCGGGCTGCTGGAACTGTTCCGCGCGCGCACCGCCGGCAAGTCGTTCTGACGCGTTATGCGGCCGATGCGGTAGCAGCGTCGCATTCCTTCGTTCCGTGGGCGCAGGGCGCTCGCAAGAATCCGCGCCATCCCACCCACGGCCGCGGAGACCGCCCTCTTGAACCTGCAACAACTGCGCTCGCTGCGCGAGGCCGCGCGCCAGCACTACAACCTGACCGAGGTCGCCCAGGTGCTGCACACCTCGCAGCCGGGCGTCAGCCGGCAGATCCGCGAGCTCGAGGACGAGCTCGGCATCGCGCTGTTCCGCCGCGCCGGCAAGCGCCTGGTGGGCCTGACCGCGCCCGGCGAGCGGCTGCTGCCGATCATCGAGCGCCTGCTGCATTCGACCGAGCAGCTCAAGCGGGCCGGCCACGACTACGCACGCGAGCGCACCGGGCGGCTGACCGTGGCGGCCACGCACTCGCAGGCGCGCTACGCACTGCCCCACGCCGTGCGCGACTTCCGCGTCGGGCAGCCGGACGTGCAGCTGCTGCTTCGCCAGGGCTCGCCGCAGCAGGTGGCGCGCTGGCTGCTCGATGGACAGGCCGACATCGGCATCGCCACCGAGGCGCTCGCCCAGCACGCCAGCCTCGCGACCCTGCCCTGCTACCGCTGGACGCACCTGGTGCTGGTGCCGCCGGGCCATCCGCTGGACCGGCACGACGGCGCCGAGCTGACACTGCACGAGCTCGCTGCGTACCCGCTGATCAGCTACGAGCCGGGCTTCACGGGCCGCTCGCACATCGACGCCGCGTTCGACGCCGCCGGCCTGCGGCCCGAATTCGCACTGGTTGCGATGGACGCCGACGTGATCAAGACCTACGTGCAGCTGGGCCTGGGCGTCGGCATCATCGCCGCGGTGGCCTACGACCCGCAGCGCGACGCGCCACTGCAGGCGCTCGAGGCGCGCCACCTGTTCGAGCCGAACCTGACCCGCCTGGCCGTGCGGCGCGACGCGCTGCTGCGCGACATCGACTACGCCTTCATCGCAGCCTTCGCGCCGCCGCTGACGCGCGCGGTGGTGCGCGCCGCGCTGGACGCGGACGCCAGCGTGGCCGGTTGAGGCGGCGGGATCCCGGCGACCCGGCTCAAGCCGGCGCCCGCACCGGCACCTGCCGCAGCAGGTGCTCGGCCACCGCCTGCGCGTGCACACGCAGCTCGGGGATCGCGATCGCCTCCCAGTGCTGGGCCTTGAGCATCGGCCCGACGTAGTACAGCCCCGGCTGCGGCTGGCCGCGCGCATCGAGCAGGCGGTGCGCGGCATCCACCTTCAGGCCCAGGCCGAGCTCGTCGACCATCAGCCGGCCCTGCGCCTGCAGCGAGGCGAGCAGCGCCCCGGCCACCGTCGCCGGCGCATGGCCGACGCGCGCCGATGGGCCGGTGCAGTTGACCACCGCCGCCACGCGCCGCTGCGCCTGCACGCCGGCCTCGGCGCCGCGCGGCCGCCAGCGGACCTCGAAGCCGCCACCCGGCGCGGGCACGATGGCCTGCAGCCGCCCGGCCTGCACCTCGGCCTGGCCGGTGCGCAGCGCGGCCTGCAACCGGTGCTGGATGCCGGGCGCGAGCCGGTGGCGGTGGGTGTCCCACCACGGCTGCAGGTGGCGCAGGAACTGGCGGCGCTCGCGCAGTGTCAGCCGCTGCCACAGCGCCGGCGTGCTGGCGCGCAGGCTGGCCATCACATCGCGCCAGTCGCGGCCCTCGGCCCGCGCCTCGGCAGCCCAGCGGCGCACGCTGCGCAGCATCACGCGCAGGCCGGGCGCGTCGGCCAGCGCCTGCAAGGGCCACAGGCCCGGGCGCGGCCGCGCCTCGAGGCTGCGGTGCGGCTGGGGCAGCAGGCCGCGGCGCGACAGCATCGTCACCCGCCCGGCATGGCCCCGGTCCTGCAGCCAGGTCAGCAGGTCGATCGCGCTCAGGCCGCTGCCCAGCAGCAGCAGGTCGCCGTCCTCCGGCAAGGCGGCCAGGGCCGCATCGTCCCAGGGCCGGTCGATCAGGCCCGGCGTGCCCCAGGGCGGCGCACCGGGCACATCGGGTAGGCGCGGCGCCTCGGGCGCGAGGTGGCCGGTGGCCAGCACCACGCGTTCGGCCAGGCAGGTGCTGCCGTCGTCGAGCGCCAGGCGCATCGCCCCCTCGGCGGCCGGCTCGATCGCCCGCACGCCGGCGGCCAGGGTCTGCACCTGGACGCCGCGCGAATGCGCGCGCTGCTCGGCCTCGGCCAGCGCCTCGGCCAGGTAGTCGCCCAGCAGCATGCGGGGCACGAATTCGGCGGCCGAATAGGCGCCGTAGCGGCGCTGCAGCCAATCGATGAAGCCGGCTTCATGCGCCGGCTCCAGGCCCAGCCGGCCGGCCGGCACGTTGAGCCAATGGCTCGCACAGCGCGTGCCGTAGGCCAGGCCGCGCGCACGGCGCGCCGCCGGCTCGATCAGCAGCAGCCGTGAACCGCGCGGCAGCCCGCGCATCAGGTGGATGGCGACCGCGGTTCCGCTGAAGCCGAGCCCGACCACCGCGACGCAGGCCGGCTCCGTGGAGGTCAACGTGGACATGCCGCCATCGTCGTCGCGGACGGCCAGCGGATGAACTGATATTTCGGCATGAACACATGCATATGCCTGGGCGATCTAAGGGGCCCCCGGCTTCGGGCTGGCGGCCCTTATGCACCCACCGCGCAAGCTCAGGCGCATTACTTCGTTTCCGCGCCGCGCTGCCGCGGAAAGACTTCGTTACGTTTCGCGACGCAACCCGCCTGCTCCCCTTGGCCCCTCCCCGCCTGCCGCTGCTGTTCGAGGATCCGACGTCGCTGCGCCTGCTGCGCGAAATCGAGCGCCTGGCGCGCAGCGACGCCACCATGCTTGTCATGGGTGAGGCCGGCACCGGCAAGAACCTGATCGCTCGCCACATCCACGCTGCCAGCGGGCGCCGCGGCCCCTTCGTCACCTTCCATTGCGGTGCGTCGGCCGACGGCTCTGCCGAGGACGCACTGTTCAGCCGCGACGGCAGCACCCGAAGCGCCCGCCTGGAAGCGGCGCAAGAGGGCACCTTGTTCCTCGACGAGATCGGCTACCTGCCGATGCCGCAGCAGGCCCTGCTGATGCAGGCACTTCAGGAGGGCCCGCCGGCCGTGCCTGGCCCGCGCCTCGTGGTCGCCAGCAGCATCGATCTGCGTCAGGCCGTCGCGAGCCAGCAGTTCCGGCCCGATCTGTACCACCGGCTCAATGTGGTGCCGGTGAGCCTGACGCCGCTGCGCCTGCGGCCCGGCGACATCCTGCCGTTGGCCGAGCACTTCGCGGCCGCACTCGGGCTCCGGCTCGGTTGCGCGCCGGCGCAGATCAACCCCGCGGCGCAACGCGCCCTGCTCGACTACCCCTGGCCCGGCAACGTCCGCGAACTGCAGGTCATCGTTCACCACGCGGCCATGGTCTGCCGCGACGCTGTCATTCGCCCGCGCGACCTGCGGCTGTTCCAGCTGACACACGGCGAACCGGCCGAACCCGATTCGCCACCCCCGTCCATCGAGACGGCGTCGCCGATCGAGCGCGTCGAGCGGATGTTCCAGGAGCTGCTGCACCACCCGCCCGATGCGCTGCACGCCAGAGTGGAAGCCACGCTGCTGCGCACCGCCTACGCCCACCACGGGCGCAACCAGGTCATCACCGCCCGCGCGCTCGGCCTGAGCCGGCACAGCCTGCGCACGCTGCTGCGGCGCCACGGGCTGCTGGCCGACGCGGAAGCGAGCGCGAGCGCACCCGACGGCATCGCCAAAGGCGTCGACCTCGGTCGTTAGGCCAGGCGGAAGCTGCCCACCATGCCGGACAGGCGAGCGGCCTGCTCGCGCAGGCACCCCGAAGCGGCCGCCGCCTGCTCGACCATCGCCGCGTTCTGCTGAGTCACCTGGTCGAGCTGGGCGACCGCGTCATGGACCTCGCCCACCCCGCGGCTTTGCTCTTGCGTCGCCGACGAGATCTGGCCGATCAGGGCACTGACCTCGCCGACCTCGCGCCGGATCTCGTGAATCACCTCGCCGGCATCGCCGACCTGCCGCGTCCCCTCATCGACTCGCTCGACGCTGCGCAGGATCAGCTGGCGGATTTCACGCGCCGCCTCCCCGCTGCGCTGGGCCAGGGCCCGCACCTCGCCGGCCACGACCGCGAAGCCGCGGCCCTGTTCGCCCGCCCGCGCAGCCTCGACGGCGGCGTTCAGCGCGAGGATGTTGGTCTGGAACGCGATGCCGTCGATCACGCCGATGATCTCGCCGATCTGGCGCGAGGCGCCGGCGATGTCCTGCATCGTCGCGACGACCCGATCCATCGCCGCGCTGCCGCCGGACGCGCTGCCGGTCGCGCGCTCGGCCAGCGCGCAGGCGCGCTGCGCCGCGGCGGCACTGCCGCGCAGTGCGCCATTGAGCTGGTCCATCACCGCGGCCGTCTGCTGCAGGCTGCTGGCCTGGCGCTCGGTGCGCTGGCTGAGGTCGGCGTTGCCGGCAGCGATCTGGGTCGCACCGAGTGCGATCTGCTCGCCGGCGTCGCGCACCGCACCGACCATGCGCGCCAGGCTGTCGTTCATCATGCCCAGTGCGGCCAGCAGCTCGGCCGTTTCGTCGACTCCGCTGACGGTGATCGCCGAGCGCAGGTCGCCGCTGGCCACCGAGCGCGCCACGTCGACTGCACGCGCCAACGGCGTCGTGATCGAGCGTGTCGTGCGCCAGGCCAGTGCTGCGCCGGCCACCGCCGCAGCGCCGGCCACGCCCAGCATCGCCAGCCCGGCCCGGGCCGCGTCGCCGCGCACTTCGGCGGCCGAGGCGTCGACCGCCGCACGCTCGGCGTCGATCAGCGCATCGAGCGACTTGAAGTACGCAGCCTGCAAGGGCCGCAGCTCGCCGAGCAGCGTGTCACGGGCAGCCTCGCGCTCCGCCGCCAGGGCCTGGTCGATCGCCTTGTCGAGCGTGCGCCGGTAGGGCTCGCGGGCGGCCACGAAATCGCGGTACAGCGGCTCGGTCGGGCCGGCCAGTAGTGCCTGGCCCAGCTGCTCACCAAGCTCGGTGTTGCGCTGGCGCGCCTTCTCGATGCGCGCACGCTCCTCGCGAATCGCCTTCAGGCTGCCGTCGCCGGCCAGCAGCGCAATGTTGCGAACGCCGCGCGCGACGAGGTTCAGGTTGTCCTTGATCTCGCCGAGCCACAGCACCCGCACCATGTTGTGCTCGGTGACCCGGCCGAGCGCCGCGTCGACCGCGCGCAGGTGCCAGATGCCGTAGGCGGCGATCGCGATGCAGGTCAGGATCAGCACGCCGAAACTGGCGGCCAGGCGGGGCCCTATGCGCTCCAGGGCCCGGAGAGGGTTCTTCATGACGGTAGGTCCTCACTGATGTTGGTCGTGGGCGGCGTCGGGCCGCGCCACTCCAATATCGGCGCAGGCCATCGGTTGGAACGGCCGATCAGGCCCGGCCCGGGGCCCCACATCGCGCCCGCGCCGCCGCCGGCTGTCGCAAATCCAACAGCCGCAGGCCGTTCGGCAGGAACCGGCTGGAAGCCCTCAGCCCTGCACCACCGCCCCAGCCTGCTTGTTGGCCGGCACGGCGAGGTCGATCAGGCGCGGCTTGGGCAGGTTCAGCGCGGCCATCAACGCGATGAACTCGTCGCGCGAGGTGGTCGCGAGCCGGGGGTTGGTCTCGCGCTCCTCGGCGATGCACGAGACGCGCCGGCCGCGGTAATCGTGGCCGGGGTAGACGAGCGTCTCGCCGGGCAGCGTGAACAGGTGCTTGGTGATCGCGTCGTAGAGGGCGCCGGCGCTGCCGCCCTGGAAATCGGTGCGGCCGCAGCCGCCGATCAGCAGCGCGTCGCCGGTGAACAGCCTGTCGCGCCACAGGAAACTCATGCTGCCCGGCGTGTGGCCGGGCGTCGCGATCACGTCGAGGTGTTCGTCGCCGAAATCGAGCCGGTCGCCATGGTTCAGCGCCCGTTCGTAGCCCGCGGCCTCGCAGGCCAGGCCGACCGCGGTGGTGGGCGCTTCGGCGGCCGGCAGCACCGCCTTCAGGGCCTCTTTCAGCGCCGACGCGGCCGTGACGTGGTCGGCATGCACATGGGTGTCGAGCAGCCAGCGCACATGCATGCCGAGCTGGGCGACCAGGGCCAGGTCGCGCTCGCGCTGCTCGAGCACCGGGTCGATCAGCACCGCATCGCCGGTGCGCTCGCAGGCGAGCAGGTAGGTGTAGGTGGAGGAGCTGGGGTCGAAGAGCTGGCGGAACATCGGCGGCTTCCGATCTGCGTTGGGGTCAGATCGCGAAGCGTAACCCCGGCGGCAGTCCTTCGGGCAGTTGGCGCGGCGCGGCCGGCTCGTCCGGTTGCTGCAGGACGCGGCGCAGCACCCGGTCCTCGAAGGCGGCAAAGCCAGCGCTGCCGCGGGCGCGCGGCCGGGGCAGCGCCACCGCCTCGTCGAAGGCGATGCGCCGGTCCTCGATCAGCACCACCCGGTCGGCCAGCGCCACCGCCTCGGCCACGTCGTGCGTGACCAGCAGCGCGGTGAAGCGGTGCTGCCGCCACAGCTGCTCGATCAGCTGCTGCATCTCGATGCGCGTCAGGGCATCGAGCGCGCCCAGCGGCTCGTCGAGCAGCAGCAGGCGCGGCCGGTGCACCAGGGCGCGCGCCAGTGCCACACGCTGGCGCTGGCCGCCCGAAAGCAGCGCCGGCCAGTCGTTCGCACGCTCGGCCAGGCCGACCTGCGCGAGCGCCTCGCGGGCCTGCGCGCGCCCCTCGGCCCCCTTCAGGCCGAGCGCGACGTTGTCGAGCACCCGCTTCCAGGGCAACAGGCGCGCTTCCTGGAACATGATGCGCAGCGCGCCGCGCGCCTCGTCGACGCCCAGGCCGTCGAGCGTGACGCGGCCGGCATCGGCGGTTTCGAGGCCGGCGAGCTGGCGCAGCAGCGTGCTCTTGCCGCAGCCGCTGCGGCCGACGATCGCGACGAACTCGCCCGGCGCGATCGACAGCTCGACGTCGTGCAACACGCTGCGTTCGCCGTAGCGCTTGGCCAGGCCGCTGATCTGCACCTCGATGCCGGTGGCCGCGCCGGCGCGCCGGGCGGCCACGGCCGGACGGCCCGTATCGGCCGGTGTCTGGGCCGGGGCCGGCCCCAGCCATTCGCGCAGCGAAGCGACGGCGCCCCACGGCGCCAGGTCGAATTCGGAGCTGTGCATGCGATGCATCCCTCTCGTTGTCGTCATGCGCTTCAAGCGGCCTGGTAGCCCGGGTGCCAGCGCAGCCACCAGCGCTCGAGCCCGCGCGCCACCACGTCGGCCAGCTTGCCGAGCAGCGCATACAGCAGGATGCCGACCAGCACGACGTCGGTCTGCAGGAACTCGCGCGCATTCATCGTCAGGTAGCCGATGCCGGCCTGGGCCGAGATCGTCTCGGCGACGATCAGCAGCACCCACATCAGCCCGAGCGAGAAGCGCAGGCCCACCAGCACCGACGGCAAGGCGCCGGGCAGGATGACCTGGCGGTACAGCGCCCAGCCCGCGAGGCCGTAGCTGCGCGCCATCTCGATCAGGCCGGGGTCGACCGAGCGGATGCCGTGGAAGGTGTTGAGGTAGATCGGGAAGAACACGCCGACCGCGACGAGGAACAGCTTGGCCGCCTCGTCGATGCCGAACCACAGGATCACCAGCGGGATCAGCGCCAGCGCCGGGATGTTGCGCAGCATCTGCAGGCTGGCGTCGAGCAGCGTCTCGGCCCAGCGGAAGGTGCCGCACAGCAGGCCCAGCAGCAGCCCGGCGCTGCCGCCGAGCGCCAGCCCGGCCAGCGCGCGGCCGGTGCTGATGGCCGCATGGTGCGCCAGCTCGCCCGAGCCCAGCAGCGCGGCGAAGGCCGCGCCGACCGCGCGCGGCTCGGGCAGCACACGGGTCGAGAGCCAGCCCGTCGCGGACGCCAGCTCCCAGACCACGAGGATGGCCAGCGGCACGAGCCAGGGCACGGCACGGCGGCCGAGGCCCCGAAGCGTCGCGATCGACATCGTTCGCCCCTTCGTCAGCTCGCCGCGCGGGCCAGTTCGGGCGTGGCCGCGCGCGGCGCCGTGACGGGCACATGCGCGTTGGCGACGATCTCGCCGAACGGGCCGGTCAGCTTCGGCTGGATCAGGCGGTCGCGCAGCTCGAGCGGCAGCAGCGGGAACACCAGTTCGGCGAAGCGGTAGGCCTCATCCAGGTGCGGGTAGCCCGACAGCACGAAGTACTCGAGGCCGAGGTCCGCGTATTCGCGCAGCCGCGCCGCGACCTGCTCGGGGTTGCCGACCAGCGCCGTGCCGGCGCCGCCGCGCACCAGGCCGACGCCGGCCCACAGGTTCGGCGCCACCTCCAGCCCCTCGCGCACGTTGGCCGGGTTGTAGCGGCCGCCGTGCAGCGCGGCCATGCGGCGCTGGCCTTCGGAATCCATGCGGGCGAAGGTCTGCTGGGCGCGCGCGACGGTCGCTTCGTCGAGGTGCGAGATCAGCTCGGCCGCCGCGCCCCAGGCGGCTTCCTCGGTCTCGCGCACGATCACGTGCAGGCGGATGCCGAACTTCAGCGTGCGGCCGTAGCGCGCGGCGCGCTGACGCAGATCGGCGACCTTCTCGGCCACCGCGGCCGGCGGCTCGCCCCAGGTGAGGTAGGTGTTGAGCTGCTGCGCGGCCAGCTCGTGCGCCGCAGGCGACGAGCCGCCGAAGAACAGCGGCGGGTGCGGGTTCTGCACCGGCGGGTAGAGCAGCCGGGCACCCTCGACCTTCAGGTGCTGGCCGTCGAAATCGAGCGGCTCGCCGGTGTGGCTGCGGGCCATGATCTCGCGCCAGATCGTCAGGAACTCGGTGGCGTGCGCGTAGCGCTCGGCATGCGGCAGGAACTGCCCGTCGCCGGCCAGCTCGGCCGCATCACCGCCGGTCACCAGGTTGATCAGCAGCCGGCCGCCCGACAGGCGGTCGAAGGTCGAGGCGATGCGCGCGTACTGGCTGGGCGTGATCAGCCCGGGCCGCAGCGCAATCAGGAACTTCAGCCGGCGCGTCGCGTCGATCAGGCTGGCCGCCACCGTCCACGGGTCTTCGCACGAGCGGCCGGTGGGGATCAGCACGCCCTCGTAGCCGAGCGAATCGGCCGCGATCGCGACCTGCTTGAAGTAGCTGTGGTCGGCCACGCGCGCGCCCTGCGCCGTGCCGAGATAGCGGCTGTCGCCGTGGGTCGGAATGAACCAGAGAATCTTCATGGGGTGGCTCCGTTCTGTATGGACGTTAGCGACCGGACTGGGCCAGGCGCGCAGCGCCCGGTTGCCGGACGATCCGGGCGACCTGGATCGGTTTCGGGATCAGGCCGAGGGCGGCGAAGGCATCGGCCACCTTCTGCTGCTCGGCCACCAGCGCGCTGGTCAGCGGGCCGACCGGCGAGGCCTGGCGGCGCTCGAGCACGCGCAGCACCGTGGCCAGCCCGAGGCCGGCGAACTCGGCGAAGCGCTTGGCGGCGTCCTGCCGGTGCGCCTGCACCCAGGCGTCGGTCTCGGTCAGCGCGGCGAACACCGCGGCCAGCGTGCGTTCGCGCGCCGCGAGGTCGCGCGAGGCCAGGTAGAAGGTGTTGTTGCCGGTCAGGCCGCGGCTGGTGGCGAGCACGCGCACCTGGCCGTCGATCTCGGCGGCAGCGTAGTACGGATCCCAGATCACCCAGGCATCGACCGCGCCGCGCTCGAAGGCCGCGCGCGCATCGGCCGGCGGCAGGTAGACCGGCGAGATGTCGGCCCAGGCCAGGCCGGCCTTGGCGACCGCCTGCACGAGCAGGAAGTGGGCCGATGAGCCTCTCTGCACCGCAATGCGCGCGCCCTTCAGGTCGGCCAGCGTTCGCCACGGCGACGCAGGCTTGACGAGGATCGCTGAGCTGTCGGGCTTGGGCGGCTCGGCGCCGACGTAGTACAGCTCCTTGCCGGCGGCCTGCGCGAACACCGGCGGCGAATCGCCGGTGGCGCCGAGGTCCACGCTGCCGACGGCCAGCGCCTCCAGCAACTGCGGGCCGGCCGGGAACTCGACCCATTGCACCGCCACGCCGGGCAGGTGCCTGTCCAGCCCGCCGAGGATCTTCAGCAGCGCGAGGTTGAAGCTGCCCTTCTGGAAGCCGATGCGCAAGGCGGAGGGGCCGCCATCAGCCGCGTGCGCGCGCTGCCAGGCCGGCAACGCCAGCGCGCCCACCAGCGCACCGCCCAGGCCGTGCAGCAGGCGCCGGCGCGCGAAGGGGAACGAGGTGTCGTCCATCGCCGCACCGCCCTTCACTTCGCCTGCGCGGTGTTGCGCACACCAGGCAGTGCATCGACGATGCGGATCGGCTTCGGGATCAGCTTCAGCTGCACGAAGGTGTCGGCGATCTTCTGCTGCTCGGCCGCCACCGCGGGGGTCAGCGGCACGACGCCGAACTGGTAGCGCTGCAGGCTCAGCTCGACCACGCCGGCGTCCAGCCCCTGAAGTGGCGCGATCAAAGCCGCGGCCTGCTTCAGGTTGCCCTTGAGCCAGCGGCCGCGCTCGACCGTGTCGTCGAACAGGGTGCGGATGACCTGCGGGTTGCGCTCGGCATAGCCGCGCTCGGCCAGGTAGTAGGCGTAGTTGTTCACGACGCCGCGGCCATCGGCCAGGATGCGCGCGCCGGTCTGCTTCTCGACCGCGGCGAGGAACGGATCCCAGATCGCCCAGGCATCGACCGCGCCACGCTCGAAGGCCGCGCGCGCGTCGGCCGGCGGCAGGAACACCGGCTGGATGTCGGCGTACGTCAGCCCGGCCTTCTCGAGCGCGCGCACCAGCAGGTAGTGCACGTTCGAGCCCTTGTTCAGCGCGACCTTCCGGCCCTTGAGCTGGGCCACGCTCTTCAGTGGCGAATCCTTGGGCACCACGATCGCCTCGGCCTCGGGCGCGGCGGGGTCGTTGCCGATGTAGACGAAGTTCGCGCCGGCGGCCTGCGCAAAGATCGGCGGCGCCTCGCCGACGAAACCGACGTCGACCGAGCCGACGTTCAGGCCTTCGAGCAGCTGCGGGCCGGCCGGGAACTCGACCCACTGCACCGCGACGCCCTGCGGCGCGAGGCGCTTTTCCAGCGTGCCTTGCGACTTCTGCAGTGCGAGCAGGCTGGCCGACTTCTGGTAGCCGATGCGCAGCGTGGCCGCGCTCTGGGCGCCGGCGGGCGAAGCGAGGGTGAGGCAGGCGCCGGCCAGGCTCGACAACAGGGCGCGGCGGGCGAGATGGACAACGAAGGGCATGATGGCAATCCGGCGGGGTGATGGGGCCGTCGGCGACGAGTCGGGTCGACGACCGGAGGCGAATAAAAGGCGACCCGCGGCAGGGCCGGGGTCGAACGCCCGCGCCAGCCGCAGGGCGGCCGGGGGGCGAGAGGCTCTCCCCCAGGAGGGAGACGATCCGGAGTCAGGCCGGCGTCAACACGCCGCGGTCACCGCGCCGCTTCGGTCGACGGAGGCCGGGCGCGGGGCGGTGATGGGGGGCTGTTCGGCGTGGCCGGTGGCGGCGGTGCCAGCCAGCGCGCGCTGCAGGCGCTCGCGCACCGCGGCGTCGGGCCGCCAGCCGCCCGCTTCGTCGTGCTCGTCGCGCTCGAACTGCGCGTCGGTCGCGAACACGGTGTCGAGGATCTCGCGGGCCCCGAGCGCAGCCAGCACCGGGCGCAGCGCATAGTCCACCGCCAGCAGGTGGGCCAGGCTGCCGCCGGTGGCCAGCGGCAGCACGCGCTTGCCGCGCAGCGCGTCGGGCGGCAGCAGGTCGAGAAAGACCTTCAGCAGGCCGCTGTAGGCCGCCTTGTAGATCGGCGTGGCGACCAGCACCAGCTCGGCCGACTGGACCTGCGCCAGCGCCCGGGCCACGGCCGGCTCCTTTGCATCGGCCTGCAGCAGGGCCGCCGCGGGCAGGCTGCGGATGTCGATCTCGGCCGGCGCCGCGTCGGCCGCCGGCAGCGCGCGCAGCGCCTGGCGCAGCAGCGCGGCGGAGCGCGAGCGGGCCGACGGGCTGCCGGCCAGCGCTGCGACGCGGCACGGGGTGATGGGGTGGGCGAACTGCTGCATGGCCGATACCTTATCGGCCGATGCCGCTGCCCTCAACGAAGCCTTTCGCGATTGCTTAGACCAGGATTCGGTGTGATGGCCCGGTCATGGCGCTGGGCGCCATGGCATGTGTGAACTGTGCAGAGCTTCTGCGTTCCGCTTGCGACACGAACGATCTACTGTGACTGACCGGGCTCTGCGAGGCGCGGCCTTGGAGACCGGCACCCAGGCTCGACGGCGATGCCACATCGCCGAGCGGCCCTGGCACCTCAGCGGCGGATTTCCGCCGCGTTGATGAACAGGTCCGTGACCTGGCGTTGACGACCCGACGCTGATGCTGGGGCCCGATGAGGTGGGTGGCAGGTGTGCAGCGGGTGCTGTCCGTCGATCCCGATCGCTGAATTCACCTTGTCTGCGACATCGCGCTCATTCGCACGCTTGGGCAAGCGCCGTTCGAACGACCGGTACAGAAGGTGCTGGCGACGTTCAGCCTGCGACCCGGCAGCGTACCGAGTAATGCACCGATCGCGAATGACCGCTGCTTCCCCGGGCCTACTCACACTGCCGACCCAGAGCAGCCATCATCTGCCTCGAACCGAACACCAACATTCGCAACGCCAAGCAGTCGCTGCCCCCCCACGCGCAGGCTCAGCCTTTCTTAATTGTGACGCGCGAGAAGCTGAAAGTGAACCGGTTGGGCGCGTACTCGATCCCTCGAATGGTTTCGACTCGCGTCCCCGCGGCAACAAACACAGCCGCATCGTTCACTTCAAGTAGCTGACGAACGATCGAGAGGCCAAGGCCGCTTCCGCTGAGCCCGTGCTTCTGCGCCATTGAGCCCGAAACGCCCTCGTCAAATATTCGACGCTCCTCCTCTGGCCCGATTGGAAGCGACTTCATTTCCATTATCACGTCCAGCCGATCGCTTTTCGGCTGAAATCCAATGTCGATCGTCGATGTCGGGGCACAGTACTTGACGCAGTTCTCGAAGAATCTATACAGCGCAGCAGACACCAACTCATAGTCCACCCAAACACGCTCTCCGGTAGCTCTAAGGTTCCAATAGAGTTCCTTGTCCTGGGCCTCTTGAAAGAACGTAATCAGCACGTTCTTGATGACCTTGTGGATCATGTGCCCCCTTAGTTGAGGCGGCAACTGAGGCGTTGTCCGAAACCTGCGCACGACCTGCATTTCTGTCCGTGCAGCCACCGCGTTCTTCAGAATCCTCAGCGCAGCCTGGGCGGCCGCTTGCGGGTCCTGTGAGATCGCACCAGCGATAACTGATATCTGTCGATTTGGTGTCCCCGCTAGCTCATCCTGCGGCACGATGTTGTAGATTTCCTGAATGATGTGCGAGTTGAGTGTCGTAAGGTTATGGACAAGTCGCCTACCTTCCTCACGCGCCTCTTCGGCAGCCAACCGCTGAATCTCGACGAGACCTTCGATCATCGCCGCATACGATTCGAGCGTTCTGACGAACACCTTCTTGCTCTTGACCATGTCCTCATCCGAGGTGCAGAGATACACCGTTCCAGAAGCAATGGTCTTCTTTCCTCTTCGCCGCGGGTCACCTCTTTCATGTCCTGCGCACCTTTCGCACGCCATTG
>NZ_DATFAN010000143.1:0-5295 GCF_035254525.1 Ideonella sp. | reverse complement strand
GGAGTCGATCCCGCTGGTGCCCGTAGGTCAGATCCTCGGCCTGCTCAGCATCCTGAACGATGCACCAGAGCTGTCGAACATCTATGACATCTCCGACGAAATCGGACGCGAGTTCGGCGAAACGATCGCCATCGTGAGGGCCGCGGAAATGCTCGAATTCATCGACACGCCGAAGGATGAGGTGCAGTTCACCGAGCTGGGCCGGCGCTTCGTCGCAGCCGACCGCGAGGGACGCAAGCAGATCTTCGCCGAGCAGGTCTTCAAGTTGCGCATCTTTCACATCATCATCGCGCTGCTCAAGGAATCCGAGGAAGTCGACGCGGAAAAGATCATCAAGGACATCGCTGTCGCGCTTCCCTACGATAACCCGGAGAAGACCTTCGAGACCATGATCGCGTGGGGCCGCTACGCCGGGCTAATGGACTGCAATCCCCAGACGAGAATGGTCTTCGTGCCCAAGGACGAGGAAGCAGACGAGGAAACGAGCATCTGAGTGTGTGGATTGCGGACGACATGGCGGGCTGCAGCATAGCGGCAAGATGTGCGTTGCCGCCATGGCGGGCGTTGGCGTTGATCCGCTTCTGGCCGCGAAGCGTCCGAGGTGTCCGTTCTGCGTAGCCGCCGTTCATCATCGCGCCAAGTTGAAGAACCGCTTCTTGGCATCATGGCCGGCGCGCGTCCACCCTGAGAGCACAGCCAACCTTGGGTTCCGGCGCGCCCCAAAGAGGCCGGACAGGCTACCAATGGCCATCGCCACAATGGTGTCGTTCATCCGCCGGGCGGACAGCCACGGGCAGCGCGTCAAGCCATCGGCACCTGCGTCACGCGGCTGATCGGAAGTCGAAGATGCTCGCAGGCGGGCCTCGATGCTCTGCTCATCGCTTTCAGAAGCCAGCTGCGCCATCTCGCAATGCCGCGCGGCGGATTGCCATCCATAGAATCTTTCCGGATGTAGTAGCGCATCGCCGCTTCGTCGAGGTCGAGTTGCTGGGCGGCACGCAAAGCCTGGGGAATATCGGGCTCGTCATTGAATCCCAGCCGGACGACGACGCGCAGCATGCCTTGGCCAAGCTCGGCGACTTGCGCCTGTTGAGCGAGCGGAATGCTTGGAACGAGCTCGACTTCGGTGGTCAGGAACACAACGGTCTGCGGCAGGCGCTTCTTCGCAGCCAAGAACCGAACAAATGCATTGACGTCGATCTCGCCCTCCATGCCAATGAACACGCCCACACCGGGCTCTCGAGGGACGCGGTCCAGCAGCAACGCCTCCAGAACCCGAAGGTTGCGCTCTCGCGGCCAGCCACCCCCCGATGCACTCTGCTCTTCGCAAACGCCCTGGGGTTCAGACACGCAGCCATGGCGAGCCTTCCCCGCTGCTGGAGGCGTGGTGCGTGCGGCGTGGGCAGGAGTCATCTGGGGGTGCCAGCCGCGCTAGCGCGAGGCTGTGTGCTTCGCAGGCAATATCGACTGATTGCCATTCGACCAGAGCCCGCATAAGGAAGGGATAAAGATCGATGCGAACCAGAATCAGATCTGCACGCGCGTTCCCAGCTCGATGACGCTGTTGTTAGGCAGCTTGAAGAACTCGACCACACTGCTCGCGTTGCGCGACATGGCGGCGAAAAGCCTCTCGCGCCAATGCGCCATGCCGGCGCCCGCGGTCGGAACAACCGTTTCGCGGCTGACGAAGTAGCTGGTCTGGAACAGGTCGATGCGCAATCCGCGCGATGCACACATATCCAGGGCGCTGGGAATGTCGGGCGCGTTCTTGAAGCCGTAGTTGACGTGCACCTGCCAGAAGCCGCGCACCAGTTGCTTGACCTGGACGCGCTCGTCGAACGCAATCCAGGGCACGTCGTGGAACTCGACGGTCAGGATCACGTTCTGCTCGTGCAGAACGCGGTTGTGCTTGAGGTTGTGCATCAACGCCTGCGGCACGGTGTCGGGATTGGCCACCGCGAACACCGCCGTTCTTGGAACGCGGGGAATGTCCTCGTTGACCAGTGCAGTCACGAAGGGCAGCAGTTCGGGGTCCTCGGTACTGATGCTTTTCATCAACAGCTCGCGACCGCGCTTCCAGGTTGCCATGATGGTGAAGATCGCCGCGCCCATCGCGATGGAAAACCATCCACCCTGGACGAACTTGATCGAGCACGACACCACCAGCAGCGTGTCCAGCGCCAGGAAGATGCCAGTGGCGCCCGCTGCCAGCCACAACGGGTAGCCCCAGCCGTGGCAGATGACGAAGAATGTGAGGACCGTGGTGATCAGCATCGTGACCGTGACCGCGATCCCGTAGGCCGATGCCATCGCCGACGAGCTGCCGAAGCCGATCACGGCCAGGACCACGGCGATCAACAGCATCCAATTCACCAAAGGCAGGTAGATCTGCCCGGCCTCCCTTACCGAGGTGTAGAGGACCTGCATGCGCGGCAGAAAGCCGAGCTGGATCGCCTGCTTGGTCATCGAATAAGCACCCGAGATGACCGCCTGGGAGGCGATCACGGTGGCCATGGTGGCGAGGACCACCGCGGGAAGGAGCCATGCCTGCGGAAAGAGGCGGAAAAACGGGTTCTCCAAGGCACTGGGATCACGCATCAGCATGGCGCTCTGGCCGAAGTAGTTAAGCGTGAGTGAGGGCAGCACCAAGCCCAGCCAGGCGAGGCGAATCGGCTGTTTGCCGAAATGCCCCATGTCGGCGTAGAGCGCTTCCGCGCCAGTGATCGCGAGCACGATGGCCCCCACGGCGGCAAACACCTGCCAGCCGCGCTCGACCAGGAACGCCCAAGCATGCAGCGGATTGAAGGCGGCCAGGATGGCCGGCTGCTGCCGAATGTGCACGACGCCCGTCACCGCCAGGGCGATAAACCAGACGACGATGATCGGACCAAACAACTTGCCCACGAGCCCCGTGCCGTGGCGCTGCACGACGAACAGGCCGACCAGCACGCCAATGCTCACCGGCAAGACGTATGGCTTGAGCACGGGTGTGACGATTTCCAGCCCTTCGACTGCACTGAGCACGGAGATCGCCGGCGTGATGACGCTGTCGCCGTAGAACAGCGCAGCACCGAACAGGCCAAGCAGCAACAACAAAGTGCGGCGCTGCGCAGTCGTGCCCGCGGCGTGCGCCGCCAGCGCCGTCAGCGCCATGATGCCGCCTTCGCCGCGGTTGCCGGCGCGCAGGATGAGCAGCACGTACTTGAGCGTGACCACCATCATCAGCGCCCAGAAGATGACGGAGGCCGCTCCAATCAAGTGCACCGCATCCAGCGGCACGCCCGTGCCTGGGCTGAAGACTTCCTTGATCGTGTACAGCGGGCTCGTGCCAATGTCGCCGTAGACCACGCCGATGGCGCCGAGGGTCAGGGGAGCGAGGGCCTGCCGTTCTTGTTTGGGGTCCATGAAGAGGCATTCATTGCGGGGTCACAGGGTTATATCCAGGCGCGCATAAGGATTTCGTAAAGACGCGTCTAGCGCCAGCGCCAAGCCGCCGCCACGATCGAGGCAACTCTTATGCCTTCTTTACGCGCGAGTGCCGAATCTTGGCGGCATCTTGATGCTGGGCTGCCTAGGATGCCCAGCATCTCGTGATCGAAAGCATCCGATGGACGTCGCCTATCTCGCACTCGCTGCCGCACTGTGGCTTCTGATGGTCGGCTTGGTCTTGGGCTGTGCCAAGCTCGAGGAGCCTGGGCGATGAACTGGATGGTCGTGCTCGGCAGCGTGGTGTCGATCGCCTTGCTGGCCTACCTGGTGGCCGCCCTGCTCCAACCGGAGAAGTTCTCGTGACGGCCCATGCCTGGATCCTGTTCGCCGTCTACGGCATCGCGCTGGTGATGCTCGCCGTTCCCATCGGCCGCTACATGGCCGCGGTGATGGAAGGCGAGTTGCGCATGTCGCAACGCATCGAGTCGCCTCTGTACCGGCTGTGTGGCGTGGACCCCAAGGTCGAAATGGCATGGGTGCAGTACGCGCTGGCCATCCTCCTGTTCAACGCGCTCGGCTTTGTCGCGGTCTACGCCTTGCAGCGCTTGCAGGCGTGGCTGCCGCTGAATCCTCAGGGCCTGTCCAGCGCCTCACCCGACTCGTCGTTCAACAGCGCCGTCAGCTTCGCCACCAACACGAACTGGCAGGGCTATGGCGGCGAGTCGACGATGAGCTACCTGTCGCAGATGCTGGGCCTCGCGGTGCAGAACTTCCTGTCAGCCGCCACCGGCATCGTCGTCCTCATTGCATTGGTCCGGGGCTTCGCGCGCCACAGCGCCAACGAGATCGGCAACGCCTGGGTCGACCTCACCCGCATCACGTTGTGGGTGCTGCTGCCCTTGTCTTTCGTCGTTGCACTGTTCCTGGTGCAACAAGGGGCAGTGCAGAGCTTCGACGCCTACAGGAACGTTCAGACGCTCGAAGCCGTGAAGTACCAGGAGCCCAAGCTCGGCCCCGACGGCCAGCCGCTGAAGGATGCCGCTGGCGACCCGGTGCTGGAGAGCAAGACCCGCGACACGCAAACGCTGCCGCTGGGCCCGGCGGCATCGCAGATCGCCATCAAGCAGCTGGGCACCAACGGCGGCGGCTTCTTCAACGCGAACTCGGCGCACCCCTACGAGAACCCGACGCCCTTGTCGAACTTCGTCGAAATGCTCGCCATCCTCCTCATCCCCGCGGCGCTGTGCTTCACTTTCGGTCAGATGGTCGGCGACAAGCGCCAGGGCTGGGCCGTGTTTGCGGCCATGGCTTTGATCTTCACGCTGCTCACCGTGCTGGCGATATGGGCCGAGCAGCGAGGAAATCCTCAGTTCACGCAGCTCGCCGTCGATCAATCGGCCACGCCGCAGCAGTCCGGCGGCAACATGGAAGGCAAGGAGGCGCGCTTCGGCATCGCGGACTCGGCGCTCTGGGCCTCGGCCACGACGGCCGCGTCCAACGGCTCCGTCAACTCGATGCACGACTCGTACACGCCGCTGGGCGGGCTCATTCCCCTGGTCAACATCCAGCTGGGCGAGGTCGTCTTCGGCGGGGTCGGCTCGGGGCTGTACGGCATGCTGGTGTTCGCCATCCTCGCGGTGTTCGTGGCGGGCCTGATGATCGGCCGCACGCCCGAGTACCTGGGCAAGAAGATCGAGTCCTTCGAAATGAAGATGAGCTCGATCGTCATTCTCATCGTGCCGTTGCTGGTGCTCGGCGGCACGGCCATCGCGGTGATGACCGACGCCGGCCGCGCAGCGGTGGCCAACCCCGGCGCGCATGGGTTCTCCGAGATCCTCTACGCGTTCAGCTCCGCCGGCAACAACA
>NZ_DATFAN010000142.1:0-2069 GCF_035254525.1 Ideonella sp. | reverse complement strand
AGCGGCGCTTCGGGCGCCTCACGCGCGTGCCGATGGCGCAGCCCGTGATGCACGTCAGCTGGCACGAGGCCCAGGCGTGGTGCCGTTGGGCGGGGCGGCGCCTGCCGGCCGAAGTCGAATGGGAAGCCGCGGCGCAGTCGTACTCGCGCGGCTTCGCCTGGGGATCAGCGTGGGAGTGGACGGCCGGCAGCTTGCGGCCCTATCCCGGCTTCGCGCCGGGCCCGTGGGCGTCGTATTCGCAGCCCTTCTTCGGCACGCACAAGGTGCTGCGCGGCGCGTCGTTCGCCACCAGCGCGCGGCTGCGCAACACGAAGTTCCGCCGCTTCGAAGCACCGCAGCGCGACGATCTCTTCTGCGGCTTTCGCACCTGCGCCTTGTGAAAGCCCGCATGGGCGATCGCGCCGCGCATGGTTACGATAGGCGCGGATGAATCCTTTCGCCGAGAGCGTGGCCGGCGCCGCGCAGCTTGTCGCCGGCGGCGACCCCGAACTCCTGCACATCGTCGGCCTGTCGCTGACCGTCAGCGGCGGCGCGAGCGTGATCGCCACCGCGCTGGGGCTGCTGGCCGGCGCCGCGGTCGCGGTGTCGCGCTTTCGCGGGCGGGCCACGCTGCTGGTGCTGCTCAACACCTTGCTCGCGCTGCCTTCGGTCGTGGTGGGCCTGGCGGTGTACCTGCTGCTGTCGCGTGCCGGGCCGCTGGGCGCGCTGGGCATCCTGTTCACGCCGACCGCCATGGTGGTTGCACAGGCGATCCTGGTCACGCCCATCGTCGCCGCGCTGGCGCGCCAGGTCATCGAGGACGCCTTGCACGACCACGGCGAGCAACTGCGCTCGCTCGGCGCCGGCCGGCTCGAATCCGCGCTCATCGTCGCCTGGGACGAGCGGCTCGCCCTGTCCACGCTGGCGCTGGTGGCCTTCGGCCGCGCGGTGTCCGAGGTCGGCGCGGTGATGATCGTGGGCGGCAACATCGCCGGCGTGACCCGGGTGATGACCACCGCGATCGCCCTGGAGACCAGCAAGGGCGACCTGCCGCTGGCGCTGGCACTCGGGCTGGTGCTGCTGGGCGTCGTGCTCTCGCTCAACGTGGTCATCGGCCTGCTGCGGCAGTGGCGGCTGGCCGAGGATCAGCGCTGGAGCGCGCTCGCGTGACGGCGCCGCTCGTGGAATTGCGCTCGGCGAGCGTGAGCTTCGGCCCCACGCTCGCGCTGAACGGCATCGACCTCGCCCTGGTGCGCGGGGAGCGTGTCGCGCTGGTCGGCGCCAACGGCTCGGGCAAGAGCACGTTGCTGCGCGCGATGCACGGCCTGGTGCCGCTGAGCCAGGGGCAGCGCCTGGCCGACGCGCCTGCGCCGCGCCTGGCGATGGTGTTCCAGCGGCCTTTCATGCTGCGCCTGTCGGCGCGCGCCAACGTCGAGCTGGGCCTGATGCTGCAGCGCATGCCGCGCACACAGCGGCGCGAGCGTGCCATGCGTGCGCTCGAGCGCGTGGGCCTGCTGGCCGAAGCCGGCCGCATCGCGCGCGTGCTCTCGGCCGGTCAGCAGCAGCGCCTCGCGCTGGCGCGGGCCTGGGCGGTGCAGCCCGACGTGCTCCTGCTGGACGAGCCGACCGCGAGCCTGGACCCCAGCGCCAAGCGCGAGGTCGAGAGCCTGATCGCCGACTTCACCGCGCAAGGCATGACCATCATGCTCAGCTCGCACAACCTCGGCCAGGTCAAGCGCCTGGCCAGCCGCGTGGTGTATCTCGAGCACGGCCGCATGCTGGCCGACGTGCCCACCGATCACTTCTTCGGCGGCCCGCTGCCCGAAGAGGCCACCCTGTTCCTGAAAGGACAACTCCCATGGGACTGAGCAAGCGTCCTTTCTGCGTCGGGGCCGCCCTGCTGGCCGCGACGCTGTCGTTCAGCGCCGGTGCCGAGGAGCGCAGCATCGTCGTCGCCTCGACCACGTCGACCGAGCAGTCGGGCCTCTTTCCGCACCTGCTGCCTGCCTTCACGAAGGCCACCGGCATCACGGTCAAGGTGGTGGCGGTGGGCACCGGCCAGGCCCTGGACATCGGGCGCCGCGGCGATG